>MHDZ01000076.1:30848-46033 GCA_001805055.1 Nitrospirae bacterium GWC2_57_13
GGATCCCGCCTGCACCGTAAAGTTCCCCGCATCATAGTTCGCTGTCCGGTATTTCTCTGCGCTTCCCGCTTCCTTGTATCCCAGCGCTTCGACCCTGACCGAGGCCGTACCGGTCACGTCAACGCCAAGTTTTTTTGCCGCCGCATAGGACAGGTCAATGACCCGGCCCCTGACGAAGGGACCGCGGTCGTTGATCCGGACGATGATCTCTTTGCCGTTCTGAATGTTCCGTACACGCACATGCACGTTCATCGGCAGTGTCTTGTGGGCAGCTGTCATGGCGTGCATATCGTACCGCTCGCCGTTGCTCGTTTTTTTCCCGTGAAAATCCGTGCCGTACCAGCTCGCAATGCCTGCTTCGTGAAAGCCGTCATGGGACCGGAGCGGCGTATAGGATTGTCCCATGACGGTGTAGGGTTTCTGCGTGCCCTTCGGCTGCGGCGCTGCTGATTTGTTCGAGTAACCGGGCCGCTGTCCGCCGGCGCAGGATGCGAGCAGAATTGCTGCAAACGACAAGAGAACCAAGCGCGATCCCATAATACGTGATAACCTCCTCGTTTCGGTTATCGCCACGCAGGACAATGGGCGCCCTGCTTCGCGCGGCGACGCCACATTATACACGGAACAACAAGGGGGAGGAAGGAAAAAGGGCGAGACGGTTTTTCAGTCAGTTATCAGCAGCGAGACTGCTTCGCTTTGCTCGCAAAGACACGTTTCCAGGCTTTGTACGAGTGCAGTAATCTTCAGGCACCTGATCAAGCGAATCCCCTCAGGCAGGCCCCAGATAGGCCGCGAAGGAATCCCTGACCTGCTCCAGCGTCTCCTCGGCCGCAAGCGGCAGCATGGCGGCAAAGCAGTCAAGGATGACCAGTGCGTTCACATTGGCGTCCTTTTCCGCTGCTGCCCGGAGCCTTTTGGCAAAATCTCGGTTCACCAGGTTCACCTGCCCATAGATCTTCTTGAGGCCCTCGATCCCCAGTTCCGCCGGCATTCCCGACTGCTGCCTGAAATACTGTGCCACAAGATACATGGAGACCATGCGGAAGATCGTCTCCGTGAGCGAGGCGAACGGCAGATGGAACCGCACCATGGGCTTGAGCGGCTCCATCACGGGGCAGCCGCTGGTGGTCATGATGATGCCGAGCAGAGGGCTCAGACCCTGCTGCATTGTCGTTTCTTTTGCGTAGGCCCGTTCTTCAACAGCGACCTGGACCGCGACCCGCTCATGGGAGATGAAGTCCTTGAATTGCTGGACAATGCCTGACAGGTTCAGGGCCACAGGACAATAGGTGTGGCGCTGCTCGTCCAGCGGACAGTTGGAGCACTTGTTTATGGAAAGCAGCGTCCAGAGCGGCGGTTCAACCTTTGCCTGGGGGATGAAGGCAAGGGTCGTTGCATCGAGCGCAAGCGGGAAGGACCTGCTGGTCCCGTCGCCAAAGGTATAGGTGTACTTGATGCGTATCGTCTCTGCCATCACATCCTCCGGAAAGCCTTTCGCTATTGTATCATATCTGAAGCGCAGCCATGGCAGCGAAGTTGAGCGCGTCGGGCGTTCAGCAGTGCAGGAGTCTCAGATACTCCTTATCCCGGATACCGTAGGCTCGACCCCAATAGTCCCCAAAACACCTTACAGGGCCTCTGTCTAACTCAAGCGGCTTGAAAGACCATTTCCGACTGAGGTTTTACAAAACGTGGATTCAAAAGTCCACGGCAGGCCTTCGCCGAGTTCAAACTGAAGGCAGCTGCGTACATTTTATCTTGTATCCAGGGTACCGGGTGCGCTACAATAATCAATGAACGCGCGTGAAATATTAGCATCATGGGCATGACCGCAGAGGTGATTTTTTCTCGGTACTATACTCTTGTCTTGTTCAATTGTTCAATCCCGGCTCTTCAAAGGAGACCAGCATGATAACGGCGAACGACAGCGTGAGCACAGAAAGACACACGACCCTTCCGTATGTAAAGTGGGCCTCTTGGTTGACCCTGTCGGTGCTGTTTCTATCCGCCGCCGGCGCCAGTGCAAGCACTTTGATAATTGCTCGCCCGCAATCCGGTCCTCAAGATACAACGCCCGGGATAATCGCTACGGGCGCCGCGTATAGAGTAGTAGTCTATAGATCACGCATGGGAGTAAGTGTGGGACTTGCCAGTGGGAAGGTCAACCTGCCCATTATCAGCATTAACACGATCAAAGAGCATAATGTAAAGATTATCGATGCGAAGGTCGACGACCCATCCATTGTTGAGATCATCGGACGGGATGGAGGGGTCGTTACGCTCCGGGGGAAAGTGCCCGGTGAAACCACGCTGCGGGTGAAAGCGCGAGGGAAATTGGGCACTACTCAAACGGCGAGCGCTACTGTCGGCAGTGCCGCCCCGAACTCGGTGCGACTGGAACCGATGTGCGACGACTACAGGGCGCAGGCTCGAACGCCGCTGCTGGTCGCCACCAACCGGGAACTGGATATCATCGAGAGACTGTATTCCGATAAGACCCCCCTCCTGGCCGATAGTTTTCCCGAGGTGGCCTTTGGCGCCCTCATCCCCGTCCCGCGCAAGAGCGGCGGGGAAACGTGGAAAAGCGAATTCCTTGGCGCTTATGGCCTGAATGTAAAAACGCCGGCGACAACGACAACGACTTCCCTGAAGGTCCCTGCTTACGGTTACGAGCTTCCCGTCCAGGTGTATGAGCCGTCGGCTGTCAGTGAAATCCGACTCCTCACTCCAGAAAAAATGTGCCAGAACTGCGCACCTGCCGAAGCCCAGGTTGAAATCCTTGTTGGAGGCGAGATTCCTTGTCTCAGGCCTCTCATCCCCCTTGATGTCACGATCGGGCCGGCCTCAATATGCCGCCTGCAGATGAGCATCCTCAGCAAGGGGAAGACGGACTCCGGCAACGACATCTACGAACTGCCCTTTCCCCAGTCCTTTAAGATTGTCGGGTCTAACATCGGAACCTGTTCAGTTACTGTTGAGACCAGGGGAACAGGAAAGTCGGCGCGTAAGCAGATCCAGGTTCAACGTAAACTCCCCTGAACGCGGATATCTTAGGAGATTGATAGCAACAAAAATGCGCTACCTCGTCTAACCGTATTTTTTCGGGAAGCCTCAAGAGCCTACAGGAGCCTTCAAATGGGTGACCCTATGGATTCCTTGACCCTATGGGTTCCTGGTGTACTCTCCTTTGCAAACGTGGCAACAGCTACAGCCGTCCGTTCGGCTTGCCGGTGATCCGGTATTCTCGTTGAAGGTAAGACTGGGTAAAATCTACTTTCTCTGCTCTCTCGGCCGTCGGGGTGATTGAAGCGATGGCGATATCTTGTCGAGTTCACGCATCTGCTTCAAGATTTCTTTCGCTTTCGGCTGCCGGGAGGCTGCGACCACGTCGCGCACGCGCTCGAGCACGTTATCCCAGTTCCGGTTCGCTCCTCCTGCGCCTTCCGTATCGCCGGGAAAGCGCGTCCGCATGATCCTGTAATACCCAAGCGCTTCTTCAAGCCGGTCCAGGTGCGCAAGGCAGAACGTTGCCCAGCCATAATAGTAATCGATGTAGCAGGCCTTTGGAGAATTGTCGATCTTCTGCTGGAAGAGAACCAGGGCCTCCTGGTATTTTCCGGAGTCCTTCAAGGCGTAGGCTTTCTGAAAGCGCGGGTCTTGTCCGGGCTGATCGCTCAGATCATCGCATGACGCGGCGCCTGTATTGTTCTCATCATCCGCAGGCTCTTCATCTGATTCATCGTAGCACTCCGTGGCCCCGGTGTAAAGAAAGCTGTCCCGGTAAGAAGCGCGCCAGTTATTTCCGTCGCGGTAGAGTACATAGCCCGCGCGGAAGACGTACAACTTCGTCTCGCCCACGGCGTAGGAAGCGATGATATCCTGCCGGTCGTAGTTGAATTGTGTATATCCATCAGCCCCCGTCCAGGAGCCGTCGAAAATCGAGAACACAAGTCGTGGTCCGTCAAACACCAGGGTGTATGCCGAAATGGCCGACCCTTCGGCAGAAAACGGATGCCGGCAATAATAGAAATCAAGCGCATCCAGGCCTGTGTGCATGCAATCGTCTGCCGCGATACCATTTTTTTCGAAACGAGGAGGGGCAGTATCTACTTCCATGATCGCGCGGTTGTTCTGCATCCTCCACCGGAACATGCGCGGCGCGGAAATCTCGGGGCATTGGATGGCATCGGGCGAAAATGCTTTTTCCTGCGAATGCGCTACGAGCTCGGGTTTGATGGGCAGTGGGGCCTGCGGGGGCGGAGCGTGCAGGTCGCGACGAGCGCCGGGGATAAAGATGACCGGATTCTGAACGGCGCTGCACGCAGGCGAGTCCCAGGCATACCGGGCCACCCAGAGAGATACCTCGTCGCATCCATCGATCGCTTTTTCCCGGGCAAAAGAGGGTGAACGAAGGAAGCAGCTTTTGCCTCGATCATCAGCAACCGTTAAGAACTGCAGGGATGCTTTTTCCTGACGGGAAAGCGAAACTTTGGAACCAGCTTTTTTGACGCGAACTGTGATCCGCTTGTTCTCCTGATCAAACGATCCTTGATACGGAAACGCCGCTTTTGCCGCCAATGCGGAAGCACTTTGTTGCCTTGGGGAGCAGAGATCGTTCCCTCCCGCAGGAGTAGTTTTCTCCACAAGTGGATATGCATCCATAATCTCACGGGCACAGCCTTTGCCAAGATGGGCCGGAGGATAATTCTGTCTGCTTATTTCCTTGACCATCTCTGTTTGCCCTGTTCGAACGTCTATAACACTGCATTGGAGCGCAAGCTGATTTCCCTGCTTTTCATAAAGAATCGTATGAATGAATTTTTCTACATTCAAAATCTTGCCCAGCATTGATATTGTATGCTGGTCGGTACCCGTGAGTTGAAAAGCCTGTCCTTTAAACAGAGAATTCACACGCTGCCGATCGAGCAATCGATATCGATTCGATTCGAGCAGGACCTGATTCAGCCCAACCTGTACTTCTTCCATCACTTCCGGTGTAACATTTCCTTTTTTTTCCGTGGGAAGCACGGCAAATGAGGTTTGACAATAAACTTCAGATGACAATAGAAGTAGAAAAGATACACTAAATAGAGTCATGAATAATTTCAACACAAGGTCCTCCCGAAGGTCCAACCCTTACCGGATCGGACCAAGCTATGTTAATGGGAACCTCCAGAATCAAGTCTTTCTCCCTGCTTTTTTCATGCTCCCGAAGCCACCTGCTGATCGTCGAGTAGTGCACGCCCACGTGGCGGGCGATCTCGCTTCGCCGATACCCAAGCCGGTCAAGAAATCCTTCCTCTCCCAACAGCCTGAGGGTAGAATATACCGACTCAGGCCACTTACACAAACATATTTTTACAGGCTCGGTACTGGCTGCGCTCGTTCGGGGCCGCATCTGCGCCTCCCGGGGTCCGTGATATCGCTTAGTATGGAAGAAGACGGCCAGTCTGTCAAGGCGTAGTACTGTGCGGCGCGTTTTTTCGCTTGCATTTACCAGGAGAATTCATTACTCTTGCACTGCTTTTTCTGGATTCGCAATTCGATCGCCAGGAGGTTCAGCATGACTATAAAATCAAAGATCCGCACGGTGCCTGATTATCCGAAGAAAGGCATCATGTTCCGCGACATCACCACGCTGATCAAGGATCCCGTGGGTTTCAAGCTCGTGATCGACAGCCTGACACAGCGCTATGCCAAAGGCGACGTAGCATTCGACGTGATCGTGGGCATCGAGTCCCGTGGCTTCATCATCGGCGGCGCCCTGGCCTATACGCTCGGCAAGGGGTTCGTGCCGGTGCGGAAGAAGGGCAAGCTGCCGGCCGAGACGATCAGCCACGAGTACGCCCTGGAATACGGCACGGACACGGTGGAGATGCACCGCGACGCGCTCGAGAAGGGCGACCGGGTCCTGCTCATCGACGATCTGCTGGCAACAGGAGGAACAGCCCTGGCCGCGGCAACGCTGGTGGAAAAGCTCGGCGGCGTGATCGCCGAGATGGCCTTTATCGTCGATCTCCCGGACGTGGGAGGCAAAAAGCGGCTTGTTGAGAAGGGGTATGTGGTCCATGCTCTCGCGGAATTCGAGGGCGAGTAAGAGTATCTCTGGATTATAAATAAGGGCTATTTGGACGCAGAAAAAACGGATAAGCACTGATCCTGAAAGAAGCATTTGGACGCGGATAGAATCAGGAACACCGGATAAAGGCGGTAAAAAAAGCCAACCTTCTATCCGTTACAACATTACCCTGGCGGCAAATTATCTTTCGACAAGAAGATCCGCTTTTATCCCCGCTCATCTGCGTCCAAAGCCGTTCTTAGGTTTATTCGCTTTCTAACGGCGTTTCCACTGCGTCCTGAAGTCAACTACCGCCGGCAGACCCCAATTTATCTGTTGAACTCAATTCTGAATGGAGTTAGACTGAACGACTGCGGCTCCCTGCAGTCTCCCGCCGGAAGCGGGACGGTACGGGGTCAACGCGCTTTTCAGAATTTAAAACCAGGGGAGGACAGAGGCATGAAACAAGCGAAGAAGGGCGACAGCGTGGTGGTGCACTATACGGGAAAACTGGCGGACGGGACGGTCTTCGATTCGTCGCGGGACCGCCAGCCGATACAGTTCAAGGTCGGCGACGGGCAGGTCATTCCCGGCGTTGAGAACGCCGTTGTCGGCATGAACGTGGGCGATTCAAAAACAGCGAAGATACCATCGGAAGAGGCTTACGGCCCGCGCCGCGACGATATGGTCGTCACGCTCGATAGGAGCCAGCTTCCCGCAGATCTCGACCCCAAGGTCGGACAGCGGCTGGAGCTCACCCAGGAGAACGATCAGACGGTCCTCGCAACGATCACCGATCTTTCCGAAAAGAACATCACCCTCGACGGGAACCATCCCCTCGCAGGAAAAGAGCTGACCTTTGAACTCGAGCTGGTTCAGGTCGCCTAGACAGGCGCAGGCTGCGGCGGCACCGGCACCTTCATGAAACTTCACTTTACACGAACCAACGGCCCCGTTGACGAGGCCATTGACCGGCTGATGGAACAGGCCGGCGGGATCCGCAGGCCCGAGATCGTACGCGAAATGCTCCTGGCCGCTCTCAAGGCCGGCCAGGAGGACGACGAGCGGGCAGACCTTCGGCTCATGAACACAACGCTGAAGGAAATGCGGTTCACTGCCAAGGTCTTCGGCCCCTACCGCAGGTTGCGCAAGGTCACGGTCTTCGGCTCGGCGCGAACGAAGCCCGATGAGCCGGTGTACGCCACGGCCCGCGAGTTCGGCAGGCAGCTCGCGGAGCAGGGCTACATGGTCATTACCGGCGCCGGCGGAGGCATCATGCAAGCCGTGAACGAGGGTGCGGGACCGGACCACTCCTTCGGCGTTAACATCCGGCTGCCCTTCGAACAAAAGCCGAACCCTGTGCTGGAAGGCAATCCCCGCCTCATCTCCTACAAATATTTTTTCAACCGCAAGGTGGCATTTATAAAAGAAGCCCATGCCGTGGCGCTCTTTCCCGGCGGCTTCGGAACGCTCGACGAGGCCATGGAGACGCTGACCCTCATCCAGACGGGAAAGCGTGATCCCCTGCCGCTCGTCCTTGTCGACGAGCCGGGCGGGACCTACTGGACGCAGTGGATACGGTTCTTTCGGGAGGTGCTGCTGCTGCGCGGCTATATCGGCGAGACGGACTTCACGCTCTTTGAACGGGTCGATTCCGTTGGCGACGCGCTGGAGCGCATCGGCAGGTTCTACCGCCGGTACCACAGCCTGCGATACGTGAACGGTCAGTTGGTCATCCGCCTGCTATCGCCGCTGAGCGATGAACAGGTCGGCGCACTGCGCCAGAGGTTCCGCGATATGCTGTTGCCCGGAGGCGCCATCCAACCCGGCGCCGCCTTTCCCCAGGAGGCGGACCAGCCGGAATTGGCGGAGCTCCCGCGGCTCATCGTGGATTTCAACCGGCAGAACTTCGGCAGGCTGCGGGCCTTCATCGACGCGCTGAACGAGGGTTGACCCGAGAAACGGCAGCTGGACACGGATCTGCACGGATTGACACGGATAGATCAACAGGAGACATCAAGAAATAACGTTCGCCCTTGAAAAACCCCGTCAAAATGCCCTATTCAGGTTGATCTCGCGGCACATCCCGCAGCTACTTCCCCATCTCCTTCAGCGCCTCTTCCGCCTCTTTCAGATGTTTTCCAAAGCCGGTCCAGTCTTCCTTCCTGAGCGCTTCCCGCGCCTTTCGCAGCAGATCCAGGGCCTTTGATCCCAGTTCCTTTGCCGAAAGTCTCTTGATGACCTTCTCAGCTTCTTCGACGAACTGCGCGCGCGGCAGGGTGCCCGAGAAGAGACGTTGGATGGCTTCTTCGAGCGTCTCTTCCATCACCACGTCATTGCCGTGGGCGATGATCACGCGCCGCAGTTCCGGCAGGCCTACCCGGTCCGTTGCCACAAGGAACAGCGGCTGCACGTAGATGAGCGAGTTCTCGATGGGGATGATGAGAAGGCTCCCTCGGATCACCTCGGAGCCCCGCTGTCCCCAGAGCGTGAGCTGTTGGGAAATGTAGGCGTCCTGGTCGATGCGCGCATCCACCTGGCGGGGACCGAAGATCAGCCGGTCCCGGGGGAAGGTATAGACGATGACCTTGCCGTAGTTCTCGCCGTCGCAGCGTGCGGCCATCCAGGCGGCGAGGTTGTCGCGTTTGGCCGGCGTGAAGGGCAGCAGCAGGATGAATTCCTCGGCCTTTTTCTGCGGCAGCTTCATGATGAGGAAATATGGCTCCATTGTCTTGTCGCGGTACGAGGGCACTTCCCAGAGGTCCTCTTTATTGTAGAAGATCGAAGGGTCGGTCATGTGAAAGGCCGCGAACATCTGGGCCTGGATCCGGAGCAGCGAACGCGGATAGCGGATATGCCTCCGAAGGTCCTGAGGCATGTCGGCGAGGGGCCGGAAGAGCGTCGGGAAGACAGCGGCGTAGGTGCGCGTCAGGATGTCGTCCCTGTCCACGATGTAGAACGCGACGGAGCCGTTGTAGGCGTCGACCACCACCTTGACCGGATTCCGGATGTAATTGATGCCGCGCTGGGCCGGTTTGGAATAGGGCAGCCGGTCCGTGTAGGAGTAGGCGTCGATGATCCAGTACAGCCGGCCGTTGTCGGCGATCACCATATACGGATCGGCATCATAATGAAAAAAAGGGGCGATGGTCTTTACCCGCTCCATGATAGAACGGTAATAGAGAATGCGGCTGTCTGCCGTGAAGTCGCTCGAAAGTACGATCTTGAGGTCGGCGAAATGGGAGGCAAAGAGCACGCGCCGCGCAAACGAGGAGAGCTGCACCCCGCCGCTTCCCTCATAGGTGGTGTACACGTTCTCCTCCGTCGTGGGATAGCTGAATTCGCGCGTCTTCGTTTTCACCACAACGTAGGTATTCGGCATCTCTCCATAGTAGATTTCAGGACGCGTCACCTTCGGACCGGCCGTGGTTAAGGGCGGAATGTCCTTGATGAAGAACTCCGGCAGGCCTTCCTTTGTGATGCCGCTTACAGGACCCATGGACAGGCCGAAGCCGTGAGTGAACACCAGCCGTTCGTTAATCCAGGACTTGCTCGGCAGGTCCGCATAGGACAGCTCCCGCGGCGAGAGCATGACCTGCATGTACTGCCCGTTGATCGTGTAGCGGTCGTTGTCCACATCGGAAAAGCGGTAGTAGGTCCGTATCTGCTGGAGCTGGCTGTAGGTCCGCAGCAGCGGCTCCTCGTCCCAGAGCCGGATGTTTCGGATCGTCGAGATGTTGCGCCTGATGCCCGCGAAGGATAGCGTCTCGCTGACGGCGTAGGGGTAGATCTCGATATTGTCCAGCCCGTAGCCGTAGCGGGTGAAGCGGATGTGATGCTCGATATAGGGCCGCTCGAGCACGATCTCGTTCGGCGCCACTTTGAATTTCTGGAGCAGCTGGGGATAGACTCCCAGGCCGAGGACCGCGATGCCTGCCACGACAGCAAGGGCCACCAGGGGCACGGTCACGGTCCTGCCTGCAGCCGCGATCACGACGACAACGGCAGCAACGGCGGAGGTGACCGCCATGACCACAAGCATCACGAGGCGGGCGCTGATATCAGTATACGACGCGCCGTACAACACGTCATGCTCCGAGGTGAGCAGAGCATAGCGGTCGAGAGCATAACTGAGAGCGAGGCTCAGCAGAAAGAGCGCGACGATAATGCCGAGATGACGCTTCACACGCCTGTCGATCGAAACGGACCGGCCGTCGAAGGACACGCCGCCCCTGAGCAGATAGTTCAGCGTCGTCAGGATCAGGCTCATGATGATCAGCACGCGAAAAGCGTCGTTCACCGTTTCGATGAAGGGGAGCGTAAAGAGGAAGAAGGACACATCCTTCCCGAAGATGGGATCAACGATACCTGCGGGGCCGCTGTTCAGGTACAGGAGTGCCGCCTCCCAGAAGCCGGTGCCTGCCGAGAAGGCCACGAGCGTCGCAAGAACGACGAGGCCCAGGGATATTTTTTTGACGGCGCGTTCCACATCAACGGCCTGGAGCGCCGGCGAGTGCTGCCAGGGAGCATTGATCAGCGGACGGGGAAAGTTCCGGCTGTTCGCGATCCGGACGTTGACGAAGAAAAGAAGGAAGGTGACCGCTGCAAGCGCGGCGCCGGTCGAGAGCCTTGCCGTCAGCGTTTTGGTGAAGACTGCGCTGAAGCCTGTTTCGCCGAAAAAGAGCCAGTCAGCGTAGAATGCGATGAGCTCCCGGGAGCTGGTGAGCATAATGAAAAAACCCACGACGAGAGCAATGAGCAGGATGGTCCGTCGACGGTCTCCGTTCATGGTCGGCTCCTTTCAGAAAATAGGGTAACTACTCAGGTCATTTTTTTATCCGCAGATTACGCCGATTTCGCAGAGAAAAGCAAACTCGAATTCTGGTTTTAAAATCTGCGCACTTCTGCGAAATCTGCGGATTGAAGTATTACTTCAGGTTTGGCTCAGCCTGTACTGAAAAAAGCTGAATAGTTACGAAAGAAGCAGAGAAAAGGCGCAGTCGGCACAGCTCCTGTGACAGTGAAGCGGTGGTTTATACGGCGTTATCCACTAACGCTATCAGTCTACACGAATTGATCCGGGCCTGCAAGACGACGTTCGTCGTATGTTCGTCGTACGCGGCGGGCTCAGGTCTGGTCCTGAAGCCGCTGGACAAGCTGCTTCACCGCCAGGGGGTGGACCACACCGAAGAGGACAACCTCAACGCCGCTGCCGCCGGCACTGCTGAACTCCACGTCGCCGTAACCGAGGACGCGCTGCAGGATCGTCTGCCTGACATTCACATTCCGCAGATCCCGCACCCGGATCGACTGTAAGGTCCGGGCGATGAGGCCTTGTACGCATTCGATGTTCTCACTGTCAATGGTGTAGCGCCGGGAATATCGCCGGTACGCGACGAAGATGAGGAGAATGGTCGGGAGAACTGCCGCGGTGACGATTCCGAGCATGCGCGCTCCGGTCGCGCCGTCCAGCAACGCAATGCCGGTTATAAGGGTGAATGCCGAGGCGAGGATTACGGCCGCGCTAACGGATGCCCATTGACTGCGCCACGAGGGACGTTCAGCATAGTGGAGTGTTTTGTTTTTTTTGGGCCTCATTGACGTCCTCCATGGGTTGCGGTCCGCGAGGTCGGGACAGATGAAGCGCGGTGCCGCGACGAATACAGGAGACTGCAACGCTTATAGCATCTCCCGGACTCTTTGTCAACGAAGAGCAGCAGGAGCGGATTGCATTTCTGCCGGAAAAAAGATAAGATTGTGCCAGGTCGAATCAGCGAAGGATATGAAGGACGTGAAGAGCAGAAGCTTTCGCCACGGAGGACACGGAGACAGGCGAAAGACTTTTTGGCCGCAGATTCACCCCGTAAGAATTAAGAATCTTCCAGCGGGGTAAACACGGATAACGCAGGATAAATCATAGCAGGATTTTATTATGGCTGGGTCAAAAGCGAAAAAGAGGGTTGGACACGTATCAAAGCGGAAAATGCGGACCAGTATCTCCTTCCACGCAGCAAATGGTTGACACGACATCCTTTCGGGATACCTGATTCTAGATTCCAGGCCCCCCCGCTTTCCATGCACGAAATTTCGGTTAATAACTGGCTGTTTTTCCAAGGGCGACGTCTCTTTTAGGTAGCGGCGGCAGGATTTGAATAGGGCCCACGGGTTATAATCGTGCCAGGTATCAGTCCCGGCAGCTACCCATACCTGAAAAATTCGCTGTTCACATCCAGGTAAATGCACAGCCCATTGGGAACAAATGCGGGGCGGGAACTGTCATAGAGAGTGTCAAATGGGCAATGGGTAGCTGTTGGCCGCGAAATATGATACAAGGGAAGCATATATAAGGAGGTACAGGTGAGAAAAATTGTCATACTTTCAACGTGTTTATTGATTTTGCTGTCCTCAACAGCATTCTCCAAGGATTTGAAGCTTGCGCGACCGGTGAAAGTCGCACGCACGGCCATCATTCCGTTCAAGAACGCCACGGGCGACGCCGGACTGAACTGGCTGTCTATCGGCCTGGCGGAAGCCATGACGACGGACCTGCAATATATCAAGGGCTTCGAGGCAAAGGATGTCTCGGGCGTGTCATCGGTGCTCGTTCTCGACGTCCACGATATCGAAAAGGCAAACAGCATAACCCTCGATGCGCTGCTGAAAGCGGCGAGGCAGGAACAGTTCCTGAAGCAGATATGGATCGGGACCTACCGGGGCGACGTGAGCGGCGTTACCGTGGAGATCGACGCCATAGAAGTATCTTCAGGAACCGTACTGACCCATCATGAGTTTACGGCGCCGTTGCACGGGCTCTTGCAGGAAGCCTCGAAAGCGGTCCTGGACATGGCGAAGCAGCTCGGAATCGCCGTCGACAAAGATGAGCACAAGAGAATCATGAGCATCAAGACCGCGTCCGTCCAGGCCTGGAAGCGGAACGCCGAAGCAGTGCAATACTACCGGGCTTATTACGACGAAACGCTCAAGACCGAAGAGGACGAAAGCCGGAAGGACGACCTCCTGGCGCAGTGCCAAAAGGCGCTCCAGGATGCCACGGCAACGGACCCGACGTATGCCGAGGCATGGACCAACATCGGTTATTTCCACATGAACCGGGAGAAGACGGACGAGGCGCTCAAAACATTCAAAAAGGCGCTCACATTAAAACCCTATCTCATCAGCGCCCTTGCGGGGGCCGGGATGGTCCTCGCTGCCAAAGGCTCGGGGGCCGAGGCGCTGCCCTACCTGGAACAGGCGGTCAATCTGAACCCGTCACTGGCGTTTTTGTACGAAGCCCTTTTTGCCTCCTACTATTACAGCGGCGGAAAGGATGAGGCTGTCGCGCTCGCGAAAAGTCTCGCCAGGAGCGCGTCGGCGTCCGTCCGATACGAGACTCTTTCGATTTTGGCTATGCTGGGGGACAAGAAGGCGGCGCTTCCTCTTCTCATGGAAATCGTGAAGAACGACGCTGAACCGCTGGTGCGGCAGTTTGCGGTTTATTCGCTCGGGGAGGCTGGCGATGCAACAGTGGTTCCCGCATTGATCGCGGCCTTGAAAGATGCAGACGCTGGTGTGCGGACATCCGCGACCCAAGCACTGGGGGAGATCGGCGACCCTGCAGCGGCTCCAGCGCTTCTTCTTGTTCTTACGGACAGCGATAAATCCGTGCGTTTCAATGCTGCCGAGGCGCTCGGAGAGATCGGCGACAAATCGATGGGGCCGGCGTTTCTCAAACTTCTGAAGGACCCGAATCCGGATGTACGCTGGCGGGCTGTGCGCGTGCTCGGAAAAATCCGGTATGCTGACGCGGTGCCGGACCTGATCGAGTTTCTGCGGGACCCGGATGCCAAAGTGCGTAGGTCCGCGGCATCCGCGCTGGGCCGCATCGGAGACAGCAGGGCGGTTAAGCCTCTTCTCCAGATACTGCAGGATGCCGATAAAGACGTTCGCGACGGTGTCGTCTATGCCCTCGGCGAACTGAGCAGCAGCGCAGCAGTGCCTTCGCTCATCACGATGCTCAAAAAAGAGCCGGCCAAGGGCGTCCGTCGCACTGCAGCTTATGCTCTCGGCAGGATCGGGGACAACGCTGCCGTGCCCGCCCTGATCGCGGCGCTGAAGGACCCCGAATCGGAAATTCGCGCCGGCGCCGCAGAGGCTCTCGAGGCGATCGGCGACAAGCGTGCGGTTCCCGGCCTGATCGAAGCACTCAAGGACTCTGAGTGGCTCGTGCGGGATCATGCGGCAAAAGCGCTCGGAAAGATCGGTGACAGCGCTGCGGTGCCGGCCCTGATCGAAGCGCTCAGTGATACCCACAAGATCGTCCGCAATGAGGTGGCTCAGGCGCTCGGCGCAATCGGGGACAGGAACGCCATACCCGCCTTGAAAAAAGCACTGAATGACCGCGAACCTTCTGTGCGGGCCGATGCTGCGCTCGCCTTGATGCAAATGGGCGACCAGGCTTCGATCCCCGTTCTTCTCGATGTCCTGAAGGATATGTACGGCTGGTGGCGATTTGAGCGTGCCATAAAGATCCTCGCAGACAAGGGGGAGACATCTCTGCTCTATGATGCGCTGCAGAAAGGATTCGATCCGAGGATTTTCAACGAGGTCAGGAAGAGCCTGCTCTTTCCCGGAAGCTTCAAGCCGCTTACGGGCGCAAAAGATCCCCTGACCAAAGCAGCAGGTTTCTACCTCATGGGCCTGAAGGCTCGGGAAGAAGGCAGGTACGCGGACCAGCATGGCGCGGCCGCGGAAGCACTTACGCGTATCAACACCACGGAGCACACAGCATTGACGCTTTGGTCCCTCTGGCTTAAGGCGCAGGCGGAGGTGAAGCTCGGCAAAGCAGGAGAAGCTATCAGAACGATCAGCAGTGCCGAATCTCTGCTGGGCCATCTCACGAACATGGAGCGGAAAGGCTACAAGGAGCTGTTCGCCGAATATACCCTTTTCATGAAGGGCGAGGTGCTGGCAGCAAGCGGGAAGAATGCAGAGGCGGTAAAGGCATACCAGAAGGCCATTGACGAACTTTCGAAGCCGAGGAAATATTATATCGACCCCGACTCCCTCCGCAAGCTCGAAGCCATGGTGCGCACCAGCTTCGGGGCCCTTCAGATCAGCATGGGCAAGG
>MHDZ01000077.1 GCA_001805055.1 Nitrospirae bacterium GWC2_57_13
TGTATCCCGTGAGGAAATACGGACTCCGATATCCCCGACATCTCGGCGCGAAGCCTGAGAGTCTTGTCGATACGAATGACCTGCCTGCTCCCGTCAATACTGCTTTGCGGATCGATCGCCCCTTTTTTGAGCGCTTTTACCCAGTCGATCTCGTTGCCGTACTCGGAACTCGGCAGCTTTCGCTGAAGGGCTGAGAACTTCTTGCGATTTGGCTTGGCCGTCGCATTGTGGCAGCGGTCACAGCTCTCCTTGCCCTGTTCCGACGGGCCGAACGCCGTTGTTCCATCGTGGCATGTTTCGCAATACTTACCGCCCATCGATCCCCCACTGCAGACGATCGGCGTCCCGTTCGCCACCATGAAGAACTCAAGTTCAACGTGGCACACCCGGCAGGTATACCCGGTCCGATGCACCCAGTGGGAAAATATCACGGGAACCGTCCTGCTCGTCTCCGTGCGGCGTGAGATCAGTACGTCGCCGTATTCCTCGGGCGCTGCCTGGGCGGGCAGATCGAGATCGCCCCGCGAGAAGGCCGGTTGCGCTTCAAAAAAGACCGGACACCATGCCAGGACAGCGACCAGCATCACAATTTCGTGACTGATTTTCTTCATCTCGTCTCTCTCCGCTGTTCTCGTACGAATACATTAGTGCTATCCAAAAGCAAAGCTTATGCCACCCTATCAACTTATGCAACTTGGTGTACCGCGATAGTGCGCCTAAATTTACTTCACCTTTTCAAGGAATACTGTCGGCCTGAGCAACAATAATAAATGAAATATCAATATATAATTGCTTGCATGATCAGCATGGGTGATATTGCCTACAGGGTGGGTTATTTCACCCATCCTGCGCCTTTCTGCCTCGAGCAACCCGTTCACCGGAAATTCTTTAATAAGAAAACGGGCAGAGGGATCGAACTCCCCTGCCCGTTCAGAAAAAAGATCATAACCTCAGCGTTACTGAGGAATCGCGACCACCTCTGTTTTGGTCGATTGAGTTCCAGTTGCATCCGTAACCGTGTAATTGATCGTGTACTGACCTGCGTACTTGTAGGTCTTCGTGAACGTTGCTCCGCCGGCGCCGCTGATCGCCGTACCATTGCCCCAGACCACTTTTACCTTGAGAGGCACGTCATCGTCGGTCGAACTGTCCACGAGGGTGACCGTCATGCCGGACAGGGTCATCGTGTAGGCGACCACCGGCTTGAGACTGACGTTCCTGGCAGTCACATCCGCTGAGTGCACTCCCTGGGTCCCCTCATTGGATACGATCAGTTTGACCCGGTACTGCCCGACAGCATCATAGATGAACGCGGGCCTCATCGGATCGGCAAGGTCGGGCGTTCCCGCACCGCCGAAGTCCCAGGTGAACGTGCAGGTCGCTGTCGACGGCCGGCATGTACTGAACGAGCCGTCAAAGTTCATCTTCCTGCTCACGACGGCGTCGGCATTGACGATAAAGTACGCCGATGGCATTTCCACGCCGGCCGTGCCGGGAGCGATCAGCGACGCGAGGTAGGCACTGTCATAGCCCATTGCCTTGCGCTGATCGAGCGTGTTCGGGACTGTCCCGCCTGCGGGAGTGCTCCCGGCAATATCGATGACAAAGGGGCCCCCCTTGACGTCCGACGTCTTGAACTGCATCTTCACCCGCTTCAGGGGGTTTCCCGAAGCATCGTTCACGACGGTCTGCACGAGGCCGCTGCCCCCGTCCTGCGGCTGGTCGAACAGCACATGCTTCTTGTCGAAGAATCCTACGGCATATTTCGAATAGTAGATATTGTTCCGATCATCACTCGCATGGCACATAAGGCAGACGCCGCCTTCCGGAGCCCCGAGAATCTTCCCGGAGACGGTCGGCACGACATTATGGCTCACGGTGAATGCATTGACATAGAGGTTCATCACCGGCTCGCCCACGCCGAGCGCTTTCAGGTTACCGACCATCCATGCTATCTCGTCAGCCTTGTTGACTATCAGCGCTGTATCGCTGTTCTGCGCGCGATTGAGCGGCCAGTCGTAGACGCCGTTCGAATCAGCATCACCCCTGAATAGGCGATATGCTTCCGCGGACTGCGCGGCGAGGCGCTGGAACGCCGGTTTGTCCTCGGAACCGTCAACCCATACCGCCGAGGTCATGGTGATTGTCGGCAGGATGCGCACGACGCCTTTTTCCCGCAACCGGGGCGTATAGAGCGGTCGGTATACGATGCCCCCGCCGCCGCCCGTGGAGACCTGCGTCCGTTCATAGCCCCGGTACGTTCCCGCCGTATGGTCGATCACGTTCTCCTTGACGTCCGTCCTGAGCTCAGGTATATGGCAGGCACGGCAATCGATGCGGCCGAAGTGGAACGAGGGGAACCCCGTGTGCGTCGGTATCTTTATCACTTTGCTCGTTCCCGAGAGGTACCACTTTCCGTCCGGTTGCGTCTTGTCCACCCTGGGATGCGCTCCCGTAATGTGACAGCTTTCGCAGGTCACGGTGTTCGCGATCTGGTCCATGTTCCTGCCGTCGGGACTGTTGTTCCCTTTCGCGAACATATGGTCGATGCGGAAGATGGTCACTTCGGGGAGGACCTCATTGTCGGATGCGTCATAAACAGCGCCGAACGTATCTTCGATGATGTAATGGCAGTCAACGCAGTTCATGCCGCGGTCCATGTGAACGTCCGGGTTCTGCAACGGATCATTGATGGACCCTATCCTCTTGCCGTATTCAGCGCGTTTCTTGGCGTAGTTCCATGGCACGTCGTTCAATCTATCAGTGCCGTTGGCCCCTGTCTCGTCGCTGTCAACGGCACTGCCGGCGGGCATGCGCTTCTGAAATACCGTTGAACCAAGCGAAACTCCCGCCGGACCAAGCTCCGTCCAGCTCCCGTCCTCAAAATGGCAGATGGCGCAATTCTCAGTTGCCGGGATCCTGTTGAACGATGTCTTGCTGATCTTCGCAAAATTGAACTGATTGGTGATCTCGGTGTTCCACTTCCATTGCGCCGGATCGATAGTGGGATTTGTTCCCGCCGCCGCCTTCTGTCCTATCGTGAGCAGCCCGGCCGCGCCTTTCACGCCGACTAGACCGAGCGATGGAGCAAGATTCGGGCTCGAATACGCCGCCGTAAGGACCGGCTTTTCAGCAATGCCCCAGTTTCGTTCAACGTTCGCATACTGGCGTGAATAATGACAGATAAAACAATCGAACTCGACCACGCCGCCGTCCGCCCATGCAGCGGCCCTTGACTCCAGACCGACGCCTTGCACATAGGTGAAATAATCGCCCTTGATGTCATTTGGCAGCCGAGGATTGAATCCTGCTGTTCCGAGCAGTCCGCTGTAGACGCCGTCATAACGGTATCCCGCCCGGTCGTATTCGAGGGAGCCGCCGCCCGGATGACACCAGGCGCATTCGGAATGGGCGAAATCATATGAGCTCATGTCGAATCGCGACGGGTCCTGCTCCGCCGGATGCGTGAGCTGCCGGTCGGAGGGAGGACAGTATTTACCGTACATTCCCGATGAGCTGGTGAAAGCGAAGAGACCGTAATAATTGCGCTGAATGTCGCCCCAGGTCATGTTCCTGCCCATTTGATGGTATCCCGCTGTTACTCCGTGCTGCGGATAGGGGACCAGATAGGAGGCAGTTCCCGGCCCATGGTCCTTGCGCGCCTGGCCGATGTGGCTCTCATAGATATTGTCCAGACCGAAAAAATCGACATATGATTTGTGGCATCCACCCGCAGAATTCGGAGCGCACGTCTGTTTCGGACTATAGGGAACACTGGTTCCAATAGTGATCGACTTATTGCTGTAGTCAATGAACGTTACGTCACCTCCGGAGTGCTCCGCACGAACTGATTGCATGAACCCGCCGATCATCGTCGAGATGGCAATCACCAGAAGAGCAGCCGTTTTCTTCATCATCATCCTCCTTTGTCTGAAACAAAATATTTTACAGTACTGCCGTGCACCACAATAAAAAGGCCGCCGTTGCCCAATACATTTGACAACTGCGGCGTCTCAGGACATCAGGGACTCCCGACGCCTGCGAACGGTCGAAATGTTCCAACCGATACTGCGGGAACTCCCGGATCGATAGATAACGTTGGGCTCGATGCACCGTGCTCGCTTTCCAGCATCAAAATGGAGCAGGGGGGATCACCGCCTGACCCGGAATGCCTGAAATGAAGTGCTGTTACTGCGGCAACGCCAGCCCCATCCGACACGTACGTGGGCTTTACTGCGTCTTCGATAAACCGTAAAACTTTAGTGCATAGCGCCCGCCCTTATCGCACTGCGCAGTACCGCCGACGTACTTATTGCAGCAAGTACCATGCCAGGTAAACGAACATCGGCGCTTTCACTGCTAGGGTTCAGCACCTCCGAAGCAATGACCTCAAAAAAACGTCTGTATTCGGGTTTTTTTTAAAAATGCAGAAAGAACATTAAGGTAAAAAAATCGTCCACTTCCCGCAACGCCGTTGATCCACTGGAATGTCTGCGGCATCAGGAAGAAAAAAGGGGGCATTTCACCCTTGCAGATACGAGATTTCACCACACTTCCATAAAAAAAGAACGCCGGGAGCAGTGGAACCCTTCGGGCAGTCACGCAATGGCGTGATCTGATAAAGCGACACCTCGCACCGATCGCTGCGGGGCCGCGGGGGCGCACCAAAAAAACCGGACAGGGTTGCGGCCCTGTCCGGCGAATGGACTTCAGATCAAAGGATAAACGACGCTACGGGGTCAGTGTCACGGTCTCGGATTTGACCGCCTTCGCGCCCGTGAAGTCCGTTACCGTGTAGTTGATGGTGTACTTTCCAGCGTACTTGTAGATTTTCGTGAGCGTTCCGCCGCCCACGCCGCTGGTCGCCGAGCCGTCGCCCCAGATGATCTTTACTCTGAGCGGCACGTCGACGTCGGTCGAGCTATCCACGAAGGCGACCGTCATGCCGGCCACGGTCATCGTGTAATTGACCACCGGTATGGTATTGACGGTAGATGCCATAGCATTGGCAGTATGTACGCCCATGGTCACCCCGTTCGACACCATAAGCTTCACGGTGTAGGTGCCTGCTGCGTCATACACGAACGTGGGTTTTACGGAGCTCGTCATGTCCGGCGTTCCGGCCCCGCCGAAATCCCACGTGTAGGTGCAGGTCGCTGTTGACGGCTGGCACAGGCTTGCCGAACCGTCGAAGTTCACCTTCCTGCTGACCGTTGCGTCGGACTTGACGGTGAAGTACGCCGTCGGCGACTCCACGCCGGCCGTACCAGGGGACATGAGCGTCGCCAGCTGAAGTGCCGAATAACCGAGCAGGTCATTGGCATGCACCGTGGTCTTGATGTAGCCGCCGTCAACGCAGTCCAGAGGCGCGCCGGTCATGGGATTGTAGCACTTGGTGCCCTGATCCCAGGAGGCTACATGCGCCGCGTTGCTCGGATTCTTTTCGACCGAGATCGGCCAGGTTACCTTGGCCGCTGCGCCGGAACCCGATTGCTGCAGGGCGATCTTGAAATGCGACCGCGCCTCTCCCCTGCTGTACAGTAGCGGCATGGGATTGGCCAGGGCGCCCTCGCAGTCGGCGGTGACCATACAGGGGCCGCCATTCCGGAAGCCGCCGGTGCAGGCGCCCGGTACTGGAGGCGCTGCGCCCGTGCATACTCCCTGCATCATACCGCCATAAGGATCGTTGGCCGGATTCGGGATGCAGTTGTTCACGCTCTGGCCAGGCACGGGACTGAAGCTGACGGGGCCGGCAAAGGGATTGCAACCCTTGGTCGTGCCGTCAACAGTTTCGCGGATGGCGAATCCCTGGAGCCCGGCGATGCCGTCGAACATCCCCATCTGCATAGCCGTACCCTGCGGGAAGCCCATCATGGCGTCGAACCCTGCCGCCATCTGGGTGGTGCATTGTGTGAGGCAGGCATTCCCCGTGACAGGTGCACCCGTCAGGGGATTGAAAAGCGCCTGATCGTCGGCATCGGTCGGCGGGGTCGCCGGCGTCGGATCGCACATAGCAGTGCAATCGTAATCCGCGAACAGGGCGAACCAGTTTTTGATAAGATCATACTGTCCGATCCCCATCCCTGCCTTGTTCAAGGGCTGCTGATAGCTCTCGAAGAAAGCGGTGGATCTCGGAGAGTAGTTCTGATTGTGGGAAGCGCAGCTTCCGTCGGGGTTCCGGGTCGCGCAGGGATCAGCGCTCGAATGGCAGCTCACGCAGCCACCCTGCATCGATCCGCCGAGCGCCCACGCCTTCGGTGCCACGCCGTGGGTCACATCGAACATGGTGTTGAAGAGCTTCAGTTTGGTCGCGAATCCCGTGACGCCCACCATGGCGTCGATCTCGGCCTTGGTATCGATCTCCCAGGAATCAGAGAGGCTGAAACCGTCAAAGAGCGGAATGATGTTCCCGCCGTTCAAACGGATATCGAAGCCGGGATTAGCCGCCGCAACGATCTTCGCGGCAGTGATATTGTCCCGTGCCTTCACAGGCGCCACAAGTATGGGATCAACCGGATAGGTCCCGCCGGCGATCTCACTGCCTGCCTCTATTCCCGAGTTGGGCGAAGCTTTCACCCAGATGGGCATCACCGAGGGCAGGAAGGGATAGATCTTCTGCTCGTGGTCTTTCGTAAGCCATGCATGCAGCATTGGCATCGTCTTATGCGAACCGGTCACGAGGTCGTAGTTCCAGTCCAGCATGTTCCGGAACCCGCCCTTGTACTGTCCCACCGACCAGTCGCGGTACTTCAGGCGGCCGGGAGCGGCGTAGATCTCGGGAATGTGGCAGGTGGCGCAGGCGATCTTCTGGATGTGGAATGACGGGAACCCGGCATGGGCCGGCGTGGGAGAAACGAGCGGTCCACCGTTGTCCGTGAGCCGCGGATGGGTCCGCGTCGTGTGGCAGCTCTCGCAGGAGACCGTTCCGTCCAGGTTGTTCTTGGACTTCGTGTCCGGATAGGAGTCAGCCTGGGCAAACTGATGGTCTATTGCCCAGACCGTCTCGTCGGGATAGGGCAGCCCATGATGGTCCGCCGCCGGAAAGAGCTTGCTGTTCGTGGCGTCCTGGTCCGCCTGAGCATTGTAGACGGGATTTCTCACTCCTCCCGTGTACTTTTTCTCCGACCCGAGTGTGTAGTGGCAGGAAGCGCACTGCATGCCCTTCACGTCATGCACGTCGGCGTCAGGCATTTTGTTCGCGATCGGATCGCCGGCATTCGGCACCGTGAGAGGATCGGCATCGAGCGTGCTCGCCAGGAACATGCTCATGCCGTATTTATCATTGGGACCGGCGCCGATCTTATGAGCCCGTTTGCCCATGCCGGTCTTGCAGCCCAGCTCGAACCAGAGCTTGTCGTTGGCTGCGTTCGTATCGTCATCGTACTGCGTGCCCGGCGGGCTGATGAGCGCGAAGTTGCCGTAGCCGTACTTCATGGCCATCATGCCCGGCAGGCCCGGAGTGCTGTCGTCGCGGGCGTGACAGACCGAGCAGTTTTTGCTGTTCGGCAGGGCATTGATCTGACCTTCCGCGATCTGGGTTGGTACGCCCGCCACGCCGGTCATTGCGCTGCCCGTCCATGTTGCGGCTGCACCGATACCCAGGGACGCTGCAAAATCGAACCTCTTGTTCTTGAGCGCCAGGTTCCGGTTGTACATGTCATAGGCCGTGCCGGCAGCGTAGGGTCCCGCAGTTGGAACCGTCGGCGGGTAGCCCGGGTCGGTCACGCCGTCGCAGTTCTTGTCATTCGACGGCCCCATGGGATTCGCAGGTCCGCACCCCATGGACTTCAGGAAGGCCTGGCCGTTCTTCGAATCGGCAAGATGGCACAGCAGGCAATCGAGCTCGGCCTTGTTCGTGGCCGACAAGCCGGCTGTGGCATCCACCGTGGTCAAGCGACCGCCTGGGAAGGCGAGACTCGGCATCTCAAAATAATACCGGTCGCCGGTGGGAGAGGAAGCACTGTAATTGTTCTGGTCCCGATCGTATTCCATCTGGCCGCCGCCTACGTGGCAGACGCCGCAGGTCACTGCCCAGTCCTGGGCGCCCGTTTCGATGGACTGCAAAGCGACACCGTTGTTGAGGGGATCGATGTTCTTGGCCGCCAACTGGCGGTTCGAGGGTGGTCAGTACTTGCCGAACATGCCAGGGGAACTCGTGAAAAAGGGGTCCCCGAACTTGATCCGCATGGAGGTGCCATAGGCCTCGTTCCGGCCCTGGTTCGAATGACGGCCCTTCGAGACACCGTGATCGAAGAAGTTCACATCATAGCTCTGCCAGTAGACCTGCCCGTCGGACTCCAGTAACCCTTGGGTGTGGGTGACCGACGCAGGCATGGAGCCGTAGTTGTGGCCTCCTGTTGTTGCGACGCCGCTGATATGGCAGGTCCCCGTGGCTCCGCAGCTCATCTTCGGGCTGTAGGGCGTCGTGGGTGCGGCGATCGCCCCGCCTGCCTGTTTCATATCCACAGCAGGATGGGGGGCCGCAGCAGCGAACCCTGCACTGGCGATGAGCAGGACCAGGGACAGAGCTGCCATCGTCCATATTCTGGAAAACTTCATGCTGATTCCTCCTTTCATTACGTTCGCAAACCGAAAAATAGGTCAACAACGATAAGGGACCGCGCTTCTCACCTCCATTGCTTACCGCTATTCACCTGGTTTGGGGGTTGGTGACTGGAGATGCGAAGGTCCGATCCTCATGTTTTACAAGCAAAGCGTGTGCCATAGTTTAGCATTTTCTAAATCGTTACTATAACTGCCCTGTCATCCGGCCACATCCGCTGATTGGGATCAGGGAACGCATTCTATCTGTGGGTGATATGACCCCGCAGTCCCCTTTTATCATTACCTCAATCGAATACAGACGTTATGGCATCATAGATCACTCGTCGCCATGCACTATAGTAACGGTCCGGGAATGATCCGGCATTTGGACGCATCGCAAAGGAACAGGCCGCAGAAGGCGATAGTATTTTTGCGGCATGCCTGGTCGGGCCCGGATGACCTGCTTTTATGGAACCGCGGTCTTCGGGCATTTACCCCCCGCTGGGGTTATTTCGCCCAAGAGTGGTCAATCATGATTTGGCATCAGGTCATCGTCCGGAACGGGGTACTTCGGCCATGTCCGACAAATCTGCATGAAAATGCAGGTCATTTTTATACCCGCAGCATTCCTTTGGTCCGCTGGCACCCGACTTGCAAAATAGCGTCACAAGCTTGCCGTACGTATTTGATTTGGGGGTAGTCGGGAGAGGGTTGGCGGTTCCAGAAAACCGTCACAGGGTACTAACTAGAAGGAACACTACTTCACAGGAGGAAAAACCATGAAACGCTACACATTGTTGTTCGCAGTCCTGGGGATACTGCTCATATCCTCACTAGCCATGGCAGGCATGACACCGAAGACCGGCATCGTCGGTTCCTATCATGACCTGAGCACATTGGGAGCAGCCACGAATTGGGGAGACACGGCTGAGCAGAATGAGGCAAACGGCGGACTGAACCGGATCTGCATCTACTGCCATGCGCCGCACCACACGCTCTCACCGGCAGAGGCGGAACTGAAGGGCTACGATTATCTGCCCCTTTGGAACCACAAACTCTCGGAAGTTACCTACATCTACTACTCGAACATCAGCAACAATCCGAATGACACTGACCACCAGTTCAACGGCGCTGCCAGCATCGGCCAGCCCGGCGGCGTCTCGCGCCTCTGCCTGAGCTGCCATGACGGCTCCGTGGCCACCAATGCCTACGGATTCGCCCCCTCATTATCGCTCGGAGCAGGCGACAAGAAGTTCGCGACCACGCACCGCGCAAACCTCGGCGGCACGGACAGCGACGATCTCTCGAACGACCATCCCATCGGATTCCTGTATGCCAATGCCGATGACAATGATGCTGAGATAGCCGCGGCAACAGCGACCATGAACGCTCAATACTCGATCGGCGACCTTCTCTGGGGAGGCAGGATGGAGTGCACGACCTGCCATGATGTGCATAACACGCAGAACGACGGCGAGAAGTTCCTCTGGGTCTCCGACAAGAACAGCGGTCTCTGCCTGACCTGCCATCTCAAGGGCACACTGACACCGTAACAGCGCTCTGTCGATCAGATCCAAATTTGCGACTTGATCGTTTCAGAAGAGGGATGAAGGCTGTCCCTCTTCTTTTTTCTTGTCCTGGTTTCATGGTTTCGAATTTTATCGCAATGCGCACGATCCGATTGAATTCATTAGTGCTATCTGATATAATCGCCGACGAATATCTCTTATCTTTCAAAACACTATATATGATGCGGTTCCTGCCGAGCGGAACTCGCGCATAAGCTATCGTCGGAATTCCATGCTCGTTTCAGTACTACCAAAGAAGGAGAGAAAACATGACCAGGACCGGTTCAGCCGTGAAGCTTCTGGGGCTCGCGCTCGTCATTCTGGTGGGAGGCTGCGCTTCAGGGGGGCCGAAAAAATATGAGGCCGTTTTCTACCCGGAGCCGCCGGAGCTTCCTCGCATCCAGTTCCTTACGTCATTCACCGAGGCGAGCGACGTCCAGCCCGGCAAGTCCTGGTTCGAACTCTTCATAACCGGCGAGAAGGAAGCGAGACTGCGTCCTGATAAGCCTTACGGCACCGCTGTTCACCAGGGCCGCATATTTGTCTGCGACACGAACTCAACGGTCGTCTTCTTCGACCTGGGAAAAAAGACCTACGGCACCCTGGAAGGTGCCGTAGGGCTCGGCAAGCTTCGCCAACCCCTGAACATCAGCATCGACCGCGATGGCAACAAATACGTCGCCGATCCCGTCCGCAGCGACATTGCCGTCTACGACCGCAATGACGCCTTCGTCCGTTCCCTCAACGCGCCGGAACGGTGGAAGCCCGTGGACGTGGCGGTCTTCGAGGACGGTGTCTATGTCGTTGATATGAAAAATGCCCTGGTCCACGTCTTCGACCGCCGGAACGGGGCCTATCTCCGCAAGTTCGGCCAGTCGGAGACCGCTGAGGGCAGCCTCAGACTTCCGGCGAACATCGCCTTTGATAAGGACGGCTACCTCTACCTCTCCGACACCGGACGGTTCCAGATCGTGAAGATGGACAGGGACGGCAATATCCGCGGGACCTTCGGCCAGCTCGGCACGAGCACGGGTTATTTCGCCCGGCCCCGCGGCGTCGCCGTCGACCGGGCGGGCCGGGTCTATGCCGTGGACGCCGCCTTCGACAACGTTCAGATATTCACGGCCGAGAAGCGGATGCTCATGTATTTCGGCAAGGCGGGAGTCAAGCCGGGAGATCTGTTCCTTCCTGCCTCGGTGACCATAGACTACGATAATGTCGATTATTTCCGAAAATTCGCCGACCCCAAGTTCGAGATCGAGCACCTGATCTTCGTGACCAGCCAGTTCGGCGAAAGATTGGTGAACGTCTACGGGTTTGGAAAGGAAAAGGGCAAGACCTATCCGACCGAGGCGGAGCTCCTTGAGCGGCTCATGGAGCGCATGAAGATAGAGAAGGAGAAGCAGGAGAAAGAAGACGGAACAGCGTCGGGCGAAAAGAAGTAAGCGGAGCACTATGGGGAAAAAGCGGGTCTTCGCGGTCCTTCTTTCCGCAGTGCTGATCGTCGGGACGATCATCGGGTGTTCACGGGACACGACCTATCGGGTGCTGAGCGTATTCTTCGACGGTGTGCCCGCCCCTGGTAGCCCAAAAGACTCCCTCATAGACGACAGGGGCAGACGAAAATCAGCACCTGACACGGCCAGGCGGATCCGGTACGGGGAGCACGGTCCCTACGCGGCAAAGCTCTGTGATGGGTGCCACCTCCGCGGCGGCAGCTTCAAGCTGATCATGCCGATCGAGGAACTCTGCTTCCACTGCCACACGATCACGGTGGACCGAAAAAAGGTGCACGGCCCTCTCGCCTCGGGAGGATGCCGGGTCTGCCACGAACCGCACGGTTCATCGTTCCGGCTGCTCCTGACCTCTGAGTCCAGGGAGTTCTGCGTCCGCTGTCATGCAACGGAAGACGTGCTGAAACGGGAGGTCCATCGGGACAATCCCATGGAGTGCACGGACTGTCACGACGCCCACGCGTCGGACAACGAGCATCTGCTGAAATGAACGCTTGTTTTCTCAAAGATCACGCTCCATGGGGAATGAGCCCGCTCCGAACCGGATTCCGGAGCCCGGAGAACGCTTTAACGGCCCATGAACGTCCATCGGCACATACGCCCGGAACGACCGCACACTGCCCCCCCTTCACGGAGAGCAGCGGCCCGTTCCTGTATTTGCCTTTGCCTTACCCTGTGGGCGCTATTCGTTCCTCTGACGGCCCAAGGCCAGCAGCGCATGTTCCTGCCCCGCATCACGGCCTATGAAGGCCTTCTGGAGCTGGACGGGCAGTATGCGCGGAACTACAACGAGACCAACGGCAGTGGTACGGCGGTTGAGCACTCCCTGCTCACGGAAAAAATGCGGATCAACGCCTACGGCTATATCTATCATCCCCGGTTCATCTCGTTCTTCCTGAGCGGAGCAGGAGGGTTTCAGCAGGAATCGTATACTGCTGTGCGGACCGGCGACGACTCGCCCCGGACCACGGCTTCGACGAAGGAGCATGAGTTCCGGATCGCTATCCTTCCCGAACATCCCTACCGTCTGGAGCTCTATACCTTGCGCCGCCGTCCCTTTTACCGGAAGATAGCAGCCGACGGCATCAGTCCCGTGATCACCGAAAAAGGAGCGCTGTTCCGTCTTGAGCAGCGGCCGTTCCTGATCGGAGCCGACTATGCCCTGTCGTCACAGACGACGAATACGGGCGTCGTCGACACACGGATGAAAAGGCTGGCCGTGACTCATTTTATTTCACGGTTCGTCACGTCCGCCGGCGTCCACGCAACAGACACCATGGCGCCCGAGGTCCGGGCCCTGCGGGAGGAGTATTTCTTCTCCAACCAGTTCACCATTGAAAAGGCCATACAGCTCCAGAGCAAGGTAAACATGGACCGCTATTTTCAGGATGAGACCGTGGAATCCCGGGATGACCGCCAGGTGACCTGGACGGAACGCCTGTCTCTGAACCTTCCCTGGAATTTCGAGGGAGACCTGTCCTATGACGAGGTCCGGGATCGCCTGATCACGGACAGCCCATCTTTTCCGGAGCCGGCACGCCAATTATTCGAGTCCCGCGCCGGGACCTTGGGCCTTACCCACCGGCTCTTCTACAGCCTGCGCACCAATTACGGCTTGACGTACCGTGAACTGGAATCATCCCGGGGGGAAAGCTCTACTGCGTCCAACCATATCGGAGCGACATATCAGAAGAACCTCCCCGGGGGGCGGCTCCTGGCCGGCGTGGACGGCGGCCGAAGCCTGACGGACAACATCGGCGCCCCCGCGGTGGCTGAAACATTCCAGCGGAGCGCGGACGGGACAGGAACCTACACACTCAGCCAGCCGAATGTCGACACCGCCACGATCGTCCTGAGAGTGAAGGACCCCTCAACAGGCCTTTTCCGAACGATGCAGGAAGGGCCGACATTGCATTACGAACTGGTCCCGGTCGGAGATACGGTCCGGATCAATATCCTGGATGTTCCCTTTATTGATACGGGAGCGGCCTATGACTTCCACGTCGCCTACTCCGTCATCCCGGCCGAATACGAGCTCAAGCTGACCCGCTTCAGTCATAACTGGAAGCTCGACCTTCTGAACAACCGCATCAGCCCCTACTATCGGTATACCTATTCAAAGCAGGAGCTTCTGTCGGGGTCCCTGCCCGGTGAGCCTGTGACAAGCAAGATCAGTTTTGTCGGCGTATCCGCCCGGCAGGCCCCCTATTCGGGATTCATCGAGTACGAGAGCGTCCGCTCCACGAAGAATCCGACGCGCCAGATCAACGGAGACCTGCGTTATGTGGAAAAAGTGGCCCCCAACGCGCACCTTGACGCGAGGCTTTTTTATCGCCGCTCCATGTACTCACAGGACACCTTCGGCCTTTCCAATGAAGGGCATACCGTCAACGTGATCGGGCTGGATGCGAAACTGAAACAGAGGCTGCGGCAGAAGAACCTCAGCCTCACTGCCGGCGCGTCCCTCTCCTACCGGAGCAGCACGACCGACACCTACCGTTACGGCCTGTCCTGCGGTCTTCTCTGGAACAAGGGCAGCCTTACCGTCGACGCGGGCGCCAGCCTGAACTATTCTGAAAGTTCTTCACTCTTTGCTGATTCCGAGCAGCATTCGGTCCACTACTACGCTTCCATAAAGCGAAGACTATTCTGATCAGGGAGGTATATCATGAGCCTGTCACATCGTATGCGAGGCGCGGCGCTTTTCCTGACCGTCGTCCTGCTCACCGGAGTTGGATGTTCAGCACGGACGTCTTCCACCCAGAAAGCGCAGGAGGAGTCCAAAAAGATCGTCGTTGCCAGGGTCAACAGCGCGCCGATAACCATGGATGCCGTCGTCATTATGATGAACCGCCTTGCCGCGCGCAGCCAGGACGGGTCGACGCCGGAGAGGACCGAGGAGATCAGGAAAGCATCTCTGGACCGGCTCATTCTTCAGGAACTGGCCTGGCAGCAGGCCCGGTCCCGGGGGATCGCACCGGACCCGAAGAACATCGACGCTTCCATCGCGAACCTCCGGATGAACCTGGGCGGTAAAAAGGAATATGCCGAGTTTCTCGAAAAAGATGGGGTCACCGAAAAAGAGCTTCGCGCGAGGGTCGAACGTAGCCTCACCGTCGAACTGATCTTCGCCCGTGAAGTACTGGACAAGATCGTGATTCCCGAAGAGGATGTCCGGAAAGAGTATCAAAAGGAGAAAGCACGCTACGTGCTTCCCGAAAAGATCAACGTGACCGATGTCGCATTCTTTCTGAAGGGTGACAAGAAGGCTGCCCGGAAGAGCGCCCGGGAGATCCTGAAAATGATCACGGCCGACCCCGGAAAGGACCCCTGGAAGCTCGTGCTCGACGGCACCTTCATCGTACGGACCCTGGAGGTCCGCGCCGACCGTGACAAGGAACTGCACGCAGCCGCAAAAAAGCTGAAGCTGAATGGCCTGTCCGGCATCATTAACGCTTCGGACGGTTACCACATTATCAAACTGAAGCAGTATGAGCCGTCGCGCCAGCTCACCTTCGACGAAGTGCGGCCCACTCTGGAACAAAAATTTCGGGTCCCCGAACAGGACAAAAGGCTCGCCCAATGGGAGCAGGAAATGAGGGCGGGGGCTTCCATAGAAATGGTCGGATCGGCGCTGAAGACCTCGAAGGCTGACAAGGAAACAACGACACCATGAAGTTGAGAACGCTTCTGACTTGCTGCATGCTCGCTGCCCTGGCATCGGGATGCGCAACGACATGGAACATGCGCACTGAGGTCTCGCCTGCGCCGATCGCCTGGAGCGATTCCGGTGGACACATTCGGATCCGGCATCTGATGACGGTGCGCGGATTTGCCGAGGGAGGCGTGACCGCGTCGAACGTCCTGCGCTATGCACTCTTCGGAAGATCACGGGACGCTGACCTGGTCCGTCCCGTTGCCGTTGCCATGGACCGTGAAGGCCGGCTTGCCATCGCCGACACCGGCTGCAGGTGCGTACATCTCTATCTGCCTGCTGAAAAGCGGTATGTAAAACTGGTCACGGCTGGCGAGCGGCCGTTCCTTTCGCCCGTGAGCGTCGCTTTTGACGCAGAATCCCGGATGTTCATTTCCGACTCTGCTGGCGGCTTCATCTCGCTCTTCGACCGGGACGGTGTTTTCCTGTCATTCCTGACAACAGCAGCAAGCACGGAGCGATCGAGGCCCACGGGCCTTGCCTATCTGGCCGGGACAGGGACCCTCTACGGCGTGGACACGCGGTCCCACGAGATCGTCGCCTTGGCCGCAGATGGAAACCATCTCTTCTCCTTCGGCTCCCGGGGAGCGGAAGCAGGGAAGTTCAACTTCCCGACGCACATCGCCGTAGCACAGGACGGAAAGATCTACGTGACCGATGCGATGAACTTCCGGATCCAGGTCTTCGACCGGTCCGGCTCCCTCCTCGCCTCCTTTGGAAAGCACGGGAACGGCTCAGGCGATCTTTCCATGCCCAAGGGCGTGGCCGTCGATAGTTCAGGCGTTATCTACGTGGTGGATGCCCTGTTCGACAACGTGCAGTTGTTCAACCTGAAGGGGGAGTTCCTGTTCACGCTCGGAGGACGGGGTGCGGCCCCCGGCGAGTTCTGGCTTCCATCGGGAGCGTTGATCGACGGCAAGGACCGCCTGTATGTCTGTGATACCTACAACCAGCGGGTCCAGATATTTCAGATCGAGGTCGGCGAACGATGAACAGATCGATCACCACCGGCACAGGACTGGCGCTGTTCCTCCTCGTTGTCGCCCTTCCGTCGCCCCGCGGAACGAGCGCGCAGACCGGCATCGTGGCGACCAAACACAACCTGTCGGCCTCGGGGCCCGGAGAATTGAAGGCCCTCACGGAGACGAGGATCTGCGTCTTCTGCCATACTCCGCACAATGCGCAGCCGGCAACGCCGCTCTGGAACAAAAAAATAGAGCCCCTGACCTATATCACGTATTCCAGCAGCACCATGGGCGCGACGCCGGGACAGCCCACGGGACCGTCCCGGCTCTGCCTGAGCTGTCATGACGGCACCGTTGCGCTGGGCGCGGTCCTTCAGCCTTCAGGCGGCATCGACATGTCGGTGTCGGGAGGCATCCCCTCTGCTCGTCCGTCCTATCTCGGGACCTTCCTGTCCGACGACCATCCCGTTTCATTCTCCTATAGTGATTCGCTCCCCAATCCGGAACTTTCGCCGACACTTCCTCCGGACCTGCTCTTCTACGGGACCGGGACCCTGCATTGTTCCACCTGCCATGACCCTCATGACAACAGCAATAAGAAATTTCTCGCCGTGGACAACGAGTTCTCCGGCCTCTGCCGGAAATGTCATGTGAAAACGGGTTGGCTGGGATCAAGCCATAACACGTCCATGGCCCTATGGAACAACATGTCCCCGAACCCCTGGCCGAGAACAGGCGCCGGAACGGAGTTCCACTGGACGACCGTTGCGCAGAATGCCTGCGAGAACTGCCACGCGACCCACTCCGCCGAGGGGCCGAAACGCCTTCTGACCTGCTTTGATGCGGACTGCGCGCCATTCACTGAAGAGGGCACCTGCTATGCATGTCATAACGGGAATGTGGCGTCCCTGGATGTGCGTTCGCAGTTCACGAAATCGTCCCGCCACTCCGTGGACTACGCGGTAAATGTCCATGCTCCCGGCGAGGACCCCAAGCTCATCACGAACCACGTGGAGTGCGCAGACTGCCACAACGCGCATGGAGCGCAGAACAAGTCGACCTCCGCCCCTGCCGTGTCGGGCAAAACGGCCGGCGTCAGCGGAGTCGACATCAATGGCGCGGCCCTGTCATCGGCGGTCAATGAATATGAGATCTGCTTCAAATGTCATGCCGGTTCCACTCCGCTCAAGCCTCTTTCACCGGGGTTCCCGATCGAGCGGGCCGTCAATTCGGTGAACACACGCCTCGAGTTCAACACCCTTAATCCGTCGTACCATCCCGTCGTGAGCTACGGAAAGAACAGTGATGTTCCGAGCCTGCCGTCAACACTGGCGCCGATCGAGTGGAACCTCTCGACATCGAGCATTATCTACTGCACTGATTGCCACGACAGCGACGAGACCGTTACGCTCGGCGGAGCAGGACCGAGGGGGCCCCATGGGTCCCTCTACAGTCCTCTGCTTCGCGAGGCCTACGAGACCACGGACAACACGGCGGAAAGCGCGTCGAACTATGCGCTCTGCTACCGGTGCCACGATCGGACCAGCATTCTGTCGGATATCAGTTTTCAGAGGAATCTAACGGCGGGAAGAGGAGGGCACAGTCTGCATCTGGGGCCTCTCGTGAACGCCCCCTGCTCGGCCTGTCATGATCCGCATGGTGTGGTGGACAACGGCATGTCAGGCAGCCATACCCATCTCATTAACTTCGACATCACGATCGCTACTACGATCAGCCCGAATCTGTACCCGTTTTTCACTGATACAGGCGGCCGCTCGGGAAGCTGCATGCTTGTCTGCCACGGCATCAGCCATTCAGGCTATTCCTACCCCTAGGGCATCTCTCGTAGAGCGCGCAGAGGACGCAGAGTTAAAACAAAATCTTTAAGACTTACAAATAGCCTGGAAAGACCAGCTCAAATCACCAGGGAATCATTCTATTGGTTTTTTTAATGCGGAATAGGACGTGCCGGCCAAATGGACCAAAATTAAGACCGGCAGGAATATCACTTCATTTCTGCTTAGCTTTCGCGACCTATACCACCACTACAATCGCCGCAATGCTTTGCTATGGGTTGATTCTTGTGACTTTTGCCCGTAACGCCTCAATAAACTTAACGTCACCTTTATTTTCAGCCGAGAGTTCGATCTGCAACCAGGCATCTGGCTTACGTGAATTAATCTTATACAGGCTATTGTTCATTGCATTTCCCCTCTCTACCAGCTCGATCGAAGAAATATCGTTGACAGAGACTTCGTAAACTTCTATTTTTTTATTATCTTCCGGCAAATAAAGTATCACTCGATCTTCGGTTAGAATTGAGCCTCCCTCCAATATGGAGATCAGGCCAGTCGAATAAAAATATTCAATATGGTCACCCTTTGCGATGATGTCATTAGAAATGAGCAGGTCCCTGTCGCTCTGCGAAATCTCAGTGCCGATTTGAACCTCGGTTGAAGGCAATACGCCCGTCACAGTCATGAGCCCAACGACCATTAAAGCTGCACCAATAATAAGAGCTGTCACTCCCGTGTAATAAATCCACTTTGGAGTTGCTTTATAGCCAGGATTTTCTGATTTCTCAATTTTGTGAAATACAAAGGCCCCCTGAATTGCCTTGCCATAAAAATATAGAAATACCACGGCCGTTCCAATTCCAGATACCTTTCCTGTTTCTATACCAATAACTATTTTTGCAAAAATGAAATAGACAAACAGTAGAACCGCAGCAAACCTTGACTTTTTATAAATGCCGTATGCACACGCAAATATAAGAACTATGTCAAATGCCACTGAAGGATCATTCCACAACCCTATTGCCCCGCTTGCGTTAGTGAAAATTGCGATCCAAAATATCGCAAGAGTCAAAGCCCCAGATATACACCCGGCGACAGCACCGTTTTTGGTTGCCTGTATGGCTTCATCTCTATTCATTTTTCCCTCGTGAATTAATTACCAACTGCCCATAACGTGGAGTTCACACGCCCCGGTCGGCGTGGAACGACTTGTTGGTCTTACCTCTGCATATCATGCCGCAAATTAAAGCTGATGCTAGATCCACTTTTCAGCTTTCGGCGTTAGCTCGTAAATCCTGCATCATATTGCCTGGAATATTCATGTTCACAGCACTGCATGCAGCTATCAAGATTTTCGCAACTTTCTTTAATCCACTGCTAGTGTCACCACATGCCTGGAGAATCGCTGGAACATTTAATCTGGGACTTAAAAGAGCAAAACCTCTAGTTTCGGCAGTGTGCCTCCATATCCTTATGACTATCACTTCAAAATAATCTTGAGCTTCACGACCCCATAATTGTCCTTTACCAGCGAGAAAGCTAAACAATAATAGATTCCCCTATAAGATTGATGATCTCGTAAGAAGTCTTATTTTCACTCAGCGGCACAAAGAACACAAAGAAAACCCTATTGATAATGAATGGTACTCCTCTTCGTGACTTCCTCCGTCCCGCATCCAATTGTCATAGATACGGTGCGGGGGTGGCTTTGTGTGATACAGAACTCTTTACGACTTTATCACGGTTGATTCATGCAGGCCTGCTGAGATTACGGCAGTAAGAGGACCTGCCGCAATGCGCTGATGAGCCGTTCGTTCTCTCGCCGCGTGCGAACGGCCACGCGCAGGAAAGAGTTTCCGAGACCGCCAAAAGAGGAACAGTCGCGGACAAGAATGCCGCGCTGGGCCAGCGCGTGGGCAAGCACCGGCGATTCATGGGCGGCAACCCGCAGCAACAAAAAATTCGCCGAACCGGCCGAGAATTCAACTCCCGGCAGAAGGCGCAGCGCTGCCATGAGCTCGTCGCGCTCCCGGGCAATGAACTTCCGCGTCTTTCTGATGTAGCGCCAGTCATGCAACGCCGCAAGCGCGGCTTTCGAGGCAGGCGTGCTGACAGACCAGGGCTCCTGGCCTGCGCGAAGCGTCTCTGCTGTCTCATCGCCGGCCACGGCGTAGCCGACGCGCAGCCCCGGCATGCCGAAGAATTTCGTGAAGGCGCGGATGCAGATGAGATGGGGAGAGAGCGCCGCTTCCTGGACCAGCGATCCATCGCCGGAGAACTCTATAAAGGTCTCATCGACGACGAGACGCACGCCTTCCCTGAGAGCGTAACCTGCGATCTCCGCCATTTCAGCTTCCGGCACCAGCAGGCCCGACGGGTTGTTCGGATTGCACAGGAAGGCCATGTCAACACCCTTCAGGGCAAAGGCCATGTCCACTGCGTCGATGCGAAATCCCTTGCGCGGGTCAAGAGGGAAAGGGACGACCTCCCCGCCTGCGTCCTGGACCGCGGCTGCGTATTCCGCGAAGGTAGGCACTGGTATGAGCACTCTCCGGGGGCGAAAGACGCGGGGAATGAGATGAATGAGGGCCGTCGAACCGTTTCCGCAGACCGCCTGCTCGGGGCTGATGCCGTAGTAGTCTGCGATCCCCTGCCGCAGTTCCTTCATTTCCGGGTCAGGATAGCGATCGATAAAAGCGAGGGCTTTTTTCGCGGCGCGCTGCGCGGCAGGCGAGGGCCCGAGGGGATTGACGTTGGCGCTGAAGTCGATGATCTCCCGTTCCCGGAATCCGTATCGTTCAGCAGCCTCGCGGACATTGCCGCCGTGATACCGCGGCGCACTAACAGTCTCAACAGTTCCGGTGACATCGTTCTCAGAGGTGACTGACATGAAGATCCTCCCAGACAAATTCTTGGCGAATTCCGCTGCTTGCATCGGGCATGGGTAATACACGCAAAGCGAATAGAGCATAGCGCATAGGGTATGAATCTCTCTGCTCTCTGCCGCCGCTGCCTGGCCTACTTCACAGTTCCGCAGCCAGTTCCGGAAATCGCTCCTGCATGAACGTCTCGACGGTCTGGCGCGCGCGCACGGCCGTGGGCTGCTGCATCACCAGGGAAACAAGCTCCACGGCGTCCTGACGCCGCACGGACCTGATCACTTTTTTCACCCAGGGGATCGACGGGATGTTCATGCTCAGGTTCCCGAACCCCATGCCGAGCAGGATCGCCGCATAGAGCGGTTCTCCCGCCATCTCACCGCACATGGACAAAGGAATATTCGCCTCACGGGCCGCATCGGCGATGCGCTGAAGCAGGCGGAGCACCGCCGGATCAAGGGGCTCGTACATGTATGCCACATGTTCGTTCTGACGGTCAATGGCCAGGGTATACTGGATCAGGTCGTTGGTGCCCACACTGAAAAAATCCACTTCCCTGGCAAGCAGGTCGGCGATCATGGCCGCTGACGGGATCTCGATCATCACGCCGATCTTGATGTGGGCGTCGAAAGCCGCGCCTTCGGCGGCAAGCTCGCCCCGCACCTCATTCAGGACCTTCTTGGCCTCGTGCAGCTCCGGCAGACCGGAGATCATGGGGAACATGATCTTCACATTATTGAAGATCGTTGCGCGCATGATGCCGCGAAGCTGCGTCTTGAAGATGTCGCGGTTCTGAAGGCAGAAACGGATGGCGCGAAGCCCCAGGGCGGGGTTCGCCTCTTTCTCGAATTCGCCGGGGATGCCGATCTTGTCGCCTCCCACGTCGAGCGTGCGGATCACCACTTCGTGGGGCGCTGCTGCCCGGGCAACGCGCAGATAAGCGGCATAGTGCTCCTCTTCCGTCGGGAGAGTCGTTTTGTTCATGAACAGGAACTCCGTGCGGTAGAGTCCGATCCCCGTGCCGCCGTGGTCGGCGACGGAAGCGACCTCCTCGGGCAGCTCGATATTCCCCTGGAGCGATACAACATACCCGTCCGGTGTTTCGGCGGGCAGCGATTTTAGATTTTCGAGCTCCTGCTCAAAATATTTATATCGCCGCTGTTTCTTAAGGTAATCAAGGAACGTTTCCTCGTCGGGATCGACGACCACCACGCCATGAATGCCGTCGACGATCACCACGTCCCCGGTCTTCACCTCCTCGGTGATCCGCTCAAGACCGACAGCAGCGGGGATCCCGAGGGACCGCGCCAGGATCGCCGTATGGGAGGTTTTACTGCCCACGTCCGTGGCGAAACCGAGGATCCGGTCCTTCCGCATCTGGATCGTGTCCGATGGGGCAAGATCATGGGCGATTATGACCGCCTCACCCTTGATATCAGCCAGGCTTTCCTGCCGGTGCCCCACGAGGTTCCTGAGGATCCGCTCGCCAACCTGTTCCACGTCGTGCTTGCGCTCGCGCAGGTATTCATCTTCGATGAGATCGAACTTCTGGCCGATTGCGGCGATGGTCTCCTTTAACGCGCCGGCAGCATTGAGGCGGCCTTCCTTGATCCGCTTCACCGTCCCGTCGACCATCAGCTTGTCTTCGAGCAGCATGATATGCGTGTCGAGGATGTAAATATGGGACTTGCCGAGACCCTTGCCGATGCGCTTCTTCAGGACCTCGAGCTGTTCCTTCGAGACATCAACGGACTTCCTGAAGCGCGCCACTTCCTCCTTGACGCTGACCTCTTCTATGCGCTGCGTGGCAACGACCACCTTTTTGCGGTCGAGAAGATAGGCCCGCCCGATCACGATGCCCGGCGATGCGCCGATGCCCCTGAACCGCTTTTCCTGCAGCTGTGTGTTCTCTGTTCCCATGCGCCTGATGTCCGTCCTCGCCCTTAATCCGTGTTTATCCTAAGAACAGCAGATGTAACCACTGATGAACGCGGTTCGATCAAAAAAACAAAGATGCAGGGAAAAACAACTTCGCCATCGGGTGATCACCGGATTTGGATTACCTGTTTGCACTATCCGTGTGAAGACCTGTTTACCCCGTTAGATGACTCTTATTTCTAACGGGGTGAATCCGTGGCCAACTGCTTTTTCAGGCTTATTCCTTTTCGCCGAACCTGTCGGCAAAGAGCCGTTCGATCCCTGCGACGGCCTCGATCTCGTCAGCGCCTTCCACGTGCACCACCACCGCACTCCCTTTTGCCGCCGCCAGCATCATGACGCCCATAATGCTCTTGCCGTCCACCTCAAGGCCGTCCTTGATCAGCGTCACCTTTGAGGTGTAGACGCTGGCGCATTTCACGAGCTGCGCCGCGGCTCGGGCATGAAGGCCCAGTTTGTTCTGGATCAGCAGTTCCTTTTTCATCCGATCACTCCCAGATAGGCGAGGGCAAGGCAGAACGCAGCCAGCCCCAGCATGAGATGAATGGGCGACCCGCCCCGCCTCATCAGTACCAGCATGAGGATGGTGGAGGCTGCTCCGAGCAGGGCGATACCCTGCGCTGACGCCGGCACTTCCAGCCGAAATTCAGCACTCCACAGCGGCATCATCCCCACGATGGCGCCTGCGACGGCGAGCGAGACGGCCTTGAACAGGCGCGCCCAGGTCGTGAAATTGAATCCCGTGATCAGCGCCACGGCATCGCCTGAGCTGGCATATCCCCAGAAAAGCAATCCCGTTCGCAGACCCAGGTGCCAAAAATTGTACAACAATAGATACAGCAGGGGGCCCCACAACCAGCCTACGATGATCATAGCCGCTGCGATCACTGCGGCAAGCGGCTTGAGCGATCCCCAGAAGAAGCTGTCGCCCAATGCGCCGAGCGGTCCCATGAGTGATTCTTTCAGCGCCTGGATGTCGTCGCCCGTTGTGTTCCCAGCTGCCCGGGACTCTTCCTGCCTGACCACGGCCCCGATAATGAACGACGCCAGGTACGGCTGGGTGTTGAAATATTCAGCATGGTACCGCAGCCGTTCGTCGAATGCCGCGTCATCAGGGTAGAGTCTCCGGAGCGCCGGCGCCAGCGCCCAGGCAAACCCCAGTGACTGCATCCGTTCAAAGCTCCATGACGCCTGGAGCAGAAAAGCCCGCACCAGGACCCTGAGCAGCACTCCTATGCCGACTCGCCTTCCGTTGTTACCCATGAAATCTGACCCCCATCCAGCCCGCTGCTACGGCAAGCAGAATGATCACTGCGGGGGATACGGCGAAGGCAAGGCCGAGCACGGCGGCCAGCAGGAACCCGCCCACCAGGAACCGGTCGAAGATACGGATCGACAGCTTGCGGGCGATCGAGGCAACACCAAGCAGCGGCAGCAGTTTCACGAACAGCATCATGGCCTCATGAAATACCGCGGGAAGCCGCTCAAAGGCCTCCAGGGCTAACAGTCCCGCAGGCACAAGGACCAGGCAGAGCAGGAACGATTTTGCGAAGAACAGGGCAAGACCGGCAAGGTGTGCCCGGCTGAGCGCTGCTGCGGCCGGTCGCCCGGATGACGCAAAGAGCGACGTGCCGAGCCGGGCGTTGCCTTTCCTCATTGCCGTCTCCACGATCATGGTCAGGGGCGACATGGCCACGGTCAGGAGCAGAACGAAACCGATCGCGCTGAGCGGCGCGCTGCCGCCGCTCCCGATGACGGCGATCGCTGTGGCGGCAACGGCAGCGACCGTCTGGTTCGCCGGCACAAACGTGCCGACGGGCACGTCCATCACCCAGATCAGCTCCAGCAGCGCTCCGATCAGCAGGCCGGCCATCACATCGCCAAGGATCAGCCCCGTGAGCGGCCCGGCAACGATGGGCTGCGAGACCATGAACTGGCCTGCGGCGGTCCGGTCCAGACCGATCACGCCCCCTGCCAGGGCAGCGATCATGATATCACCAGCCAATTCCATAGTACCGTCGCCCTCTCCTGTGATGCCCTACCCGGGGCTTGATCACACCGCTTGATCAGTAGCGAATTCGCGAAGCACTTTCCCTATCGGAAGCGGCCGCTCCGTCGGGACGGTCTGGATCACCACCTTCACGCCCCTGTTGACCAGTTCCCGAAAGGCCTGTACGTCGGCGGCGTCCACGGCGAGCACGTCCAGAAGCTTGCACTTGCCCGCCATGTAATGCATACCGCCTACATTAAGCTCACGGAACTCGATACCCGCATTCAGCGCGCGCACCGCCGACGCGGGATTGGCGAACAGCAGGATGATCCGCTCCTTTTCAGAGGACGACGAACGCACTTTCTCGCAGATGTCCTCGATCCTGCCGATGCAGACCGTAAGTCCTGAGGGCGCTGACATCTCCATGATGGTGCATTGCAGAGCGTTCGCCGCGGCGCGGTCGTCGGCAACAAAGATGCCCGTGGCCTTGACGAAGTTCACCCAGCCCTCCACCACCTGCCCGTGGATCAGCCGGTCGTCTATGCGGCACAATACGATCATCGGGATCTCACTTCGCGCCTTTCAGCATCTGGCTGGCGATCACGATGCTCTTCTGTCCCGCTTCCTGCACAAGCGCGGCGAGTTCCCGCAATGTCTTGTCCTCACGATGGTTCGCGAACTTGATGAGCATGGGCAAATTCACGCCTGTTACCACCTCGACTCTCTCGCCGAGATAGGCCAGGGCGATGTTCGACGGAGTGCCTCCGAACATGTCAGTGCATACGATAACGCCCTTTTTCCTGTCGGACTTCTTCAGGGCCTTTTCGATCTCCTCCCGGAGCGTTTCAGGAGCGCTGTCCTGCCTGACGCCTACCGTCACGACCCCCTCAATGGAGCCCACGATCATCTCGGCCGCCTTGACCAGTTCCACACCCATGTCGCCGTGACATACCACCACCAGACCGATCATCCTGATCCTCCTCCCCATGCTGAACGCAAGGGCCTAACGGAGAAATGACTCACAACAAGCTACCGGACCACAAATCCCGAATTTCACTACCCAACTGCCGCATCATACACCCACATCCCGGTGTTTCACGTTGACCTCATGTCCGGCATGGCGGAGCCTCTCTGCCATTGCCTGGGCCACGGCCACGGACCGGTGCCTGCCGCCCGTGCAGCCGAAGCCGATCACAAGATAGCTCTTGCCCTCGCTCCGGTATCGCGGCAGGAGATATGCAAGAAAATCCTGCAAGCGGGAAAGAAATTCCTCAGACCCGGGAGCGTCTAGCACATACCTGCTGACAAGAGCATCCTCGCCCGTCAGCGGTTTCAGATCGGGAACAAAGTGCGGGTTCGGCAGGAACCGCAGATCAAAAAGCAGGTCAAGATTATAGGGTACGCCGTATTTATACCCGAAGGTGACGATCGTGGTTACCAGGGGCCGAAGGCCGCTGGAATCGGCATAATGCAGCTGAATGGCCTGACGAAGGTCATGGACCGTGTAATCAGAGGTGTCGATGATACGGTCGGCCAGGTTCCGCACCGCTGCGAGCGCTTCCCGTTCCTGCCGGATACCGTCGAGGAGCGGCGTTTCACCACGAGCCAGCGGATGGGGCCTGCGGGTCTCGCTGAAGCGCCGGACCAGTGCCTGATCGTTCGCCTCGAGAAAAAGCATCTCTACTGCCCGGCCTGCCTCGCGGAATCTGGTGAAGAGCGCGGGAAACTGCTCGGGAAATCCCTTCTCCCGCACATCCAGTCCGATGGCCGACCGGGCCGCGCGGGGCGCTCCATGGGCGAAGGCGGCAAAAGCCTCAAGGAGGGGCAGCGGCAGATTATCCACGCAGTAGTACCCCGTGTCCTCAAAGGACTTGAGGGCCGCGCTGCGTCCCGACCCGGAAAGACCGGTAACAATGACCATCCGGGACGAATTCATCCGGCAAGCCTCCGTTTCAGCGCCCGGTTCAGCTCCCGCGCCGTGTAGACGCCGCGATTCTTCAGAAGCTGGTTCCGGGCCGCCACCTCGATGAGAGTGGCCATGGTCCGTCCGGGCTTGATCGGCAGCCTGAGATATGGGAGGTTCACGCTGAGCAGCCGGTGCCGCCGCTCACGCAGCCCCAGCAGGCTGTAGTAGTGCCCCTTCTTCCATTCCTCAAGCTCGACGACGAGGCCCACGGTGCAGGCAACAAGCGTTGCTGAATCGCCGTAGAGCGCCCGCACATTGATCACGCCGAGCCCCCGGATCTCCAGAAGCTCGGCTCCCATCTCAACGGCCCTGCCCGTTATCTTGCCGTCCTTTTTTTCGAGCACCACCAGATCGTCGGCCACCAGTTTATGGCCGCGCAGCACGAGATCAAGGGCCGACTCGCTCTTGCCGATGGCGCTCTCGCCGATGATGAGGGTTCCGAGACCGAAGATCTCGACAAGCACGCCGTGCATGGTGATGCGGGGTGCGAACTTCCCTGCCAACTGCTTCGAGAACCGCGGCAGGCTCCTGGTCTTCAGGACGGCAATATGCGCCTTATCGGCGCGGCGAAGCAACTCAGCAGGCACCCGGCCCCCGGTCACCACGATGCAGGCAGGCCGCGCCTTGAACAGCGCACCGATCAGCCTCACCGCTTCGGCAGAGGGAAGACCGCGCAGACGATCAAGCTGGCCCGTTGTCAGATGCAGGACATGGGACGCGACGCTGCGGGACGCCGGCGGCAGAGCGAACTCCGAGGAGACGATCTGCGGCGACACGATCACCTTGCCGGATCCAGAACGCCCGGCGAGGATCTCCACCTGCTCTGTCAGCTCTCTGACCGTCACCTTCATTTCTGCGGGTATTTACCGTCCTCTTCCAGAATGATCCGCTGAAGATCCGCCCCCCCTTCGGCGTTTCGCAAGTCGCCTCGCAGGACCGGATTCTTCAGAATGCGCGATATGCGGGCAAGGGTCCGAAGGTGTTCGCCGGGATTATCATCGGGCGTCAAGAGCAGAAAAAAGAGATACACCGGCTTGCCGTCCAGGGCCTGAAAATCAACGCCCTTCTTCGACCGGCCGAAGGAGACCACCATTTCCTTCAGCCCGCGGATCTTCCCGTGGGGGATCGCCACGCCGTCGCCTATGCCCGTGCTCCCCAGCGACTCGCGTTCGAGCAGGATCCGGGCAGCGGCGTCCTCGTCCTGCAGTTTCCCTGCCGACTTAAGCATGACCGCGAACTCACGGACCACGCCGTTCTTGTCCGTTGCCTCGATCTCTTCGATCACCAGGTTGTCCTGCAGCAAATCTCTGATCCGCACCATGCACGACCCCTACCGGGAAGGCTCGATCAGCCCCACATTCCCGTCCTTCCTCCGATAGATCACCGAGATCCTGCCGGTTTCGGCATTCGGAAACACGAAAAAATCCTTGTCCAGAAGCTCCATCTGCATAACGGCCTCGTCGGGAAGCATGGGCTTCATCTCAAAACTTTTCGTCCTGATGAGCCTGGGACCGGCTTCTTCAGCCGGCGCTGCAAGGCTCTCTGCAGGGCCGGACTTGGCCGTCCGGTGCTTCTGATCCAGCAGTTTTTCCTTGTATCGCCGCAGCCGCCGCTCCAGTTTGTCATAGAGGAGATCGACAGTCGAATACATTTCCTCCGTTTCCTGCGACGCCTGGATAAGGGTGCCGTTCGATTTAATGGATGCTTCCGCCACGTGATGGATCTTCTTGACGACGGACATCATAATGACCGCCTCCGCACTTGCTTCAAGATACCGCTCGAGTTTCTGGAACTTTTCCGTCGCGTATTGCCGGAGCGCGTCGGTCACTTCCATCTGTCGTCCTGAGACTACTACCTGCATTGCATCCTCCTCATGAGCGGAAATTCCACGTTTCGATCGAACATCACAACCATCTTCAACCAGCCATGGGAACGCATTTTCACGTGAGCGCATGAAGCCCGTTCCCCGCTACATCCTTTTCCGCACGCTCGTCGGCGGGATCCTGAGCTCCTCTCGGTACTTTGCCACCGTCCGCCGGGCAATGGTGATGCTCCTCTCCTTCAGCGCATCCACGATCTGCTGATCCTTGAGCGGCGATGATGGGTCCTCTTCCTTGATCATTTTCTGTATGGCGGCCTTGACGGTGAGCGACGATATATCGCCTTCGCCGCCGGCGGAAAACCCGGTAGTAAAAAAGAACTTCATGGGGAAGAGGCCCTGCGGCGAGTGCATATATTTGCTCGTCGTCACGCGGCTGATCGTGGACTCGTGCATGGAGATGTCTTCGGCCACGTCTTTCAGGACCATGGGCTTCAGGTGGGAAATGCCGTTCTCAAGGAAATCAAATTGGAACTTGACGATGCTCTCAGCGACCTTATAGATCGTTTTGTTCCGCTGGTCCATGCCCTTCATGAGCCACTGGGCGGACCGCATCCGCTCCTCGATATAGTCCCGCGTCGCTTTGTCTACGGCGTCCTTACGGGTGAGCAGTTTGCGATAGTAGGGATTGATGCGCACGCGCGGCACCCCATCCTCGTTCAGCTGCACCACATACCGGTCTTCCACTTTTACCACATAGATATCGGGGACAACGTAATGCGTGTCCGGATCGGCATAGGGGATTCCCGGTTTCGGCTCAAATTCGTGGATGATGATCTGGGACGCTTCCATAACGTCCTGAAGCGTCACGTTAAGTACCTTTGCGATCTGCGCGTACCGTTTCTTTTCCAGATCGGCGAGGTGGTCCCGAATGATCAGCTCAACAAGCGTTTCTTCAAAATCGAGCTCACGCGCCTGGATCAGCAGGCATTCGCGCAGGTCCCGCGAACCCACGCCCACGGGATCGAAAAGTTGCACGACAGCAAGGGCCTGCTCCATCACAGCAAGAGGCAGGCCGGCCTGCTCCGCAAGTTCGTCCAGCGACGCCCGGAGGTAGCCGTCCTCATCAATATTGCCGATGATCCACTCGGCACCCTTCAGATGCGTCTCATCCGATGCGGTGAGCCGGAGCTGCCAGAGCAGATGCTCGGAGAGAGATGCCCTGCGGGACAGCGTCTGTTCGTAGGAGGGCAACTCCTTCTCATCGGCACCGGCGTACCCCTGGTCCCTGCCGTCGCCCATATCGCTCAGATATTCATCCCATTGCAGGCCCATTTCGGGCTCGGCAGCGAGCTCTTTTGTTTCCTCGGCGGTCCGATCGCCTTCCGCCTCGGGTGCCGCTTCTGCGGTCTCGGGCAGCGCCTCCCCTTCACTCTCGGACGCATCAGTATCAGGAGCGTCAGCTGCCAGCTCTTCAAGAACGGGGTTCTCCATCAGTTCCTGGGAGACCGACTGGACGAGTTCGAGCCGCGAGAGCTGCAGCAGCTTGATGGCCTGCTGGAGCTGCGGCGTCATGATGAGTTTCTGGGCGAGTTTTAGTTCGAGCCGTACATCCATAGATCAACCACTGACTTTCAAACAGCCGACTATCAACGGAATCTTACCTCGACACTGCATGCATCGTCACACAGACCACGAGCACGATATTCGATTTTCCCGGGATCTCCTTACAGCTTAAACGCCTCACCGAGATAAAATTCCCTGACCCGCGGGCTTGCCGTGATCTCCGCGGCGGTTCCGGCCTCGATGATCCGCCCTTCGCTGATGATGTACGACCGGTCGGTGATGGCCAGGGTCTCCCGCACATTGTGATCGGTGATGAGAATGCCGATCCCCCGGTTCTTCAGGTGGGAAATGATCCCCTGGATGTCCTGTACCGCCAGCGGATCAATGCCCGCAAAAGGCTCATCAAGCAGAATGAACTTGGGAGAGAGCGTAAGGGCCCGCGCTATCTCTACGCGCCGTCGCTCGCCGCCCGAAAGTGTATAGGCGCGGTTGCCGGCCAGGTGGGCGATGCCGAACTCTTCCAGAAGCGCATCCCGACGTTCCCGACGTTCAAGGGACGACAGGGGCATCGTTTCGAGAATGGCCATCAGGTTCTCGGACACCGTAAGCTTCCGGAACACCGATGCTTCCTGGGCAAGATAGCCGATGCCGTTCTGGGCCCGCCGGTACATGGGCATCCGGGTGATATCCACGCCGTCGAGGACCACCCGGCCGTGTTCAGGCTTTACGAGTCCCACGACCATATAGAAGGTCGTGGTCTTCCCTGCGCCGTTCGGACCGAGCAGGCCGACAACCTCTCCGTTCTTCACCTGGAGGCTGACGCCGCGCACGACCTTCCTGCCCTTATACTCTTTTTCGAGCCGTTTCGCCTCAAGACCCTGCATGGCCGCACACGTCCCGCACTCCTGATCTCCATCCCGCGCCCGCCGCCCTCGGCGGCGCAGCGCCTTTGACCACATTCATATCGTTCTGAAACAAGCATTTGGACGCGGATAAAACCTGGAACAAGGATAAAAACAGATTAAAAGCCTCTTCCGATGCAGAAAAAGGCTCACCTTTTAGGTGAAGGTTCTTTCTGCCTGAATGCCAGGTTTTTTCTGAGAAATCTGCGTTCATCTGCGTCCAAAAGCTTTTAGTAAGATTATTCCCCGCGACCGGCTCCCAGGGGCTTGTCCTGGTAGAACAGGACCTTGCCCCCTTCCACAATGCTCCGGTCATCTCGGACAAAGAGCGTGATCCGCTCCCCGCCCAGCTGGTTTTCGTTCTCGATGATGCGCGCATCTCCGGTCAGCACGATCTTCTCGTCCCGGCTGTAATAGACCGCCTTATCGGCCAGCGCCACGCGGCCCTCCCTGCGCACGACCACGTTGCCCAGGGCCTCGATCTCGCGAAGGCCTTTCGTGCGCGTGTTATAAAAGACGGTGAGGGTGTCCGCATACAGCGTGATATCCTCTTTCTTGAGCGTCACTTCCCCGATGAACGTGACCTTGTCTCCCAGCTTGGTCGCCTCCATTCGTGTGGACGTGATCGCGATCGGCTCCCGCCCGCTGCTCGTCTGCCGCGCAGCGCGGCCCGTCTCAGCCCCTGCCAGGAACAGCAGAAGGAGGATCAGGAGGGCCAGGCTATTCCTGAAGCACCGCTTTGACATTTCCTTCAACCGCCACCGTGCCTTTTTCGATGTTCGCCGTTATTCCGCGCCCTTCAAGATATATCTCGGGCCCCAAGAGCTTGAAGGGTTCGGCAGTTCGCACGACCCGGTCAGCCGCCTTCCAGGAGAGGGACTGTGTCGTGAGCAGATAGCCGTCATGAGTGACGATCCTGACGTCGCGGGATACACTGCGTATCACCGCGTCGCCTGTTGAGGTGTCGAGCACGCCCACTTCCCCGCGAAGCGCCGCGTCGCCGCGGTCGGGGCTGCTGAACACGATCTCCAGGTCCTTCAGGCGCGCTTCTTTGTTTTCGTACAGATCAGCGCTTCCGGCGTTCACACGGAGGGACACGCGGCCGTTCTCGGACTGCGTAAACCGGAAGCCATCCATGCTGATCTGCAGCTTGGCGCCCGCAGGAGGCCCGAGCAATTCCGGAACATCGATGGCTCTTCCCCGCAGCAGGGAAAGGACGCCGTAGGCCGAAAGGAGAACAAGAACTGCGGCTCCGGCTTTGAATGCCTTTCGTGTGCCGGCTTTCATGGCGGGTCTCTCTTAAAGGAAGTATGGCGGCCCGTGGCCGCCGCATGCATATTGTATACCACAGGCCTCAGGATATGTAAAGGCCAAAAACATTTATGATGCAGCAGGTTCGAGGGAAAGCAGGCTCGTGACGCCCGGCCTCACAGACTGCTGTTGCAGTCCATACAAAAAATGACCGTAGGCGATGGACACTATCTGTTCCGGAAAGGATCCGGGAATGTAGGTTAAACGATTTTCCGGGTCAATGCTCCTGTTGCCCTTTCAGCGAGGCGATCTCCAGGTCCTTTTTCTGCAACAACGATTCCAGTTGGGCGCGGGAAGACATGTCGCGGATCACCGATTGAACGAACCGCTTGCCCATGAGCGTCAGACCCACGGCGCTCACGTCCACCGGCACTGCCGCGCCGCCGGACATCTTCAGTTCTCCCTGCCGGAGCACGCGCTGTCCTTGACGCGCATCGTCAAGCAGCGCGCGGACCTCTGCGGGGTCGGAGAAAAGGTCAAAGATCCTCTTCTGGAGCAGATCATACTTCGCATACCCTGTGAGGCGCGCGGCCTGTTCATTGGCGAACACAATATCCCCGCTTTCGGTCAGGACCAGGATCGATTCACAGGCGTTCTCCACCAGGGTGCGGTACCGTTCTTCCGATGCGCGGAGCTCTTCGGTCTTCTCTGCAACCCACTGTTCCAGCTCCGTGTTCATCTTGGCAAGCTCCTCCTGGAGCCGGTCGTTCTGGATCGTCGTGCTGATGATGCCGGACAGCGTGGTGAAGAAGGTGATGTCCTCGTCGGTGAAATGCTTCCCCTTCTCATAATACAGCTCGATCACCCCCATGAGCGTGCCGCTGGAATAGACGTAGAGAGGGAGACTGTAGAGTGAAAGATAGTCGGCAACAGAAAGACCGGGGATCTCACTGAAGCGGGCGTCGGAGCGAAAATCCCTCAGCATGACAGGCTCTATCTTTCTCGCCGCCCAGCCGGCGATGCCCTGACCCAGGGCAACGCGGACCGCGCCGACAGACTCCTCATGGCCTCCCCAGGTGGCGGCCAGGACCAGATCATCCTTCTTCTTATAATAGAGATAGACCAGACAGGCATCGGCTCCCATGACCCGTGCCGTGATCTCGGCCACGTCATGGAGCCGCTTTTCGATCAAGTGCGGCGAATTGACCGCATGATTGACGTCCGATATGCCCAGAAATTTTATAAAAAGATCATCGCGGATGTCGTTCAACTCCTCCTGGTTCAGTCGAAGCTCAAGGTTCGCGTCTTCGAGCCTCCGGTAATACGGCTCGATCGTCCCCCGGTACAGAAGTACGGCCAGGATCGGCAGCACGGCAAGCACGCCGAGGACAACGGCGGACGTCCCTCCCGCAGAGGCGGACCAGAACCCCGCAACAGCTCCGGCGCCTACGGCAGAGGCAAGCACGAGGGTGATCACTATGACTACTTTCAACCTGCCCCGGTCATGCAGGGGCCTTCGCGAAATGCTCTGCGGCATACCTTGCTCCCTCCGTTAGATCCGAATTCCAGAATGTTCGCCAAAATCACGATGTACCGCAGGACAGTACCAGCCCCGCTCAGAGCGGGGCCACGCGGGCGTCGCCGCGGCCCCTGTTGATGCGGCGGGCCAGAACCGTCTTCCTGAACACATAGGCCAGAACGAACATGACTATGTTCAACAACACGATGGTCGCCCCCGTGGGAAGGTTCATCACAAAGGACCCGAAGATCCCCGCGACAACGGAAAAGACGGAAAAAACCACGGCCCAGATGATGGTCGCCCGGAATCCACGCGCCACTTGCAGCGCCGCCACGGCGGGCACGATCAAGAGGGCCGAGATGAGCAGGATGCCCACGACCTTCATGGCCAGCACGACCGTCAGCGCCGTGAGCAGGACCAGCACCACGTTGATGCGCCGCGCCTGAATGCCCGAACTGCGTGCCAGCTCTTCATCAAAGGTCACGGCAAAGAGGTCGTTATAGAAGAGACCGACGGCCGAGACCACCACAACGAACAGGATGACGGCGATGACCACTTCGTTGCTGCTGATGGCAAGGATGCTGCCGAACAAAAAACTGAAGAGGTCCACGTTGAAGCCGCCCGCGGCGCTGGCAAGCAGAACGCCTGTCGCGATTCCCAGGGATGACACGACGCCGATTGCCGCGTCACCGTAGATGCGCGCCTTCTCGGTCAGCTTCAGAATGCCGAAGGACGACAGCAGCACCACCGGGATTGCCGCCACCGTGACGGCCGATGGCTCGACGCGCAGTATGAGCGCTGCCGCAACTCCGCCGAAGGTCACGTGGGCAAGGCCGTCGCCGATGAGCGACAGCCGCCTCAGCACAAGGAACACGCCGAGCACAGCGCACAATGCGGCGATCAGCGTGCCGGCAAGGAGCGCCCGCTGAATAAATGCGTAACCGACCAGGTCAGCGAGTTCCATCGGCTCCTCGCTTCTCTCCGTGATGACGGTGGCATATCTGATGCTGCGCATATTCGCCGAAGAACTCCGTCATCTCGCCGGACTGGCAGAACGCCCCGAAGGTCCCGTCAAAGACCACTTTTTTGTCTAGATACAGGAACCGCGTTGCGTACTGGCCGATGCTCCAGGTGTCGTGTGTCACCAGGATGATGGTGGTGTGCTGCTTCCGGTTCAGATCGCTCAGCAGGGAGTAGAAATTGCCCCGCGTCTCGGGGTCAAGGGCAGTGGCCGGCTCGTCCAGGATCAGCAGGTCCGGTCCTCCCACCAGGGCACGGGCCAGGAGCACGCGCTGCTGCTGCCCTCCTGACAGTTCGCCGACAGGTTGCCGCCTGATGCCGCTGATGCCCATGAACTCCATTGTCCTGGCCACGGCCTCGTCGTCGGCCCGCGACGACATTTTCGGAAATTTCTTGCCCGCCAGCAGCCCGAGCCGCACGATCTCATCGACAGTGCCGGGGAAATGGGGATCGGCGTATTTAAGCCGCTGCGGCAGATAACCGATACGGCGCCATGTGCGGAACGCCGGCAAATTGGTGCCGAATAATTCAATGGAACCCTGCTCGACGGGCACCAGGCCGAGGACAGCGCGGATCAGCGTGCTCTTGCCTGATCCGTTGGGACCCACAATGCCGAGATAATCGCCCACATGGACCTCAAACGAAATATCCCGGAGCGCCTCCGAAGATCCGTACCGGCAACGCAGATCCACCACGCTCATCGCCGGCGTCATCGGCATTGGAGCCCCGTGCGCAGATTTTCCAGGTTCCTGCCCATGAGCGACAGATAGGTGGCGCCCGAAGCCAGATCGTCACGGCCCACGTTATGCAGTCCGTGCAGACGCAGAAGGGACGCGCCGGTCTCGGCGGCGATAACCTGCGCGGCCCGGGGCGTGATCAGTTCTTCGTAAAAAATATAGCCGATCCCGTTCTTCCTCATCAGGGCGATGATCTCCATGAACTTCCGCGGTGTCGGCTCTGCATCGGCTGTTGCCGGATAGGCAGATACGTAGGTCAGGCCGTATCGATCCGCAAGATAGCCGAAGGCCGAGTGGCCGCCGTGCAGGAACAGTCTGGTCCTGCAGTTTCCCAGGCCACGGCTGAACGACTCATCGAGGTGGTCCAGTTCCCGCAGATATGATTCTGCATTGCGCACATACCAGTTCCCGTTTTTTGGGTCCCTGGCTGCCAGACCCGCGGCGATGTTCTGCACCATCTTCCTGGCATTCGGGATGCTAAGCCAGATATGGGGGTCTGCGCCGCCCTGATGGCCCTGCCCTTCATGCGCGCCGTGATCGTGATCATCCGCCTGCCGGCCGCTTTTCTTTGCTGCAAGTGGAAGAAAACGAACCCCACTACTCGCATCGATCACGACCAGGCCGCGCTCCCTGCCCACTCCCTTTACCAGCTGAGCGGCCCAGGGCTCCATGAAGCGGTTCGTGTACACGAAGACCGCTGCCTTATTCACCAGGACGATGTCTTCCGGCCGCGGTTCGAATCCGTGGGACTCCACGCCCGGCGGCAGCAGCAGCTTGACGTCGACCTTGTCCCTGCCCACGTGACGGACGAAATCATAGAGAGGGAAAAGCGTGGTGACCACGGACAGTCTGCCCGATGCCGGCGCCTGTTCCGGCCGATCGCAGGCGGCTGCGAACAGCAATGCCAGCGCAAGGACTGCCGCCATGGTCCGTGCCGGGCCACGCACCCAGGACAGGGATAGGATCAGGAGGCTGCATCTTGAGCGTACCCGATGCATTACTCTTCGTCCTTCTTCCTGCCTTCCACTTTCTTAATATACACGACCTTGCCGTCGCCGCTCACGAATAGATTCAAGAGCCAGCTGGTCAGGCTGATGAGCAGGGCGCCCAGAAGGGCGGCAGTAAACGTCTCGACCACAAAGCCCGGAACGAGCCAGGCTACGAGCTGCAGCATCAACGCATTAATGATGAGCGTGAACAAGCCGAGCGTCAGCAGGTTGATCGGAAGGGTCAGCAGCAGCACCACGGGACGGATAACGGCGTTCACCACGCCCAGGATGCCCGCGGCCACGATCCCCATGCCGATGCTCTGGATCACGATCCCGTCGATGAAGATCCCGGCGGTCACCAGCGCCAGGAGATTGATGGACCAGCGCAGAAGAAAACCGAACATGCTATCCCCCTAAAAACGCCAGAATCTTAGCATACTTGGATGCTCTTTGCAACCGGGGAAAAGGGTACCGAATACAGCATGCCTGTGCTATACTGCAAAAATGGCATCAGGAACACTCAGAGAAGCTGCCGAGCTGATCTTCCGGCATGCGGTGAGCGCCGTGGACCCCTGCCGATGCGTGCATTCCCATCTTTCCCGCACCAATGAACTGCTGAAGGCGGGCCCGCGAGAGTACCGGCTTGATGACTTTACGCGGATTCTGGTCGTCGGGGCGGGCAAGGCGTCGGCGCCCATGGCGCGGGCTGTTGAGGAGATCCTCGGCAATCGCATCACGGACGGCCTGGTGTGCGTAAAATACGGCCATACTGATGTTCTGAAGCGCGTGCAGCTTCGCGAAGCCGCCCATCCCGTGCCGGACGAAGCCGGCGTGATTGCGGCCCGGGAGATGCTCGATCTCATGAAGAACGTTGATGAGCGGACGCTCGTCATCTGCCTGCTTTCCGGGGGCGGTTCCGCCCTCTTCGTCTCACCTGCCGAAGGGATCACGCTCGCCGACAAAATGGAAACAACGAAGCTGCTGCTGGCCTCGGGCGCGGACATCAGCGCCGTAAACACCGTGCGGAAGCACCTCTCAGCTGTCAAGGGAGGCCGCTTCGCTGCGGCTGCTGCGCCGGCCACCCTGCTCACCCTGGTCCTGTCCGATGTGATCGGCGATCCGCTGGACGTTATCGCTTCGGGCCCCACCTCGCCAGACCCGGGCACCTATGCCGACGCACGTGCGGTGCTGAAGAGCTATGGACTTCTGGAGCGTGTGCCCCGGAGCGTCCGCGAAGCGCTGGAGAAGGGCGCTGGCGGAGCAAAGCCTGAAACGCCGAAGCCGGGAGACCCGCTGTTCCGGTCCGTGCAGAACCTGATCGTCGGAAACAACCGGCAGGCTTTGACAGCCGGGCGCGCAAAGGCAGCGGAACTGGGATTCAACACCATGGTCCTTTCCTCGCGCCTGCGCGGGGAAGCGAGGGAGATCGCCAGGGTGTTCGCTGCAACGGCATTCGAGATCAGGGAGATGAACGAACCGGTGGCAGCACCTGCCTGCGTACTGGCCGGCGGCGAGACAACGGTAACGCTGCGCGGCAGCGGGAAGGGCGGACGGAACCAGGAGATGGCGCTGGCCTTTGCACTGGAGATCTCCGGCTTGGAGAACGTCCTCCTTCTGTCCGGAGGAACGGACGGCAATGACGGCCCTACGGACGCTGCCGGCGCCTTTGCGCACGGCAAAACCCTTTTTGCAGGCTCAGGCAAGGGATTGAGCGCATCGGACTATCTGGCGCGGAACGATTCGTACCATTTTTTCGAGCCTCTGGGCGATCTCCTGATCACGGGCCCGACGCGCACGAATGTCATGGACATCCAGGTGCTGCTCGTCCGGTGAATAAGGGACAGTCCCCCTGGAATCTAAGGGGACTGTCCCTGTCTCATTCGTACCTGACGAATTGCCATGCCTATGCGATACAACATCATCATATTCACCGACCTTGACGGCACGCTGCTGGACCTGCGCACCTACTCTTTCGACGCGGCCCTCCCCGCTCTTCGCATGATCGCCGACAACGATGTCCCATTGATCCTCTGCTCCAGCAAAACGCGGGCAGAGATCGAACACTACCGGAAAAAATTGGGCAACGAACATCCCTTCATTGCCGAGAACGGAGGGGCGCTCTTCATCCCTGAAGGATACTTTGCAGCCTCCTTTCCCTACAAGGAAATGCGCGACGGCTATCACGTCATCGAACTCGGCACACCCTATGCGACGCTCCGAAAAGCGCTCAAGAATGTGGAGGCGGAAGGTGGCTTCCGGATCAAAGGCTTCGGTGACATGACGACAGAGAGCGTGATGGAACTCACCGGACTGTCCCGACAGGAGGCGGAACTGTCGCGCCAGCGGGAATATGATGAACCCTTCGTGATCGAGAAGGGCGAGGAACAGGAAATCATTGCAGCGATCAGGAAAAAGGGGCTCCAGGTCGCACAGGCCAGATACCTGCACCTCCTGGGCGCGAACGACAAGGGAAAGGCCGTGACGATCCTGAAAGGACTCTACCGAACCGCCCGCCCTGATGCGCGCGCCATGGCCCTGGGTGACAGCCCCAATGACCTCCCCATGCTCCAGATCGTGGATGTCCCTGTTCTCGTCCGGAAGCCTGACGGCTCCTATGATCAGCGCGTCTTCTTTGACCGGCTGCAAAAGGCCGACGGCATCGGCCCTGAAGGATGGAACCGGGCCGTGATCGATTTTCTCACCTCATCGCACCCGTAGCGGACAGATCTTTCCTGCTCTTTCAATGCTCGCCCTGCCTGTCGGTTCTCAGGCAAAGGCTTTGATTTTTCTCGGTGATCTCTGTGCGCTCTGTGGCCGACTGCTCCCAGGTGTATCCGCTGTTCAAGATTTTATCCGCGTCCAAATGCCTTTCAGGTCGAGCAATTTCCTCCTGCCGGATGTAGTCGCGGGAAATTAGCATTTGACTTTGAGTAGTTTGTATGCTAAAAATTCAATGACTTAGCTGGTATTTCTATGAAAGACTGTGAGGATTGACCGGATCTATGGGAATAGCAAAAAGAGCGCTCGCCATCAAGCCGTCCCCCACGCTCGCCATGGCGGCGCGGGCCAAGGCCATGAAGGCCCAGGGCATCGACGTAGTGGATTTTGGGGTAGGTGAACCGGATTTTGACACGCCTCAGCACATCAAGGACGCAGCCAAGAAGGCCATCGACAACGGCTTCACGAAATATACGCCCTCATCCGGCACCGATGAGCTCAGGGAGGCGGTAGTCCGGAAGTTCAAGACCGACAACGGGCTTGAGTACGACAAGACGCAGGTGCTCATATCCTGCGGGGCCAAGCAGAGCCTCTACAACATCGCCGAGGCCCTCTTTGATCCGGGCGATGAGATCATCATACCGGCGCCCTACTGGGTCTCCTACCCCGACCAGGTGGTCCTGAATGACGCCAAACCGGTCATCGTCGAGACCACGGAAGCGGAAAAGTTCACGCTCTCGGCCAGGAAGCTCGAGAGCGCCGTGACCAAAAAGACGAAGGCCATCATCCTGAACAGCCCGTCGAACCCCACGGGCCTCGCCTACGATAAAAAGACGCTTGAAGAGATCGCTGCCGTGGCAATGCGCCACAAGCTCTACGTTATTTCTGATGAGATCTATGAAAAGCTGATCTATGACGGATTTACCCACACCAGCATCGCTTCACTCGGCAAGGAGATCAAGGACCTGACCATCGTCGTGAACGGCGTGTCCAAGTCCCACGCCATGACAGGCTGGCGCATCGGCTTCGCGGCAGGCCCCAAGGACGTGATCACGGCGATGGCCAACATCCAGAGCCAGAGCACGTCGAACCCCGCGTCCATATCGCAGAAAGCGGCCCTTGAGGCCCTGACCGGCTCACAGGATTTCCTCAAGGTCATGAACGCCGAGTTCGACAAGCGCCGGAAATACATGGTAGAGCGGCTGAACAGCATCCCGGGCGTTTCCTGCCTCATGCCCGTCGGCGCCTTCTATGCCTTCCCCCGTGTTTCAGCTCACTTCGGGACGCGCTCCGCAGGCGGGAACGTCATCAAGAACTCCTCCGACTTCGCGAACGTCCTGCTCGACGAGGCCAGGGTGGCGCTTGTATCGGGAGATTCCTTCGGCGCCGACGCACACATCCGCCTGTCCTATGCCACGTCCATGGAGAACGTCCGGAAAGGCCTGGACAGGATCGAAGGCATGGTTAAGGCGCTGAAATGAATTGCTGGGCGGGATACACGGGTTCCGCGGCAATTTGTACTTTTCAATTTCCACTTTTCAATTCCGCTTTTTTAGCGGGATAGGGGGTTCTTCATGAAAGCTTTGGCCTATCTGTTGCTGCTGCTCCTGACCGGCGGAGGCGCCTTTTTTTATATTACGATCCATGAGCCCATGGCAAAAGAATACGGCCGCATGAAGATCGGGATGCCGGAGTTCGATAAAGCGACTGCCGAGCTGAAACGGTATAAAGAGCGGGAAGCCTGGACGCAGGATGCCGTCAGCACGCTCCAGGCAGGACTGCAAAAGGAGATCACCGAAGGCAAGGCCGAGGTCGCTGCGGCCTTTGGCGGAGCAGTGGTGGTCAATATCGCCGAGTCTGTCCTGTATACGCCCGAATCCGTCACCTTCGCCAAGGACAGCCGCCAGACCATCGAGAACCTCGCGTCGGTGCTCAAGAACCTCAAGGGCCTGAAGGACAAGGAGATATCCATCGGCAACATCACGGAACCTACCAAAGCGCAGCGCGCAGGCGGAAAAAAGATCCCTGCCAGGTCAGGCCGGGACATCGCCTCGGACCGGTCCAATGCGCTCGTAAAGGCCCTCGAAAAACAGGGTGTACCCGAGGAATCCCTCATTGCGTCGGCCTACGCCCCGAAGCAGTCTGACCGGGGTTTCAGGATCAAGGACAAGAAAACGATCATCGTCATTGCGACGCCGTTCAGCCCGCAGTCGACCGCGCCTGCTGCTGCGGCAGCCAAGCCTGCGGCCGCACCGCCGCCTGCGCAGCCGCAGCCGATCCCCATTCAGCCGGCCCCTCCCAAAAGGCCGTGACCGGACGAATGGGGAGCTATCGAGCAGTGCATGACCAATTCTTCTCGGCAGAAGTCAGAAACGCCGAACAAGACTAAGGACGCCCATGTCTGAAGAACAATTCCAGGACAGGATCGATGCGCTTGAGCGCGAGCATGAGCAGACGCGGAACGCCATGTGGCAGCTGCTCGAGAAAAAACAGAACGAGATCTATGCCCTGTATCACGTCTCCCGGACCATCGGCTCGGTGCTGGACATTCAGGAAATGCTGCTTCAGGTCGCGGGTATCATCAAGAAATCCATCCCCTTTGAGCGGCTCTCGCTCTATCTCCTCGACGCTGCCACGGCGACCCTGGAACTCGCCTTCTTCACCGGGTTGAACATCGACCGCAAGATCACCATCCCCGTAGGCGAAGGGATCCCCGGAAGGATCGCCGAGCACGGCGAGCACGTTCATATCCACGACCTGTCCCTCTTCTACGAAACCTTCAATGACTTCGCTCATTACCCGGAAGAGCCGCCGCAGGACGGGTCCTATATCGGCATCGCCCTCAAGGCCCGCAACGAGGTCATCGGCGTCATCGGCATGGACAGCCCTGCCAAATACGGCCTGAACGTGGACGACATGGATTTCATGGCCATCCTGTCCCACCAGATCGCGGTGGGCATCGAGAAATCCCGCTATTTCGAGATGATCCAGCAATTGTCCCAGCGCGACGGCCTCACGGGGCTTTACAATCACCGCATCTTCCAGGAAAAGCTGCGGCATGAGCTTTCCCGTCGGGACCGGACGCAAAAATCCCTGTCACTCATGATGCTGGACATCGATCATTTCAAGCAGTTCAATGACAATTTCGGCCATCAGGCAGGCGATGCGGTATTGAAGGAACTCGGCGAGATCATCATGAGCCAGTGCCGCTGCGGCACCATCGACGTCTGCTGCCGGTACGGAGGCGAGGAATTTACCATCATCATGCCCGAACTGGAGTTGCACAACGCCGTCAAGGTGGCGGAGCGGCTGCGGCGCGTGGTGGAGATCAATTCCTTCAGCATCAACGGGAACAACCCCGACGCCAAGGTCACGATCAGCGTAGGGGTGGCGTCCATCATGGCCCAGGAGGACTTCAGCGGGGAAGAACTTATCAAACACGCCGACGATGCGCTCTATTTGTCAAAAAGAAGTGGACGGAACAGGGTGAGTTATACGCCGGGAGAGGGAGAAGGAAAACCGGTGAGTTCGTAGGTCGGAGTTTCTGCTTCAAAATCCTATGTTCGATGCGCGGTTCTGGCTCTTTGCTCCATGCCCTATGCCCCATGCCCTCTGCTCATTACCCTCAGAACGGCCTCGATATCTTCGCAAAAAAATACTGCTGCTCTGTTTTATTCCCGATCTCCGGAATGTCCTGCCGCCAGCGATATTCAAAGCTCACAAAGATGCTCCGGATGCGGTAATCAAGGTTCATGTTGACCTGATGCGAACGAATGTCCTCAGTTGTCGTATTTCGCATTTCTTCCCGCACCTGCGCCCGATAGAGAAGCATGCGGGTCAGGGGGTAGGTGAAGTAAAGGGCGCCATAGACGAGCTTATCATCCGTCAGCGAAGCACTGGAAGGCAGAAGGCCCGACAGGGAATAATAAGTCGAGGTCGTCTGGCCGCGGCTTGCCCCGGCTGAGATTGTGGAGTAGGCAGAAAGGGTGTGATCGGCGTTCACATCATACATAACGGTGCGGCGCTGCTGGTTGGTACCCGGTTCTGTGGCGATGATGTAATTTCTTGCTTCTGACGTGTCTTCCTGAGAAGTATAACTCGCTGATCCCCGAACTGACGTGTCCGGGATCCTCCTGGAAGAGAAGAACGCGCGGTAATAATGGCGCCACAGATCGTTGTTCACCGGTGAATGGTCCCTTTTAGTACTGAACATGTACGTCAGGTTGAGGCTTTCCTTTTCCCATCCATCACTGCTGAAACCCGCATTCACCGTATTCGAATAATACCAACCATTCCCTTCACTCAGGCCGGCTGTTTCCGTCGAGAGGCTGGAAGATCCCGCTGATATATCATAACCTGCATCAAGAACAAAGGGCGCGAAAAACCGGGGTGAGAACTTGTCCTTATAGAGCAGACCCGCTGTCACGCCGCCCGTCTGCAGAGTGCTGATCTCCCCGGGATCGGTACCCGGCCCCGGGGGTAACTCGGGCTCGCGGGTATAGTCCGTCAGACTGTATTCGACGCCACCCTGCACTCGCAGGGACTCCCGGAGATTGTATATCACTCGCGCATCGCCTTTGTGAACGCGGAGATCCGTGTTTGTCGTGCCTTCCATGAGCTGTCGCGCAAAATCATACCTATACGAGTGCTTGATGCCGTCCTTTTCCTTGAAATCCAGCAGCGCCGATGAGGCATACGTCCTGTCGGAACTCGTGTTAATGCCGGCAATATTGTCCGTTTCCCGGTCCGTAAGGCGTCCGGTCAGTGTCAGTGTCCCGTCCGGGGAAACACGGATGTTTGATCTCAGGTTTGCTGTTCGCGTTGCATAGAAGGAAGAGGTAATAAAATTTTCATACTCTTCCAGGCCGGCATCCAGATTCAGATCAACAGCGGAATTCAGGCGATAGCTCAGCGACGCCCTGGTGTCGTCGCGCGATTCATCGAGGGGGCTGGAAAGGGACTTCGACTCGGACTCCGTATGCGTACGGGACAGCGTTATATCCGGAAACGCGCCGCCATTCTGGTTATTCCGGTTGTTCCTGTTGTTCCTTCCGTTCGCGCTGCTCCCTGGACGAATGAACAGTGTCCCGCCATAGGTTCTTGTCTGCAGATCGTATCCCGCGATACTTGACGTGCTGTCGACCGTTTGGGAGGACTCGCTGCCGAAAAGGGTCCAGGATATCTTCATTCCGGGAAAAAACTGGAAGGACAGGTTGTAATCAAGCACATCTCGATCAGGGCTTTCCTTGAAGGTCATGACCGAATATCCCGCACCTGCCGTAAACTTCATGAACCGCGGGTCCAGAAAATGGCCGCTCGTAGCAGCCCGGTAGACCTGCGTCCAGTACTGCTCGTCTGAGGTCACCACGCCGTTGGTCTTCGTCTGATAGTCCCGATAAGCGAACTCCACAACTCCCGACACGTGATATTGGGCTGAAGCCTGAAAAGGCAGTCCCACGATAAGCGAAATAATGGCCATGAAAAACGCTATTCTGCGCACTAGGCTCAACGTAACTATTTTCCTGAATAAAATCTGAATACTCATGCCGTCATTCCATATGCAATAATACTGCCTTCGCGCAAGACTTATATTTTATTAATTTTCAAGTGGTTAGAGGAATTAAACCTATAAAACAGGTCAGGCATGAGCAAAAACGCTCAGAGGTGAGCAAAAAGGAACAATTTATAGAGGAGCAAAAAAGCTTAAACCTATATCCCGGGCGCGTGGCAACACGTTAGTGACTGACCCGCTGACAGCCGGCACAGAACCCTATTAAGGCTTAACCCCATCGCCCGCTTCTTTGGACAGGATCTCGATTTTCGCATTCACCCGGAGACCTGTCATCCATTTCTCCATGATCTCGGCAGACCTCTTGGCCTCCAGGTCTTTTTTCAGCTTTTCCTTTGCATCGTCGAAGGTCAGTTCATGCTCGGGCTTTCTGTCCTCCACCTTGATGACGAACCACGTTCCCTTTGCCTGGATCAAGCCGCTCGTTTCCCCAATCTTCATCCTGAAGGCCGCCTCCTCGACCTCCGGGAAAACACGCCCGCGGTGGACGTAACCAATATCGCCGCCCTTGATTCGGTACATATCTTCCGACATCTGTGCCGCAAGATTGCCGAAATCCTCCCCTGCCTTTACCCTGCCGAGCACTTCTTTTGCTTTTTTCTCATCTTTCGTCGATATGAGCCTGAGCCTGACGCTTTCTGGCTGACGAAATTTCGTCCTGTTCTCGGCATAATATCTCTTGAGCTCATCTTCGCCGACCTGCGATGGTACGATAACTGCCTTTTCCTTCACCGCCTGTACAAGCGACTCTCGCTCGATCTTTTCCTGTAATTCATCCTCCGTGGTGTCCGCCTGCTTGAGAGCTTTCTTGTATTCC
>MHDZ01000078.1 GCA_001805055.1 Nitrospirae bacterium GWC2_57_13
GTGAGTGCGCCCTGCCGGGCGCACAAAGAAAAAGCCCCTTTTTCAAGGGGCTTTTGCGAGACAATGGACTCTGTGAAACCGTAAACTGGTGGAGGCGGCGGGAATCGAACCCGCGTCCGGAAACCTTCAACCGAAAGCTCATACATGCTTATCCCCTCGTTTTAAGCTCTCGCCTCATCCAGCGCCTTGGGGAAAGCTTTGGATTCGGCCAGCCCAGATTGTCTTATCCTCCCGCCCCGGACACAGCGGGAAGACCAGCCCGAATTTTACATCCCTCCAACCGCTCGGGCGGCAGCCGGGAGATGCGCTACTTATTAAGCAGCGAGTGCCAGTTCGTGGTTATTGGCAGTTGTGTTTTGCCATGTGTTTAACGAGCCCCATGGCACCTCGGCATGCAACTCCCGACCTCTTGATCCCCGTCGAAACCAGTCGCCCCCCTTTCTGTGAACCTGGAAGATAGGAAGCTGGGAAGGTAGGAAGTTAAGCAAGTCAACCGTTTCATGCCCTCTTACCCTCTTCCCTTCTTACTTTCTGCTTCTATAATAGTACTCTATTTCCTCTTCTCATTCAACAGCCCTTTCACGTCCTCTGCGCTCAACCCCTGGATCCTGACGATCTTCCGGCGGGACGTGTGGCCTGAGACGATCCCGATGTCCGACTTCGGGATGTTGAGGATATCGGCAAGGAACCGGACCAGGGCTTCGTTCGCTGCTCCGTCCACGGGCGGGGCCATGAGCCTGATCTTGATGGTGCCGTCCTCCGGGAAGATGACCTCGTTCCGGGACGCTCGGGGCTGGATCCTGATCGTCAGGAGCGCGGGGCCGGAGGCATCAGGAGCCGGCAGGGGACACATCCCGCACTTCCTCGCCTGTCTCCTCGTAGTTGATCATTTCCAGGTGCATCTGGATCACCTTTTTCATGTCCTGCAGAAAATGATGCCGCTGGCGCTTCAGGTTCTGAATGTCCGCATCGAGCTTCACCTTCTCGCGCAGAGCGTCATTGCCGGTCTTCTGGCAGTCCACCTCGGCGTTCTTGACGATCAGGGACGCTTCCTTGCGCGCGCTGTCCTTCAGGTCCTCCACCAGCTTCTGGGTCATGAGCATGGTGTTCTTGAGGTTGTCCTCTTTGTCCTGCAGCGCGCGCAGCCGCTCATCATACGTATGATGGAACTCGCGAAGCTCAGTCACTTCGCGGATCAGGTCCTCCATCTCCTCCCTGATGAGATCGAGGAACTCGTCCACCTCGGCCCGCACGTAGCCGCGCAGGGCCAGATGGAACCGCTTCTGCTGAATGTCCAGCGGCGTTACTCTCATGGCAATCTCCCTCCTCCAAGACCTCTCGCTGCGTCATAGAGGTTCCTGATCAGGGCGTATTCAAGAAAGTAAATGATCAGGATCGCGAAAAGCGGTGATATGTCGATCCCGCCCGTTTTCCAGGGCGGCGCTATCTTTCTGAGCTGTCGCAGCACCGGCTCCGTGGCCTGGTGCAGAATCTTCACGATGGCATTGCGCGGGTCGGGGTTCACCCAGGAGATCAGGGCGCGGGCCAGAATGATCCAGAAATAGAGGTCCAGCACGATAGCCAGGACCTTGGTGAGTCCGAACAGAATATTTCCAAAAAAGGACATTGTACCTCCTGTTGTATAAAACATGAAGTTAAGAAGATGGGAGGGTACGAGGGTAAGCATCGGCCCAACTTCTTCCCTTCTTCCCTTCCTACCTTCCCACCTTCAGCCTTTCTCCTGACTTCCTGCCTTCGATCATTTCCCCAGCTCTTTGCTCCTTTCAGTTGCCGCTTCCACGGCATTCATGATCGTGGCGCGAAAGCTCCCCTTTTCAAGCGCGTGAAGCCCCGCGATGGTGGTTCCGCCCGGGGACGTGACCATGTCCCTCAGCTTGCCGGGATGCTCCCCGGTTTCGATCACCATCTTCGCGGCGCCGAGCACGGTCTGGGCAGAAAGCTCCAGCGCGAGCTGCCGCGTGAGGCCGGCCTCCACGCCTGCATCGGCCAGGGCCTCGATAAACGTGAACACGTAGGCAGGCCCGCTGCCGGAAAGGCCGGTCACCGCATCCATGAGCCGCTCCTCCACCACCACGGCCCTGCCCACAGAGGAAAAGATGGCCTGAGCTGCGGCCAGGTCGGCATGGGTGGCGTTCTTTCCCGGCGCCAGCGCAGCAGCGCCGGCAAGCACCAGTGCCGGCGTGTTCGGCATCACCCGGATGACCCGATGCGGTCCGCCCAGCGCCTTCTCGATGGCGCTGATGGTGACCCCCGCTGCTATGGATATGATCAGGGTGTTTTCATGGACCGTGGGGCCGAGCTCTGTCAGCACTTTTTCCATCACCTGGGGCTTGACGCACAGCACCAGGATGCCCGGCTCGCCGATGGCCTCACGGTTGTTCTTCAGCACAATGATACCATAGGTTTTGCGCAGATGCGCAAGCCGCTCCGCGGAAATGTCCGACACCATGATCCGGTCAGGCGTGATCGTTCCCGCTGCCAGCATACCCTTGATCAGCGCTTCGGCCATGTTGCCGCCGCCGAGGAATGCGATCTTCTTATCTATCGCCATATGCTCTCCCTGTTCTCTTTCTTAGCACTGCCCACACTTCCTGCAAGGACGAAGCTAAGAAGGTAAGCGGATCGGAAGGTGCGAGACGCTGATACATAAACGCCTCTTCTTAACTTCATACCTTCCCAACTTCTTACCTTCCTACCCTACCGCGAACCAAAAATGGCCGTACCAACCCGCACCATCGTTGCCCCTTCTTCCACGGCAACCTCAAAATCGCCGCTCATGCCCATGGACAGCTCCTGCAGCGAGAGGCCGGAGATGTTTTCCTTTATTATGACCCCGGCAAGCTCCCGCAGCCGCTGAAAATAAGGCCTCGAGTTCTCAGGGTCCTCTGAGTAGGGCGGCATGGTCATCAGCCCCTGGATTCTGATGTTCCTGAGCTTCGCTGCTTCCCTGGCAAGGTCAACGGCAGTGCCGACGTTGATCCCTGCCTTGGCATCCTCGCCTGCAATGTTCACTTCGATCAGTACACGCTGTATCTTGCCGGCCCTTGCGGCCTGTTGATCAATCTCCTGCGCCAGCTCCAGACTGTCCACGGAATGGATAAGGTCGAAGAGCTTCACGGCGTACTTGGCCTTGTTCTTCTGGAGGCTGCCGATGAGGTGCCAGGTTGCAAGCCCGCCGAGCTGCGCGATCTTGTCCCGCGCCTCCTGCACCCGGTTCTCGCCGAGGATCGCCGCCCCGGCCTTCACAGCTTCCCGGATGCGCGCCGGATCAACAGTCTTGGTCACGACCAGAAGCTTGACGGATGCCGGGTCGCGCCCTGCGCGCTTTGCCGCTGCGGCTATTCGGTCCTGTACTGCCTTAAGATTCTCCGCAATGGTCATTATGGACCTGCAAACCTATTGGACACGGATCAAATCTGATCACATCTGATAAAACAGGTAAGTTACGGGTAGTTCTTGTAAAAGGGAAATGCTTTTGCCTCGTTAGAATTTACCTGATTCACTGCTGATTTTTCTCTTTCGCCCTTACAGATCTGATCCGTGTCCAAACAAGTCCTTCACGAAAAAGCTTTTGCCCTCTCCGGATTTATCCGACCTTTCCGTGTCCAAAAAACCCCTCACGGTTTCAGCATTATCACCGACAGCATCCGTCCGGTCCGCCCCTCGGTGCGAAAGGAATAGAACAGGTCCCGGCGGCAGGACGTGCACAATCCCAGCGCGTGGATGTTCTTTTGGGAAAACCCTGTTTCGGCGAGCTGAATCCTGTTCAGGTGCACGAGATCGAGGCTCCATCGTCCGTTCGGGCGCTGCGATGCGATCTTTTTCCAGACAGCGAATTCCTCCTGCAGCGGGCCCATCACGGCCTCGTCCACCTCGTAGCATTCAGGGCCGATTGCCGGACCGATGGCAGCCATCATCCCGTGGGGATCGCAGTCATAGTGGGTGCGCATCATCACAACGGCCTTCTGAACGATCCGCTTGAGCGAGCTGCGCCAGCCGGCATGCACTGCGGCCACAACAGGGCGCCTGGGATCATAGAGCAGGACCGGCACGCAATCGGCTGTCTCGACACCAACGGCCAGGCCGGGCAGGTCAGTGATGATCCCGTCGGCCTGCACCTTCTGATACCCGCCGGCGCTGTGGGGCATTTCGCTGATGCGTACGATCTCGTCGCCGTGCACCTGGTTCACGGTCACGAGCTTTTCGAGGCCGATCCCGAAGCTCGCTGCCACGTCGCGCCAGTCATCGACCTGCTTGATCCCGTTGTTTCGCGCGCCGAGGCCGTTCCGCCGCGTGGTGAAGGCGTGGATGATTTTTCCTGAGCTCCCGAAGTCCGGGACCGTCAGGAATGGAGCTCTCATTTTTACTTCGACGTTCATGTGTAAACGTTCACCGCCAGGGCGCTAAGGTCGCGAAGGAATGCAAAGTCCTTATTCTCACCACGAAGCGCGCGAAGAACACGAAGAAATCCAGGCCGTTTTCTCGCGGAGACGCAGAGAGAGCAAGGAGCCTGAAGTTTAGTTCCGGCCCCTTAACTCCTCACCTCTCACCCCTTACCCCTTACCCCTGACGCCTGTTTAAACTGCTGCTTTGCGAGAAACAAGGTCGTTGATGTTTCCCTGTTCCTGATTCCGCATTCCGCATTCGCCACTCCGAACTCGCCGCTACCCGCACACCCCGCAGGTCTTGCACGATCCCACCTTGCAGGGCGGCGTGTACTTCCCTTCCAGCGCTCGCTCAAATTCCTTCTTAAGATAATCTTTCCGTACTCCGATGTCAATGAAATCCCAGGGAAGGACCTCGTCGAAGTCGCGCCGCCTGGCAACATAGAAATCCATGTCCGCGCCGAGCTCACGAGCTGCGGCTTTCCAGTCCCCGTCATGGCGGTGCGCTGCTTGCAGAAGCCTGCCAAGGCGCCTGTCGCCGCGCGACAGCAGTGCCTGGAAGTATTCCCATTTCGGAAGGTCATGAATGACATTCATATTGCCCACAGGCTTGAGCGTTTTTTCGAGGCTTCGCATCTTCCGGTTCAGGCTTGCCACGGCTTCCATGGGCTCCCACTGAAAAGGCGTAAAGGGCTTCGGCACAAAGGAGTTGACACTCAGCGTGATCCTGCCGATCCTGCCTGCTGCGCGGGCGTGCCTGAGCTGGACCTCGCGCACCTTTTGCGCGAGCGCCGAAATCTCGGCCACATCGTCGTCCGTTTCCGTGGGCAGACCGATGATGAAGTAGAGCTTCAGGTTCGGAATGCCGCTTCCGAAGACGAGGTCAGCGGCGCGCAGGATGTCCGCCTCGTCGAGGCCCTTGTTGATCACCTTCCGCAGCCGCTCAGAGCCCGCCTCGGGAGCGATGGAGATGGTCTTGTGGCCGCTCCGGGCGAGCCGTTCGATCAGCGCGGGGCTGAGCGAGTCGGCCCGGAGCGACGAGACGGACAGGCTGCCTTCGATGCGCGCGCAGAGCTCGTCGATGGCCGGATAGTCGGAGAGTGCAGACCCCACCAGGCCGATCTTGCCGCAAACATCGTCGGCGCGCTTTGCCTGCTCTCCTGCCTGATCGCTGCTCAGGTTCCGCGGCGGAAGATAGATGTACCCGGCCATGCAGAACCGGCAGTGCCTGCCGCAGCCCCGCGTGATCTCGGCAAGGTGCATGTCGCTGAACTCCGTGTCCGGCGTAAGGATCACCGACGAGGCCGCTGCCCTGTCGATATCGCTGACCGAGCGCTTCCTGATCCGCTCCGGCGCTTCGGGCACGAGCCGCGTTCGGCCGCGGATCCTTCCGTCGGCAAGATACTCGACCTCATAGAACCCCGGCACATAGATGCCTTCCACGGAGCAGAGGGCCCGCAGCAGCGCGTCCCTGCCCTTGTCCCGGTTCAGCCGGAAGACCTCGATGAACTCCTGCACCACTTCCTCGCCCTCGCCGATGATCATGATATCGAAGAAGTCCGCCAGCGGTTCAGGATTGAAGAAGGTGCAGATGCCGCCAAGCACGAGCAGCGGGTCCCCGGGCCCCCGCTCGCTTCGCCCGGCAGGGATCCCCGCGAGATCGAGCATTTCGAGCACGTTCAGATAGTCCTGCTCAAAGGAGACGGAAAAGGCAAGGATGTCGAAGTCCTTTACCGGCCTTTGGCTCTCAAGTGCAGCGAGCGCCGTACCGGTGCGGTAATATTCTTCGCGGTCGTCCTCATCAGGCAGGAACACGCGCTCGCAGGCCGTGTCATCACGCCTGTTCAGCACTGCATAGATCTGGTGCACGCCGAGGTTCGACATTCCCACGTGGTAGGTGTTCGGATAGGCGAGGGCCACCTCGACATCGGCGCCGCGCGCCTTATAGATGGTTCCGCGCTCACGGGCGAGGAGGGCATCGATCTTTTCCGTCAGTTTTCTGGTCATTTCCTGTCCGCTAGTAACCGGGAAATTTGATTGTTTTCAAAAGGGCAGAACATATAACCACGGGTCCCGCTGTGCGGGACACACAGATGAATACAGGTGCTGTGGACCGAGCCGACCGCGTCGGCGTAAATCACGGCACCATGGTTGCCTTGGTCCAAAAAAACCGTGTGCGGCCTCCGCCCGTGGTTTAACCGTTTTTGGCTCTGGCTTGTCCGGCTTGTGAATGTCCGCAGCAGCAATAGTTTCCTGTGATAATACAGGAGATTCCCCGGGGAATCAATACGTTCGTCCCGCAAGCCTGCCACAACAACGGGGTTGACAAGCATCCTGAATTTGTTTAGCATATTCGCAACCTTTGAAGCACGGGGAAAGCATGAAAAAACGCTTTTTTATTTTTCTTATCATCATCGTGACAGCCGCTGTCGCCGCCGCTGCGGGACCTGCTGACTACGGCACTGAGCCCGGCAAGGTGGCACCGCCCTTCGAGCTGAAGGACCTGAACGGAAAGACGGTGAACCTGTCCGACTATGCCGGCAAGGTCGTTCTCGTCAACTTCTGGGCCACCTGGTGCGGCCCCTGCCGCGCCGAGATGCCGTCGCTCAACAGCCTGTACGAATCATACAAAAAGGACGGCTTCGTGGTGGTTGCTATATCCGTCGATCAATCGGAGAAGGTCGTCCGCTCCTTCATCGACAAGAACAAGCTCGCCTTTCCGGTCCTGATGGACCCGGACAAGGAGATATACTTCGACGCCTACGCTGTCCTGGCGCTGCCCATGAGCTTTCTGATCGACAAAAAGGGATTGATCGCGGAACGGTACATCGGCGAGAAGGACTGGACAGCACAGGAGATCAAGGACAGGATATTCCGCCTCATACAGGCGAAGTAAGGGGAGGTTCTCTATGAACAGGATGCTCGTAACTACTTTTGCTGCCGCGGCCCTGCTTGCAGTCGGCTGCTCGTCAACGTTCCTGGTAAGCAAGAACGGCTATGGCTATTTCCTCGAAAGCAACGCGAAGTCCCTCCAGACCATGCTCTGCGACTCCGGAGACCTGCAAAAGATCCTTTCGGACACTCACCTGGCAAAGGACGTGAAGGAAAATTTCTACCGGTTCAACTGCACGGCTGAACGGTCGGGCGAGAAGGTAAAACAACTCTTTACGGTCATGACGCCTGTTGAGAGGAAGGAACTGCGGCTGGCGTTCAAGAGCAACGGCTACGACGTCAACTACCTGCCCTGCTGAGACAAGCTCCTGTGACGTCCGGTCCGGACGTCAAAAAATAAAAGGCCCCGAAGATGGGGGAAAACCTTCGGGGCTGCTGAATGGATTAAACCTTCGTCCTTTTTGTCGTACCGCTTCCAGCCTTCAAAACAGCAAGGGACGGCAGTACGCCGTCCCGTATGCTCCTGGTTAGGAAGACTTGCTCACATTTGCCGCCTGCGGACCTTTTTCTCCCTGGGTGACCTCGAACTCAACGACCTGACCCTCGGAAAGCGTCTTGTATCCTTCGCCCTGGATGGCCGAGTAGTGCACGAACACGTCGCGGCCGCCGCCATCGGGCTCGATGAAACCGTACCCCTTCGCTTCGTTGAACCACTTCACTTTCCCATTCGTAGTCGACATGATACTACTCCCTCCTTGCCTGGTTCCGCTCCGCAGCAGCCGTCAACACGTCGCCGCAGCCGGAATACGATTTAACAAACATGAGAAGAAGCATCTCCACGTCCCCCGACGTCTTCTTCCCCGGACAGCTTCAGTGATATATATGAGAATTGATAAGAACTCATAGGAATGTAATAGGGCAGGATATGCGTCTCGGGAGGATCCCTTTCTTACTGCATGTATCTCGACGGGTTGACAGGCAAGCCGTTCACGCGCACTTCATAGTGGAGATGCGGACCTGTGCTGGAGCCGGAATCCCCCAGAAAGGAGACGATATCGCCGCGTTTCACCCGCTGCCCCGCTTTCACGTTCAACCGGGAGTTATGTGCATAGAGCGTCTTGATTCCGTAGCCGTGGCTGATCTCCACCATGTTGCCGTAGCCCGTGCCGAAGCCGGCCTTGAGCACCACCCCGTCGGCAGGTGCCGCGATCGGAGTTCCTGTCTGGGCCGCGATATCGATTCCTTCGTGCAGTCTCACGATGCCGCTGAACGGGGATGTTCGGTTGCCGAAGTGCGAAGTGACCCAGCCCTTTACGGGCCAGATCGTCGGTGTGGATGCGAAGAGGGAGCGTTTGTCCTCGAAATACTCGATCAGCATCTGCAGGCTAGCTTCCTGCTTCATGGCCGCCGATTTGAGCTGCACCAGTTCATGGCGCATTTCCTTCAGCGCGTCATCCTGCTTCTTCTCTCCGAGATTCGTCAGGTTCTGGATGCCGAGTTCGTCAGGGCCGCCGATGCCGAGCACCTGCTGGGCCTTGTCCCGGGGCCCCAGGCTCACGGTGCGGCGCAGCTTTGTATCAAGGTCGCGAAGGCGGAACATCTGCCGCTTGTAGTCAAGAAGATCAAGGGCGAAATTCTGCACTTCAGCTTTCTGCTGCATCAGCTCCTCGCGCACAGCGCGCAGCTCCCACACCTTGTCCGTGGCGTAATTGTACTCGTAGAGGAGATACAGGGAGAGCAGGAGGACCCCAAATATCGAAATAAAGACATTTCGGAAAATGGTCTTGGAAATGCTGAGGGAGCGCACCCGGGCATTGGGGCCCGGCACGAACATGAAGGTAAAATACTCTTTTTTCCCAGGCTTTCTGACTTTCTTATCCTTCATCTAACCCCCGAATAGGCGCAAACAGAGCTGCATTGAAATTAACAAAAACGGGCTGTATTGTCAAGCACTTGTAAAAAAATTATTCCAAAAAAACTTGTGCGGTTCCGATATATTGTGCCTATTTTCCGAATACTTACCATATATGGTGTCCCTGTTTTTCCGAAGTCTTGTTCGCCCAAGGACAGCGGCATCGCTCCAGGGCGAGAAAGCAGGCCGTTACCCCGGTCTGGGTGGAAGAGGTCTTCCATGACATCGGGTCTGGTCCGGCCCGGTTCGGACCCAGATCTGCACTATTCCCCCGTGGTCTCCCGGACCCAGCCGAGATACTCTGCAGACCCGGCGGCGATGGGCAGGGCGATGATCTCGGGAACAGTGTAGGAATGGAGCTCCTTGACCCTTTTGATGATCTTCTCGATGAGGGGCTGCCTGGTCTTGCAGATCATGAGCACTTCCCGCTCGTCCTGCACTTTGTTGTCCCAGAAAAAAAGGGACCGTATTCCCGGAAGAATATTTACGCAGGCCGCGAGGCGGTCGTCCACCAGCGCCCGGGCGATCTTCGCCGCCTCGTCCTCGGAACCAGCCGTTATCAGCACCACCATCTCGTCGGCCATGAAACCTCCTGTCCTGTCGTCGCATAGGGCATGGTGCATGGCGCATGGAGTAAAAAAGTAAAGCGTCTGTCGGCTGCGAAGCCCGTATCGTAAAGCGGTTGAAAAGGTTACGCGGTAAAGACGAACAACGCAACCGAACAACGAAACGGGCCTCGTTGCCGTAACCGTATTTCAACCCTCTGCTCTCTTGTCAAAACTTCACGGCCCCGATCCCCTTGAGCTCGAGGGAAAAAAGATACTGCGTCTCACCGGGCTTCGAAACATAGGCCACGCCGAGGCCCCAGCACTGGGACCCGTACTGTGCCCGGTATTCCTCTTGGGTGGTAGTTTTATTCTCGAGATCATGCCAGAGCCTGGCGCTGACACTCCATTTCCGCAGCTTTGCCCCGGCTCCGCCTATCAGGAATTCGGTTCGCGGCTCCCGAAGATACCGGTGAGTAACGTCGAACTGGATCACTTCGCCGTTGACGGTCACACTTTCCGACGAAGACTTCAATCGGTCGATATAGGTATCGTACTCGCCGTTGGCCGACAAGGTCAGCAGCTTCGGTGTGCGCAGGTATACTTCACCGCGCAGGGCCGAACGGGTCTGTTCGTTGGGGAGCGCCCCGTTTCTCGCGATGTGCAGATCATAGGACTGGGAGAAGCGCATGATGAGCATGTCATAGTTCCGGACAGCGGCCCCCTCGCGGTACTGGGCCGTGAACCGGTTGATCAGCGCAAAGGTCATAAGATTCTCCGCGGTCACAGCATCCACTGAATCGAACTGGGGAATCTCGGCCCTGTCGATGCGGGATATATAGTTATAAGAAACCGTGGGCTCGATGGAATGCCGGATCTTACCAATGCCTGCATCGCTCTCGGCGCCGTAGACCCTCGATAGCCGGGCGTTGAGATCAGCCCCGCCGAAGAAATACTGCCGCTCCACGGGCTCCGGCGTTGTCTCCCCCTGATCATAGAACGTTGCCCGCACCCCTGCCCGGGGCGTGAAGCTCACCCCGCTCCTGCCGAAGAGGGCTGAAAACTGGGGACCGAAGTCGGCGCGCCGAAGGCCGTTGCCCTGCTGTCGGGAAAAATTCACCGCCGAACCGTCAAAGCTCAGATGCAGGGGGCCGGCAATGCGCTCCTGGAAGATCGTATAGCGCAACTCCGGCAGCTTCTGTATCGTCACATCGTTCAGCTGGGTAAGGTCCGTCGAATATTGACCTGCCAGATAGAGCGCGGCGGTGTCCCAGCGTTCTACATAAAAAACATTCGAGTCAAGATAGGGGCGGGAGCGAAGCTCAAGCTTCTTTTCCAGCGTCTGATAGTAAAGGTGGTCGCTCACCAGATTGATGTCAACGCGGGCCGAAAGGTCTTCGGCGAATTCCTCGCGGTGCTGCAGCGAGAACTCCCAGAGATACTGATCGGAATCGCGGCGATCGAAATACTTATAGTAGGCCCTGCCCGAAGAGTCGCGGGACGATACGTACCGGAAGTCCACGCCTGTGCCGTGGCCCAGCCTGTCGCGGTAGTCGGAATAGAGCGTCATGTCACGGGAATCCGATATCGCCCAGAACAGCGCGTTCTTCATCAGAAAGCCTTCGCTGCTGCTGAAGCCCGCCTCGGGGATCAGCAGTCCCGACTGGCGGCGGACCGGGAAGAGCAGATAGGGCGTATAAAAAAGCGGCACCCCCCCCATGTTGAAGGACACGCCGCGGCCTGTGGCATAGCGGTTCATATCCACATTGATCTCGCGCGCCTTAAGATACCACTCTTCATCATCGCAGGTGGTGAAGCTGCCGTTCTCGATCCGATAGACGCTCTCACCGAGGCGCTCGATCCGCTCACCCTTCAGGTGGTAGTTGTCCTTGCTCATGAAGAGCTCGCCCCGGTAGATGAGGCCCGACTTTGTGTTGATGTTCATCTGGAGCTTCTCGGCGCGCAGAACGCCGCTGTTGTCCCGGAAGTAAACGGATCCCTCGGCGAGAGCTTCACCGGTCCGATTGTCCAGAACGATCCGATCTGCTTCTAGCAGCAGCCCCTCCTGCTCGATCTTGACGTTCCCCACGGCGACGTACCGGTCGTTCGTGCGGTCGTAGTCGAGGTTGTCCGCTTTCACGGTGACGGGAATCTTGCCCGCCGGCTCCTGGGCGAGAGCGGCATCAGGCCGTCCCAACAGGAAGCCCGCGAAAAGCAGGACTGGCACGATGATCATTTTCATGGTCTGCATGGCAAGGTTTACGCTCTTCACCTTTTCGTCCGGCATGCCGCACTTCTCGCGGTTCCGTTCATCCTGTCAGTCCTTTGAGCGCTGCAGAGCCGTCGTTCTCGGGAACGAGCGCCTCCCGCGCCTCCCCCACGACATAAAGGGAGCCGGTGACCAGAATGAGGTCATCGACCGCGGCAGCCGCCCGCGCCGCAGCAAGGGCCTCGACAACAGTGGACGCCGAACTGACCAACGCTCCACCCGCTCCGACCTCGGCGGCCAGCCGCTCCGTTTCCAGTGCCCGGGAATAAGCAGGCCGCGTCACAATGACCGAATCAGCCAGGGGCAGGAGCGCTGCTGCTATGCCGCGCCAGTCCTTGTCGGCAAGGACGCCCAGGACAAGATGGGTCTTGCGATAGGTTCTCTTCATCTCCGCCACGGTCAAGGCCAGAACCCTTGCGGAGGCGGGATTGTGGGCGCCGTCAAGGTAGATGTCGGGCCGGACCGCTACCCGCTCAAGACGCCCTTCCCAGCGGGCCTGTGCGAGCCCCTTCCTTGTCTGCTCCCCGGTCAGAACGATGCCTGCTGCCTGAAGGCATTCAGCGGAAGCAAGTGCCAGACAGGCATTGTCCACCTGATATCGGCCAAACTGGGGGATCGTGAATCGTGCGCGAGCCCCCGTGGTGCCGCGGTACACGAATTCCTGCCCCGCCTCCCGGACGGATACATCGCCCGCGCTGAAGTCCTTTCCCAGCCTGTAGAGCGACGCGCCTGCTTCCCGTGCCTTCATTTCAAGCACGGAGATCACCTCGGGCTGCACGACTCCGGTAACGACGGGAACACCGGGCTTGATGATGCCCGCCTTCTCTACGGCGATCTGCTGCAGTGTGGTGCCCAGAAACTCCGTGTGCTCGAGATCGATATTAGTGATCACTGACACCAGCGGCGTGACAACGTTCGTGGAGTCAAGCCTTCCGCCCATACCCGTCTCGATAACCGCGATGTCCACGCCTTCCTCGGCAAAGTAGGTGAAGGCCAAGGTCGTGGTCACTTCGAAAAAGGTGGGATTGAGCGCCCCCGCGCCCGGCGGGAGCTGGGCGCTCCGGTAGGCTGCGCGCACGCGCCGCGCCAGTTCGACGACCCGCGCTTCGGAGATCAGGAAATTGTCGATGCGTATTCGTTCGGTGAAACTGACAAGATGCGGTGACGTATACAACCCCGTGCGAAGCCCCGCGGTGCGCAGCAGGGAGGCAAGAAAGGCGGCAGTGGAGCCCTTACCGTTCGTCCCCGCGATATGGACGGAACGGAACCGCCGGTGGGGATCGCCGAGAAGTTCCATGAGCACCCGGCTGTTATCCAGGCCGAGTTTGATCCCGTGCTTCTGCAGGCCGTAGAGATACTCGATCGTTTCCTGGTATGAGGGATCATCGGCCATTCCGCTTCGAGACATCGCCACCTCTGCCGTCGCCGCCGCTTCAGGGCCTCGCCGCTGAGGGCTGCGGCGTCTCCGCCGGAGCGGCCTGCGCCGGTTTTTGCGCGGCGGGCTGCCCGGGCGCTGCCGCCTTCGGAGCAGCCGGGACCGTATTCAGCCGCAGTACAAAGGGAAGGGATTCGGTAGCAGGAGAAGATTCAAGGACCGACCGCTGGTACCGGATCTTTCCCGACGGCTCGATCCGATTAAAAAGCGTCAGGAGTTCCTTAGGGGTAAGGCTGCCGGTGATCTCACGATCGGAAGCAGAAAACCTCCTGTTCCGGAGCACGGCGTGGCCCTGCATCACCGCATTGATCCTCGATATTGCCGAGGCTTCGTCCTCAACGGTGATCGTGACCACAAGCGGCTCCCGGGCCGGGGCCTGGGCCGCTGGCTTCGGCACGGCGGGCGCAGGTTGGGGCCTCGGCGCCGTGGCCTCGGCAAGGACAGGTTCGGCAGGCGCAGCCTGGGGCGCAGCTGCCTCGATGCTCTCAAGCTCGCGGTCATGATACAGCGGAGCGATCACATACAGATACAATGCAGCCGCAGCCGCCAGAAAGCCCGCTATCCACAAAGGGCGGTACAGCAGCCGCTTCAGGACCGAAAGCACGGACACACCCGCCCTCACCCGCTGGACCACGCCCTCCGGCGGCGTGATATCCTTTAAAAGCTTCCTGGTCTCGGCGGAACGCCGAAGCGCCTGGTAATCAGTGCTGCAGAAGGCGCATTTCTTCAGATGCCGCTCGATCTTTTTCTGCTCATGCGTGAACAGGTGCCCCAGAAGATATTTGCGAAGAGATTTTCTGGTATAGTCGCAGTCCTTTTTCAGCATGCGTCCCCCTTACTCGTTGCTTCGTACCTGGCACCTGCCCGAATCCGGCCTGCTACGCTCCGCCCACCTGCACCAGCTCGGCGGTAACGGCCCCATCTCCGAGAAAGCGCTTTCCGATGCGCTCGAACCGCGCGGGCGAATCCGTGACAAAATATTTCCGAGTGCCCGGGCCCGGCGCCTGTCGCACCCAGTTCAGCTTCGCCAGCACATCCGCCACTTCGGCAGCAGTCTCCACAGCCGAGTCGATAAGCGCCACCCCGGGCCCCATGACCTTTTCAATCACTCCCTTGAGGAGCGGGTAATGCGTGCACCCCAGCACGAGCGTATCGATGCGCTTCTCCCGCAGCGGCGCAAGATAGACGGAACTGACGAGCTCAGCCACTTCATTATCCGTCCAGCCTTCCTCGGCAAGGGGCACAAAGAGCGGACAGGCAAGGCCGAAGAACTCCGCGGCAGGGTCCAGGGACTTGATCGCGCGCTCATAGGCACCGCTTCCGATCGTGGCCTCCGTGCCGATCACGCCGATCCTGCCGGATTTCGTTGCGGCGACAGCGGCCCGGGCGCCGGGCTCAAGTACGCCGATCACCGGCATGGGAAATTCCTTCTTCACCGCCGCAAGGCTGACGGCCGACGCCGTGTTGCAGGCGACCACCAGCACTTTGATCTCCTGCTTCAGGAGAAAACGCGTGTTCTCGAAGCTGTAGCGCGTGACGGTCTCGGGCGATCGGATGCCGTAGGGAACACGCGCCGTGTCACCGAGATAGATGATGTTCTCATGCGGGAGCCTCGCGATGACCTCCCGCGAAACGGTCAGCCCCCCCACTCCGGAATCAAATATGCCTATGGCCTTTTGCATAATCGGACGAACGCTCGTCTCTGCCGTTCCTACTGCCGGGCCAGATCCGGCCTGGCGCGAAAGAATTCCGAAAGGTCGATGTGCCCTGCCAGCGTTTCTGCCTCCCGGCCTTCGATCAGCAGATGGACCTGCTTCACTTCCTCGAAGTTCTGCGTCAGCGTGTTCACAATGGCGTACACGGCCAGCAGCTCGTCCCTCACGGACCCGCGGAAGTCACGGTCCTTGCTGGCAGGGACCAGATCTACGTAGGCAGTCCCCGACGTATCAAGATAAAGAGCCGAAAGCCTCAGGTTCTTGAGCAACGGCGCCTGCCAGGAACGGGGGCTCGTCAGCAGCGCGGCGACTGCCTCACGTGCCTGGGACTGGGAGTCGTACTGCCGCTCCACAGAGACCGACTCGGACGCCATCACGCCGCCGGAAGGAAAGAACATCATGACCGGCAGCGGCTCTGCAGGGCTCAGGAGCGGTGCAAGCGACGGCGGAGACTCCGCCCCATCAGACGGCGTCGGCGCAGGGACTTCCATGCGGGACCAGAGATACAGGCCGGAAACGGCAAAGGCCGCAAGAACGATGATCAGCACGAGCAGGACACGATTGCTGCTGTCGATGCGCCTATCGGTTTTTTCCGGCATAGGCCTCCACCCCGCGCGCGATCGCCTCGGCTGCCCGCGCCCTGTTCTGCTCGAACCCCACTTCCACCAGGATCGCCGGAGCGTCCACTGCCCGGAGAAGCGCCAGGGGCGCCTGTGCGGGCCCTCCATCGTTCCTGCTGGTCAGCTGCTGCATGACCGTCCTGCCGAGGCTGCTGCTCTCGGCTGCATGGGTGTATTGCTGGCTTCCCCAGAGAGTTTCCCGTTTCCCTGTTTCCGCCTCAAGTCCCAGGAAATCCCTGGGCGCCGATCTCGGCTGAGAACCGCTGCCTTCGCTGACGCCGAGAAGGTATACCTGCGCATCCTTACTGTTCGTGAAATGAAGGCTGATGAACAACGCTGCGCCTGCGGAGTTCGATGCGGCAGCGCGTCCGGCGAGCGAGACGGATTGGTCCTTGTCCCGCGTCAGCACCACGGCCGCATCGGGCAGCAGCTTCTTCAGCTCCTTTTTTATCGCCTGCGCCAGATCAAGGGACTTCGCCTTTTCATACCCGTGGGCTGTGACGATCCCCGCTTCCCGTCCGCCGTGACCGGGGTCCAGAACGACCACCATCCTGGGAGGTGTCTGCTGGGCTGCCGGTTGCTGGGCTGCCGGTTGCGGGGGAGCCGGAGGGGGCGGAGTGGCCGCAGGGGCAGAGGTCTGGGGAGCAGGGGCGATCGGCGCCGGAACCGACGTTGTGCGTGAAATATCAAGCACGATACGGTCGGGGCTGCGCAGAACGAAGTCCTTCACCTCCCCTGCCGCAGCATCCAGGTGAACGAACACGTAGGGTTTGGCCGTGTCCCGCTTTACTTCCATGGACTTGATCACGCCGTCGTTGATCACAGGCAGGGACGCTGCCACGGAGAACAGCCCTTCGTAGGCGGAGAAGACGATCCCCCGTCCGTCGCTGGTCTTTGTCAGCACATAGGGAGCGGCCGATTCTATCTCAAAGACAACGCGCGTGAACGTGGGATAGGAAAAATAGCGCACTCCCTTGACGGCGAGGTCTTTTCCGGCCGTGTGTGCCGCGCCGGGAACTGTCAGCACGGCAGCGAGCAGACATGCTGCGAAGGTACGCATACGGGCCGAATAATAACACAGGAACGGGATTTGTGCAACAGAAAGCCTGAATTTCCCAGAATTTAATTGACACTCCCGATGCGAAGGGCTATTATTTTGTCCCAGGGAAGGCATCAGAGAAGGAGGATTGTCATGACCAAGTACTCGATCTCCGAAGTAATCGAAATGGCGCTCCAAACGGAACGGCTCGGCTTTCAGTTCTATACGACCATTGCCGAAAAGTTCAGGGAACAGCCCGAGCTTGCGAAGCTTTTCACTACGCTCGCGTCAAAAGAAAAGGTGCACGAACGGACCTTCTCGGAGTTGCAGGAGAAGGTCGCCAGGAACGCGCCGGAGCCCGCCCAGTGGGAAGAAGTTAGTGACTACATGAGGGCCTTCGTGGAGTCCGAGTTTTTTCTGGGGAAGGGGAAATCCCTTCCTTCCATGGAGGGGATCAAAACGCCGCAGGACGCCGTTCGGTTCGCAATGGGATTTGAGAAGGAAACGCTGCTCTATTTCATGGGGCTCCGGTCGATGGTGAGCGAAAAGGCCGCCGTGGATGCCGTCATTGATGAAGAGAAGAGCCATATCGTCTGGCTCACCCGCCTGCAGCATTCCCTGAAAAAATAACCGCCGCGCGCATCGGGGCGCCTACGCTTTGAAACCGGCCTCCGCGCGGCCGGCGGAGCAGCATAGCTGACAGCCCCGAAGGCGGTGCGCAAAACCAGCCGACACGAGTATCACTGTTTTCTGAAAACGACAGGGGCGGCACTGGTTATGCTTTTTTGCCGAAGGACAAGAGGCGGAAACTAAAGCGGGAAGTGGCAGGCCACCTGATGGCCGTCGCCGATATCGCGCAGCTGCGGCTCGCTCGCCGGGTCGGTACAGACTGTGGGGCGGCCCTGGGACTCGTAGACCGGGCAACGGGGAGCGAATCTGCAGCCCGAATAGGGTCGCTCAAAATCGAAGACGCCCCAAATGCCCGACTGGGTGTTCCGGGTCGCGCTGGATGATTCCTTGCTCTGCTTTTCCACGAGGGACGACCAGAGAATGTGCGTATAGGGATGCTTCGGCGCGTGCGCGATGCGGCCCGAGAGCCCCATCTCGACGATCTTGCCGAGATACATGACCGCAACCTTGTGGCTGATCAGCTCCACGACGCGCAGGTCGTGAGAAATGAAAAGATAGGAGAGCCCGAGCTGGCTCTGCAGGTCCCTCAGAAGGTTCACCACCTGGGCCTGGATGGACACGTCCAGGGCGCTTGTCGGCTCATCGGCAACGATGAGCCTCGGCCCCACGGACAGCACGCGGGCGATCCCCACGCGCCGCTTCTCGCCGCCTGAAAGCTCGTGGGGGAAATTAGATAGTTTGCCCTTCTTGAGGTTCACCTGCTCCAGAAGTTCGCCGATCCTTCGGCTCACTTCCTCATCGCTCACCTTGTGATGCACGGTGATGGCCTCACGGAGGATGTCCCGGATGCGCATCTTCGGGTTGAGCGCCGCGTCCAGGTCCTGAAAGATCATCTGCATCTGACCCCGGAGCTTTCTGAGCTGTTCCGTGGTCGCCGTGGTGATGTCCTTGTCATCAAAGAGGATCCTGCCTGACGTGGGCGCGGCGAGCCGCAGCACCGTCCTGCCGATCGTGGTCTTGCCGCACCCTGACTCGCCCACGAGCCCCACGGTCTCGTTCTCCTTGAGATAGAAGCTCACCCCGTCCACAGCGGGAATGCGGCGCTCCTCGCCGCTGAAGGCGGAAAAGAGCCCCTTGCGATGGAAGAAGTGCTTCTTCAGATCGATGACTTCCAGGATTGTTTTCGGCATATAAACCTAACCCGGACAAGCCCCGCAAGCGGGACAAGGCCGGCTACGCCCCGCATCCTATTTTTAATAGGGAGCGGGGGTGGCTGAATTTTGTTTCCATTTTGAATAGAATTTGATTCTTAACCGACTAAACGTCATAGGATTTAGATATTCGTATTTAGCGCTTCTTGTGTCTCCTTCTTGTCAATCAAAGTACAGCCAGCACCTCGCCCGGTGACCCGGCGCGATCTCGCGCAGATCCGGTTCGCGGCGTTCGCAGTTCTCGCGGATCTTCGGGGTAACGCGGTTGCAGCGCGCATAGAACCGGCAGCCTGCTGGTATATTGATCGTGTCCAGTACGTCCCCTTCAATGGCCTGGAGAGCGACCTTGTCCCGCACGTGCTCTTCGCCGGGAATGGAGGCAAGCAGCGCCGAGGTGTAGGGGTGTTTTGATGAGATCGACGCGGTCAGAATGTCGCGCACAGGGCCATACTCCACCACCGTGCCGCCGTACATGACCACAACGCTGTCTGACAGCCGCGAAATGACGCTGATGTCGTGGCTGATCAACATGGTAGTGGTGCCGAGCTCCGATTTGAGCTCCGCCAAAAGGTCCACGATCTTGGACTGGATGGTGGCGTCGAGGCCCGTTGTGGGCTCATCGGCGATGAGCAGCGCGGGCTCGCAGGCAAGGGCCATGGCGATCATCGCGCGCTGACACATGCCGCCGGACAGGCCAAAGGGATAATTGTCGAATCGGAGCGCCGGGGAATCGATCTTAACCCGTTTCAGCCAGTAGATGGCCCTCTCTGCCGCCTCCTGAGCGTCCGTGATCTTCGTATGGAGACGGATGGCCTCGGTGATCTGCTTGCCGACGGGGGTGAAAGGATTGAGCGAGGCCTTGGGATTTTGGAAGATCATGGCGATCTCCCCTCCCCGGATCGTCCGCATTACTTCGTCGGAGCGCCGCTCCCATCCGAGCACGTCCTTGCTCACCTGCATGATCCTGTTCTGCTCCCTGCCGATCTTCACATAGCCTTCCAGCCCGTCCAACAGGTCCTTCTGCTCTCCGTTGGAGCCGAACAGTATCTTTCCGGCGATCACTCCCGGCCCCCCGCTGATCAGACCCAGCACCGAAAGGGCCGTGATGCTCTTGCCGCTGCCGCTCTCGCCCACCACACCGAGGGTCTCACCACGTCTGATCTCGAGGTTCACCCCGTCCACCGAGCGGATGAAGGCCTGTTTGCTCCGGGAGTAGAAATAGGTCCGGAGATCCTCTATTTTCAGGAGCGGCGCGTTCTTCATCTGCCCCTCTTGCCTTCGAGCAGGTTATTGAGGCCGTCGCCCAGCAGATGGAACCCCATGATCGTGAACAGGATGGCGAGGGCGGGAGCGGTGGAAGGCCAGAACTTGCCCTGCATGAAGTAGTTGGCGCCTGCCTGGACCATGTTGCCCCACGACGGCGAAGGCTCCTGGACGCCGAACCCGAGGTAACTGAGGCTCGTCTCCATGAGGATCGCCTCGCCCATGCCGAGCGTCGCCTGAATGATCAGCAGCGAGCGGCAATTGTACCACAGGATGTGCTTCAGAATGATGGTCCGGGCCGGTAGGCCGAGTGAGACTGCCGCCTCGACGAAGTTCTTCTGTTTGAGGAAAAGGATCTTGCCCTTCACGAGCGACGCGACGACGGGAACGTTCGTGAGCCCGACGACGATCATGATGTAATAAATGTCCGGTTTAAAGGCCGCGACCACAAGCAGTATCAACACGAGCCGCGGAAAGGAATCCACGAGGTTCGTGAAATACGTGATCGCCGTGTCGGCCATGCCGCCGCGGTATCCGGCCAGCACACCGAGGGTGCTGCCGCCGATGAGCGAGATGGCGACGGCCAGCAGACCCGGCAGAAAATAGGCCTGGATGCCCACGATCAGACGGGAAAAGATGTCCCGCCCCATGAAATCGGTGCCGAGCAGATGGCCTGCCGTACCCGGAGGCGACATCATCAGGTCGAGCCGGATGTCGTGGGGGTCGTGGGGCAGCAGATGGAAAGCCCCGAGCAGATAGGACACGACCACGAGCGTTACGATCAGCAAGCCGTAGCTCACATACACCAGATCGGCGGCATCGGCCTTCTTCCAGAAGGGAATGTCCGAAAAATCCCCGATCTCACCTGATCTTTGAGAATAGTTCTTCATAATAGAAATTCCTGCATAGCACAGAGGGCATGGAGCATAGCGCATCGGGTATGAATCTCTTTGCTCTTTGCGTACTCACTCCTTCGACGCCCGTGGATTCACCATGACATAGACCACGCGCTGAAACATGCTGCCCATGCGCACAAAGACCGCCGCCAGCATGGCGATTCCCATGATCACCGGAAAATCCCGGTCCTGGGCCGCCTGCCACGCCATTCTCCCCATGCCCGGCCAGTTGAACACCTGCTCCACGATCACCGCCCCACCCAGGATGAAGGGGATCTTTGCGGCAATGATCTCGGTCACGGGGATGAGGAATCCCTCCTTGAAGGAATGTTTCCAGACCGACGCCCCCTTGGCCCGGGCCGTGCGGATATAGTCCTCGGACATGACGCGCCCCATCTCGTCGCGCAGGGAGCGGATGACCTCGCTGATCGTCCCATTCCCCACACCGAGCACGACGATGGGCAGCAGCGCGTAAAGCCAGCTGAAGCCCCGCGACGAACTCGTCATGAGAGGGAACAGGCCGAAGCGGTGCATGAAGATGTAGATGACGATGTAGCCGAGCCAGAACACGGGCAGGGCCGAGACCACATAGGCGAACATGGTCAGGGGCCAGGACAGGGCCGTCGTACCGCGCACCGAGGAGTAGAGCGCGATGGGCACGGCGATGAGCAGCGTAACGAGCATGGACCCGATCGTCAGAATGAGCGTATTGAACCCGACGAAAACAAGCTCGCTTGCCACGGGCAGTCCCGTACGGATGGACGTGCCGAAATCCCCCTGCAGCATCTGGGTGACCCAGGAGAAATACTGAGAGTACCAGGACTGCGAGAACCCCAAAGCCTCACGCGCGCCGGCGCGGGCCTCTTCGGACTGGACCTGCCCTTCGACCAGCATGCTGAAGGGGTCTCCCGGTGCGAGATAGAGAATGACGAACACCACGAAGCTCACGCCGAGCAGCAGGAGCACCGTGATCATCACTTCCCTGGTCAGCACCAGGGCTATGGGGCGAAGACCGGACAGTCTCATCGTTTCACTTTCTTAATCACGGACCAAGGCAACCGTGCTCCCGTTCGTTCTTACATCCCGCCCTGTCCGGATCGGCTCGCTTCATATTCCTACTTCTGCTCCGCCTCAGGAATGAACCAGTCATCGGCAAAGGAGAAGAACTTGTACGGGTGTATCGCAACGCGACGCAGCTTCTTGTGGTACGCCGCATAGTTCGTGAGCGACCACAGGAAGGTATAGGGGTTCTCCTCGGCCAGGATCGCATGGAGTTTCCGGTTGATCGTCCGGCGCTTTTCATGATCAAGGGTCAGCTTGCTCTCAACAATAAGGCTGTCCACCTCGGGGTTGGAATAGCCGATAAAATTATACTTCCAGGGCCCGATCTCGGAGGAGTGGAAGAGCTGGGAAATGTCCGCCGAGTCATCAAAGACCCACGAGGCATACACGATGTCGAAGTCATATTCACGAAGCACATCCTCGTTCCATGCGCGAAACTCCTTGAACTCCACGCTCACGTCAGCGCCGATGTTCTTGAGGTAGTTCTTGAAGGCGAGCACGACGCGCTTCATGGCCTCGCTCTCTTTTTCGATCGGCACCTTGAGACGCAGGGACAGCTTCTTCCCCTCTTTCTGCATGATGCCGTCGGCTCCCTGCTCGAACCCCGCCTCCTTCAGCAGCGCAATTGCCTTCTGGGGATCATAGGGCAGGGGCTGCACTTCCAGGTTGTAGGCCCAGCTCCCCGGCGCAAAGGGGCCGGAAATGATAGTACCCTGGCCGTTGAAGAAGGAATCGAGCATCTCCTGCCGGTTCACCGCGTAGCTGAAGGCCTTGCGCACGCGCTTGTCGGCCAGCAGCGGGTTCCGCATGTTGTAGCCGAAAAAGGAATAGGAAAGAGCGTTGTAGGGCTGCAGAACGAAGCGCTTGTCGCCCTGGATCTCGGGAATGTCCCGGGGATTCACCAGCACGATCATATCGATGGCATTGAACATGAGCGCCTGGGTCATGATGTTCTGGTCGGCGAAGGGCTTTGAGATGATCTTGTCGATATGAGGCCGGCCCTTGAAATAGTTCTCGTTCGCCACGAGAATGATCTCCCGGTCCGCCGTAATGTTCTTCAGGATATAAGGCCCCGTGCCGATGGGATTCTGGACAAAGGTGTCCTCGCGAGTGAGAAAGAGGGGGTTCGACGGACCGTGGCGCGGAATGATCTTGAAGCTGAACTTGGCCAGGGCGTTCAGAATAGGCCGCTTCAGGCTGAACTTGACCGTGAAGTCGTCCACCTTCTCCGCCGTATCGATGAATTCGTACCGCACCTTGAGCGATGTGATGGTCTTGGGATGCATCATCATCTTGTAGGTGAAGATCACATCATCGGCCGAAAAAGGCCTCGCCTCCTCGCCTTCCCGCGGATGCCACGTTACGTTCTTGCGCAGGAAGAAGGTATAGGTCCTGCCGTCGGAGGAGACATCCCATTTTTCGGCCAGTTCCGACACGATCTCCTGCTTCTCGTTGATGCCCACCAGTCCGTTGAAAATCAGCTCCGTCAGCCGAAGAGAGATCATTTCGTTGCTTGTGATCGGATCGAGCGTCGACGGCCGGCCGTATTCCCCGTAGCTCATGGCGCCGCCGTTGGGGCGTCCGTCTGTCTTGGGCGCCGCATCTGCCGCGAAAGGAAGCAGGCAGCTCATGCCGGCAATCACCAGCAGAACAAGTAGTCGTCGTTTCATGGTTTCCTCCTCAAGAAGTTCGGAATTCTGTGTTTCAACGCCTCGGCGGCACCGGGCCTTCCCGACCGCACCCGCTCCGCAGGCGAAGGGGTTCCTACAATATCTTTACGTCTCCTGCGCTCTTGTGCTCCATGGAGTAGATTCCCTGCATGGCTTCCTGAATCTGGCGGACCTCGGGAAACTGTTTGCTCATCTCAAAGTAGATCTCCAGGGCCTCGGAAAACTGCTTTGTCCTGAAATAGGTCCCTGCAAGGTTCACGAACATGGCCGGGTCGTTCGATTCGATCTTGTTCTTGTTGCTCTTGTCCCGCCCTGCCTCCATGTACGACGCCGCCCGGGCGAGGTCCTTCTTGCCCAGATGGTACCGTCCCAGAGCGATGTTCAGCGTGGCGTATCTCCTGCCGTCCCCGTCCTCAGCAACGGCCGCCGCCTTTTTCAGCACCTTGGGGCAGTCCACCTGCAGCCTGCCGCAGGCAAAGAGGATCTCGGCAAGCAGGTCGGGATCAACAGGCTGTCGGTCGGACAGCTCGTCCCACATCGACACGGCGTCAAGCTGCTTCCCCTTCTGATACTGGTTGGTCGCCTGCCGGGCCGCTGCGCGGTCCTTGAACTGCTGCGGCATCTGGGGAGAGGCAAGGAATGCTGTCAAGGCCTTCATGGACTGATCAATATCCCCCGCCATGCTGTAGGCGGCGCCGAGATAATAGCTGGCCGTGTCACGGACCTTGGGGTCCTGGACCGCCCGCTCAAAGGATGCGATGGCGGCCTTCAGGTACAGGTTGGAGAGGGACTGGAGCAGTGAATACTCATAGAAATAGATCACTTTGCTCCTGCCCAGCACTTCCTTGTACGAATAGGACTTCAAGTCGTACTCCGCCACCAGAGAAAGGGCCTGGTCAATGCGCCCGGCCTTCACATATACGGGAACGACGCTGGCGAGCAGCCGCATTCCCGGGCCGCCCCTCCTCTTCTTGGCCTGGGCAACGCTTTTTTCCGCAAGGGCAAGAGGGTTCTTGTCGTTCATGCCAGCCTCGCTGTAAGCTGCGGCGAGCATGGCCAGCGCATCGGGCTCATCGCCCAGCACGTCGGACCACTGGCCCTCCGCCTTCTTCCGGTCGCCGCTCCGCAGCGCGGCGATGCCGAGGCTGATCTTTCCGAAGGCCCGCTGCTTTTCGTCGATATCCGCTGTCGCCAGGAACTGCTCGATTTCCCTCGCCGCCAGATCGTGCTTCCCCGTCTCGAGCAGCAGTTCGCCGTAGTACAATCCCGCGGCCCGGCTCCTGCTTCCTCCCCGCGCGGCGTCGAGCCGTTTCAGATAATCGGCATTCACTGCAAGGGAGGCTTGGTGCAGTTCCCGGTGCAATTCGGCCGTCCGCTGATAGATCATGCCCAGGGTCAGGTGCGCCGCGCCCTGCCTGGCCTGGTCGATGGAAGGCAGCGCTGTCCTGAGCGTTGCGGCCGCCTGCCCGTAATGCCGCTGCTCCAGCAGCTTCATGGCCAGGGTCACCGGATCCTCGGCCCCCTGCGCGGGAACCGCGGCGAAGCCCCACAGGACAAGCGCAAGGCCGCACCATTTGATCGCCGAGGCCGCCCCACTACTGCGCCCGCCCGGCACAACGCCATCCTGAAAGACATGCTGACTTATCATCGCACCCACCCTCATACCGTCAATTATTGCTTCTGCGTCTGCTTCAGCTTTGCGATATAGATCTGGTCCCACTGGTTAACCTGCGCCCGGAAAGCGATCGAACCGTCAACGGCGCAGGAAACATCATGGTTCATTTTCGTGTCCGTTTTCAGCAGGCGGTTTGTGCGGTCGTTGACGTCCACGACAAAGATCGGATTATACTCCTGCCGGTCATTCTTCACATAGATGATCCGCGTGCTGTCAGGCATCCATGCGGGCCCACGCTCCACGTCGGGCACCACGTCTTCCGCCACGATCCGGGCTGCAAGCCCGTCGCCTTCCTTGGGGTCCGAACCGTCGGCGGCCACCACGACGATCGCCCATATCCGGGGATCACCCGCCTCGTTGTAGTTCGTATAAAAAGCGATCTTTGTGCCGTCGGGCGACCAGATGGGCCGCAGATCATCGGCATTCCACTGCGTGATCGTCCTGGGCGTCTCCGCGGGTCTGGCCGGATCATCAATCACGAAGATGTCATGGTTCTCATTGCTCCCGTGCATCATCACGATCTTTTTGCCGTCGGACGACCACTGGGGATAGAGGTAGGCCTTCCCCCCTTTGGTCAGCCGCGTCAGCGAGCGGTCGGACAGCTTCATGAGATAGAGGTCGCCCTTGCCGGTCCGCCCCGATACGAACAGGAGGGAATCCGCAACAGGCGACCAGTGCGCGTGCCCGTCCTTTTCCTTGTGGTCCGTCAGGCGCGTTGTGGTCTTGCCGCCAAGCTCGCGCAGGTAAATGTCGTAATTCCCCTCCCCGCCGTTGCTCATGAACACGAAGCGGTCCTCTGTCGGCGCCCAGGTGATGCCGGCATTGTAGCTGACCTCCTCGAAGACGCCGGGGAAGAAGAACTTCATTTCCGTGCTGCCTTCTGAGAGCTGATAATACACGGTATGTACGACCGTGCCGTCAGGCCGGGCAATGATGATCTCTTTCTTGTCCCCCCTGCTGCGCTCAAAGGCGAGCAACTTGCCCGAGGGAGACCATGCCGGGTTGGAATCGTTCCGGCCGGATTCGAACCGCATGAGGGGCCGCACCGTGAGCGGCTCGATCGGTTCCGGCTTTTTCGGCTCTTCTGCCGCCACGGCCTCCGCGGCAGGGGCCGCAGCGTCCGGTGCGGCTGGTGCAGGGGACGCCTCGGCACCCTTCTCGGGAGCCGGTCCCCGCGATCCCTGCACGGGGCCTGACGGCGCCGCGCCGGCAGGAGGGACCTCGGCTGCTGCAACGGGGCCGAACTGCAGCAGGACCGCCACCACTGCGCCGGAAAGACAATATTCAAAACACGCCTTCACCTGCTCCTCCTTGCACTGCCCTACATCATGTCCTTGATCTGGTTCCAGTATTTCTGCGCGGCCTCGCGGCTCTGCTCATAGGTGCTGTTGCCTTCAAGCTTCTTCGGGAAAAAGTCGAAGTACTCCCGCCATGCGAGGTTCGCGTCATTCAGGATCTGGGACTTCCTGGTCAGAAGGTAGAGCTTATGGTACGACAATGCGGTGTAGTAGTAGGTGTCATGCACGGCTTCATCATACTGCAGATTCGGGAAGAACCGGGTGTTCTGCTTTGCCGTTTTCAGACTCTGGATGGCCTTGGCAAAGCTCTGGGCTGCACTTTCCTTGTCCCGCTGCACCAGGGCGTTCCCCTTCTCATAGTATGCATGCCCCAGGTTCGTGAAGGCAACGGCGAACTGCTTGTAGATGAGCTGCTCGTTCTCGGGCAGCGTCAGCACATTCTCGAATTCCTTGATAGCGGCATCGTAATCATTCTTCTGGTCCAGGTAGATCTGGGCCAGCCGGCTGTGCGCCTCGGAGTAGTCGGGATGGCCTTTCTCCGTGCTGCGGTAAGCCTCGACAGCGGCGTCGTAATCGTTCTTCTGCTCCGCCCGCTCTCCCATCTTAAGGTAGTCTTTCTGCAGGGTGATCTTATGGCCGCCGGTACGGTCCTCGATCTTCTTGTCGAACTCGACCACTTCCTCCCAATCGCGATAATCGCCGCCCACGGTGATGCGCACCGTATGAAACCCGAGGCTCACGAGCTTTCCGTCATGGATCGGCGTTCTGCCCACCTTCTCGTCGTCGATGAACACATCGGCGCCCGACGGCTCGGTCTCCAGCTTGAAGAGCGAATTGTTCACCTGCAGGACGAACTCTTTCGTGTCTTTGTTCTTCTCGATCTTTACCTTCTCGCTCAACTGCTGATAGCCGTGCCGGTAGAGCATCAGATTGTAGCTCTTGCCCACGCGGATGGGGACCTCGGCCTTGCCGCCCGATCCTGTGGAGCCGACCCAGTCGTCGTTCAGATAGATGTTCACGCCCACCAGGGGCGCCACGTCGGGCGGCACCCCGCCCTTCGCCGACAGGACGAAATAGTTCTGGAGCCCTTCTTCGTCGCGATAGATGCGCCGCACGACCCGGTCTCCCACGCTCACTTTTTCACCCTTCTTCAGGTCTTCTGCCTCGGTCAGCGACGCGGCATCGTCCGTTTTCCGGACCTTCACCTTGCCGATGTCCCGGTACCCGGCGACCTTGCCTGACTCGGTCAGGCTGGGCGACATGAGGGCGAACTCCATGCCCTTGCCGATGCGGTAATCTGCCTTGCCGAGATTGATGCGGTAGCGGTCGCCGTCCACTTCGATGACCGTTCCTTCAAAGGGAAAGCGTTCGACGACAGCCGAGGCGATCTCCTTGGCCACACTGCCGATGTCCCGCTCGTCCCGCGCCGTCATGATCTGGCTCAGGATCAGTTTTCCGCCGGAGGTGTAGAACTTGGTCTCTATCAGCAGGCCCTTCGGGTCCTTTGCCACGCTGCCGACGACGATCATATCCACGGACCGCCTCAGCCCCGTGTCGCTCCAGCCCTTGGTGACGGCCTTATCGATGCTGATGCGGGATTTTTTCATGGCCGCCTGGAGCGTGGCGCTCGGCACTTCACGGAAGGCCTTATACTTGAACAGGTTATTGCCTACCGCTGCTTCTGTCCGGGACAGGACCTCCTTCAGGTCTACGCCAGGCGTGTTGCTCGCGAACCGGTAGATGCCTACCCTGATAGCGCGGGGTGTGGTCGGGTAGAAGTACCGCTGGATGTTCTGCTCGCCTTCAAGTACGACCGTCGCCTTCCACGTTGAGGGAATATATCCAGGAGCCGACAGCGACAGCGATGCCTTCTTGCCCGCTTCGCCGTCATAGTTATAGACGAGCACGCCGCGGGCGTTGGTCTTGCCCATATCCTTCCTGTCGATGGTGACCCTGACGCCCGACACCGGGCTCGTTTCGCCGTACTCCTCCTTCAGGGTCGTTACGGTCACAACAGCGCGTTTCGATAATTCCGCCGCGAGCCGCTCACCGGGCTCTACGTCGCCGGTCTTGCGCCAGAGGGAGTATCCGGACTTGGTCACCGCCAGGTCGACCCCCTTCTTCGGAAGCTCCTGGTAATCGTAGATAAACTCGCCGTTCGCATCCGTCGTGCCCGCCTCCTTGCCGAAGGCCGTCACCACCGCGCCTTCGATCGGCGTGCCCTTCTCGGTCACCGCGATCGTCACGTACCGCGTGGCCTGTAGTTCCGCGGTGAAGGAATATTTCTCCACGGCCCCGTTCTTGGGAAGCTTCATCAAAAAGGTGGTCTTCCACGGCTGGATGCGGTAGCCCGCGGCCTCTTTCACCACCGAGAGCTCTACGTCGGCCCCGGCCTTTTTCCTGATCCCTTTCAGGAACAGGCCCTCAGCGTTCGTGACCCCGATCTCCTTGCCGTCGGCCAGCACCTTTGCCTCGGCCGCAGGCTTGCCGTCAAGCCGCGCCTTCACCTCAAGCTCAAGCTTCTCCCCGCAGGCGAAAAGCAGGAACGATGACATCAAAATAAGAACGGAAAAGAGTGTTCGCTTCGTCATAGACGCCTCCTCAGATACTGTTCAATCGTGCGGGTCCATGGCCGGCCCCTGTTGCTTGCCGGGTTGAACCGCCCGAACTACATCGACGGCGGCTGGATGCTTACTTCGCCGGGATTGATGATCTTGTCCTCGTCGGACGCGGCGCCCTTGATCGTCGCGCGCTTCCCTTCGAGGATCTTCTTCAACTTGAACTCGATCTTCTTGCCCGTGAATTTCTTGATCTCCACGGTCTCCGTCTCGGTCGCATAGCCGATCCTGCTCGCTTCGACCTTGTACATGCCTGGCGTGACCTTTTCCTTCTCAGATTCGAACTTGCCTTCGACGTCCACGGTTACCGCGTGGGATGACTGGCCGATGCTCCCTGTTGTATTGATCATGTTCACGATCGAGCCCTGCGGGCTGTCCTGGGCTGCCTGGATCGGCTGCAGATTCGCGTCCACGAGCTGCACGGTTCCGTAGATCTTCGGCGAACACGCGGCGAGCAGCAGGAACGAGCCTGCGATCAGAATGCGATTGATGCTGTTCATAACTATTCCCCTCCCTCCCGATACAATGGGTTTCCCTGTATGATGGCTCATAGATTCCTGACCACTTGTGCTGAAAAAATAAAAAAACCGCCAAAGAATCATACAGAAAGAGGTACTCCTCCTGTTATACTTTGGCGGCTCGACCGGCCTGTAATCCAGAACTTTTGTCGCACGGAAAGCGATGATTGGCATTGATCATGCGATGCATACGTTCTGTCTTAGGTAGCCTCGGAGCTCTGCGCCCCCCGGTTTCCCGGAGTTTGCTCTGAGCAAAGTCATGATAGGGCTATTGCGCGTGACAATGTAAAATGTAGCATTCCCGCCGCCCGTTGTCAAGGCGGGAATGAGGTTGATTTTCCTTGAAAAGACCGGACACCTCGGCAACGGTGTATCTGCGATGCCGGCGATCAGATCTCGCACACCAGGTTCTCGATCTCCTTCGAGAACGTCTCGTAGTTCACCGAGTAGTCCACGGGGCACTCGATTACCACGGTTTTATTCAGCGAGAACGCCTTGCGCAGCACTTCGGTGAGATCATCTCCTTCGCCCACCTTCATGCCCGCCGCGCCGTAGCTCTCCGCGTAGGCCACGAAATCGGGATTGCCGTACTCGAGGCCGAAGCTCGGGAACATCATGCTCTGCTGCTTCCACTTGATGAACCCGAAGGCATTGTCGTTCAGGATCAGGACCACGACAGACGTGTTCAGCCGAAGCGCCGTCTCAAGCTCCTGGGAGTTCATCATGAAGCCGCCGTCGCCCACCACGGCCAACACTTTCCGGTCCGGGTTGATGAGCTTGGCGGCAACGGCCGACGGCAAGCCTGCACCCATGGTCGCAAGGGCGTTGTCGAGCAGAAACGTATTGGGCTTATAGGTCTTGTAGAGCCGCGATAACCATAACTTATAGATGCCGTTGTCCAGGGTCAGGATATCCTCCGGCGCCAGGGCCGCACGCACGTGCCGCACGATCTCCCGGGGTGTGGGCGGAAAGCTCTTCCCGGTGTCAACGAAAAGCTTTCTTGTCAGAAATTCCCTGATTGCCATGAAGGCCGCGCCGTCCTTCTTCGGCGCGATAAGCTCGCCGAGCCGCTGAAGTGATGACGAAATGTCACCCACGACCTCGACCTCGGGATTGTAGTACTTGTCCGCCTCGGCAGGAACAAAATCAAGATGGACGATCCGCTTGTCGAGATTCCTGTTCCAGACCGACGGCGGGTATTCGACGATATGATATCCCACGGTAATGACCGCATCGGCCCGGTCTATGCCGCAGTTGATATAGTCGCGGCGGTGAATTCCGGCGGCAAAGAGACTGTACGGAGACTCATCGCTCAGTACACCCTTGCCCATCTGGGTGTGGACGGCAAAGATGCCGGTTTTCTCGACGAAGGCAGGCATCCCGCGCGAGATGCGTGTCCTGTTCGCTCCGGCGGAAAGCAGGATCAGCGGATGTTTCGCACCGTTGATCAGCCGGGCGGCCCGTTCGATGGCCTGGGGATCAGGCGCAGGCCGGCGCGCGTCGCCCTTGTGCTGGACCAACGCATCGCTCGAGCCCGCAGCCACGTCCTCGGGAAGCTCCACGTGCACAGCGCCGGGCCGTTCTGCCTGGGCAAGCTTGAAGGCGTTCCGCACGATCGTCGGGATAGTGTTCGGGTCCGCGATCGAAACGGCGCTCTTGGTGACAGGCCGCATGAGCCGCACCACGTCGATAAGCTGGAACCGGGCCTGCCAATTCTCGCGCAGGGCCTTCTGACCTGTTATCGCAACAAGCGGAGCGCCGATGAGCTGGGCGTGGGCTATCCCGGTCACGAGGTTCATGGCGCCCGGACCAAGGGTGGAAAGACAGACTCCTGCCTTGCCTGTCAGCCTGCCGTAGGTTGCGGCCATGAACGCCGCGGCTTGTTCGTGGCGCGTCACAATGAGCCTGATATTCGAGGTGCGGAGGGACTCGAGAAAATCGAGGTTCTCCTCGCCGGGCAGACCGAAGACGTACTCTACTCCTTCCTCTTCCAGCTGCTTCACGAACAGGTCGGATGCTTTCATAGATGATCAACCCTCTGTAAAGAATTTACCACGGAGCCACGGGGATAAAAAAACATTCTTTGACACTGATAAGGGCGGATTATCATTCCGATCACGTCGGATCTATCAGCCGTTATCATAGGTGTGCTCCCTGTTGATCAATGTCAAAGGTTCTTCTTAATATGTTTTTCCGTGCCTCCGTGGTTTGACTCGTCTTATTCCTTCACCACCACGGTCTTGATGTTCACGAACTCCTTCAACCCGTAGTGCGACAGCTCGCGGCCGACGCCGGACTTCTTCACGCCGCCGAAGGGCAGGCGCGGATCCGACTTGACCATGTCGTTGATCGCGATGGCGCCGGCCTCGATCCGTGCCGCGACCCCTTCGGCCCGCTCGATGTTTCTGCTCCAGACCGCTGCACCAAGACCGTATTCCGTGTCGTTCGCCGCGTCAACAGCCTCGTCATCGGTCTTAACGACAATGATCGGAGCGATGGGGCCGAAGACCTCTTCGGTCAGGACCTTCATATTCGGCAAAGGCCTCAGCACGGCACAGGGCGCGAAGAAAAGCCCTTTTCCGGGCCCCTGGCCGACCTGTACGATCTCAGCTCCTTTTGCCCTGGCGTCGCTCAGCTGCTTGTTCAGGCCGTCGAAAATGTCTTTCCTCGCCATTGGCCCGATATCGGTCGTTTCATCCATGGGATCTCCGATCTTGAGCTCCCTGAGCTGCGCCAAAAAATGTTTCGTAAATTCCTCGGCCACGCTCTCCATCACGATGAAACGCTTCGCCGCGATGCAGCTCTGGCCCGCGTTGATCATTCTCGCTTTTGCCGCAGTCCGACCTGCCAGTTCCACATCGGCGTCATCAAGCACCACAAAGGGGTCTGATCCTCCGAGCTCCAGCACGAGCTTCTTGATCTTTCGTCCCGCATGGGCCCCTACCTCCTCGCCCGCCCGGTTGCTGCCTGTGAGCGATACGGCGTCCACTAGGTCCTCGTCGATCAACCGGAGCGCCTGCTTCACATCGATCAGCAGGGTAGTGAAGACCCCTTCGGGAAAGCCCGCCGCCCGAAAAGCTGTTTCCAATGCGATCGCTGTGGCCGGCACGTTCGACGCGTGCTTCAGGAGGACGGTGTTGCCCGCGGCCACCGCAGGCACGCCGAACCGGAAGGCCTGCCAGAAGGGAAAGTTCCAGGGCATGATCGCCAGCACGACGCCCAGCGGCTGGAACAGGACATAGCTCTTTTTCGCTTCCGTCTTGATATGCTCGGGCTGCAAAAAGCGCTCTGCATTCAAGGCATAATACTCGCTAAGCCAGGCGCATTTATCTACCTCCGCCAGGGCATCCTTGATGGGCTTGCCCATCTCGCGCGTCATGAGCTCCGCGTAGTGCCGCTTCTCCGTGCGCAGATGGTCCGCAAGCCGTTTCACAGCAGCGGCCCGCTCCGCCACCGGCACGGTCCGCCAGGCGGTGAATGCGCGCCTCGCCTTCTCAACGGCGCCGTTGGTCTGCCGCTCCGTAAGCAGGGAGAATTCTTCCATAATTTTTCCCGTGTAGGGATTGATCGATCGGATCTTCTGGTTCTTTCCCCTGTCGGTCCTGGAGGTTTTAGCCGTCCTGTTTTTCACTCCCGCTGTTCGTTTCATGATGTTCCTTTCGTGCGCCTCTGCCGATCCCACATGCCGTGCCGCTGCGTCCGGACCTATCCCGGCCTCTTACCCATCGGCTCATACACACACCCTGTCTTGCCGCAGTAATTGCCCACGTACTCTGATTCCGGACGATAGAGAGCCGGCTTCTCCTGGGCATCGCCGAACTTCTCTTCGATGATATGGGCCGCCCAGCCTGCAATGCGCGAGATGGCGAAGACCGGCGTCATAATATCTGCCGGGATGCCCATCATGTGATAAACAGGCGCGCTGAAAAAATCCACATTGGGTTTGATCGTGGTCTTGCCCCGCGCCTCGAACTCCCGCACCGCATTCTCCTCAACCGCCACGGAAAGCGTGTGCAGCCACTCCAGCCCCAGCTTGCTGCCGAGCCTCCCGCCCATTTCCTTCAGGAACCGGGCGCGGGGGTCCATGGTCTTGTACACGGCGTGGCCCAGGCCCATGATCTTCTTGCCGCTGACGAGCTGTTGCTTGACCCAGCCGGGAATGTCCTTCTCGTTCGTCAGTTCCAGCAGCATCTTGATTACCCGGGCATTCGCTCCGCCGTGCAGACTGCCCGAAAGAGCGCCCACAGCAGCGGCTACACCGGCATACATGTGCGCCTGCGTCGATACCACTTCACGGGCCGCGAAGGTGGAAGCATTAAAGGTGTGGTCTGCGTGCAGCACGAGACAGACGTCAAAATCCCGCGCCGTTTCCGCATCAGGCTTCTTCCCATGGAGCATCGAGAGGAAATTAGCCGCGTGGGACAGGTTCTTGTCCGGCAGCACCGGCTCCTGCCCGCTCCGGATCCGGTGCCAGGCAGCGACAATAACAGGCATCCGCGCGATCAGCCTGATCGCCTTCCTGATATTGGCTTCCCGTGTTTCCTCAGCAGCTTCGTGATCTGTAATAGCGAGCAGAGGAATCGCTGCCTGCAGCACGTCCATGGGCCTCGCCTCGCGGGGCCACTGCTTGAGGCTCTCGATCACAAAGCCGGGCACGGTCCGCGCGTCGATAAGCTGAGCAGTGAACTCCATAAGCGTCTTCTCACCTGGCAATGCGTCATGCAGCAGAAGATAAGCGGTCTCCTCGTAGGTCGAATTCCTGGCGAGCTCCTCGATCCGATAGCCGCGGTAAATAAGGATGCCGTTCTGGCCGTCAATTAAACTCACTTTCGTGTCGGCCACGGTCACGCCGCGAAGGCCCGTGTTCTTGATTTTCTCGCTCTCTGCCATGATCAGATCCGCTTTCCCTCTTTCCCTCTTTCCCTCTTTCCCTCTTTCCTTCTTTCCTTCTTTCCTTCTTTACCTTCTCCCTGTCCCCTCATCTGTAGCTGCACGCTCACGCCGTCTTCTTCAGCTCTTCTTTCACGAAGTTCAATGTGCCGCCTGCCAGCAGATGCCTTCGCTGCCGCTCCGAAACGTCGAGGACCGTGATGATCTTTTTCCCGCCAATGGTCACCGGGATCTCCCGGTCGCCCTGCGCCACATGCTTTCGGACATCGTCCAGGACCACTGCTGCTCCCGCTTCGATCCGGTCATAATCGGCCGGGTCTTTGAAGGTGAGCGGCAGCACCCCGAAGTTGCAGAGATTCGACAGATGGATGCGAGCGAAGCTCTTGACGATCTTGGCTCGCACACCGAGATACCGCGGTGCCAGGGCCGCGTGCTCGCGGCTCGAACCCTGGCCGTAGTTCTGGCCGCCGACGACCACGACGGTCTTCTTTTCCCTGGCCCGTTTCGCGAACTCGGCATCGATCTGGGAAAAGACGAATTCGCTGATCGCCTCGATGTTCGAGCGGAGCGGAAGCACCTTGCTCCCTGCCGGCATGATGCCGTCTGTGGAGATGTTGTCCCCCACTTTCAGGATCACCTCGGCAACCAGACGGCCCGGAAGTGGTTCGAGCTTCGGAAGGGGCCTGACGTTCGGCCCTCGAACCACCACGGTCTTGCGCAGCTCGGCAGAGGGAAAAATGATGGATTTCTCGTTCACCAAGTACTTCTCAGGGTCCTGGATGCGCGGGTAGGCCATTTCCTTTGCCAGGTCGCGGGGGTCCGTGATCGCGCCCTTGAGCCCTGCAGCGGCAGCGGTCTCTGGCGAACACAGATAGATCTGATCGTTCTTCGTACCGGAGCGTCCGGGGAAATTTCTCGGGAAGGTACGCAGGCTCACCTCGCCCGTACCCGGCGCCTGGCCCATGCCGATGCAGCCCTGGCATCCGGGCTCGTGGATGCGCGCACCTGCTGACAGAAAGTCCATAAGCCCGCCGGCCTGGTACACGTTCTCCGTCACCTGCCTGCTGCCGGGGTTCACGTTGAAGGAGACATCAGGATAGACCTGCCGTCCTGCCAGTATCTTCGCAGCGACCATCAGGTCGCGGAAGGAGGAATTCGCGCTGCTGCCCACGATCACCTGGTGCACCTTTGTTCCCGCCACTTCCCGCACAGGCACCACGTTGCCCGGCGATGAGGGTTTCGCGATCAACGGTTCGAGCTTCGAAAGATCGATCTCGGCCTGCTCGTCGTACTGCGCGCCTTCATCGGCAGATAGTTCCTTCCAGGCGTCGCTTCTGCCCTGGGCAACAAGGTATTCTCGCGTTCTGTCATCGGAGGGAAAGATCGTGCTCGTGGCGCCCAGCTCCGTGCCCATATTACCGATGGTCTCGCGGTCCGTTGCCGAGAGCGTTTTGACACCAGGGCCATAGTACTCCACGATCTTGCCGACGCAGCCCTTCACGTCATAGCGCCGCAGCATCTCGAGGATCACATCCTTGGCGCTCACCCAGTCTGGCAGCGAGCCCGTGAGCTTCACACCCAGCACCTTAGGGCAGAGAAGATGGTAGGGATAGCCGGCCATGGCGAGCGCCACGTCCAGGCCGCCGGCGCCGATGCCGAGCATGGACACGCCCGCCGCACCCGGCGTGTGACTGTCCGCGCCCAGGAGGGTCTTGCCTGGCACGCCGAAACGCTCCATATGCACCTGGTGTGACACGCCGTTGCCCGGCTTGCTGAAGTGGACGCCGTACCGGGCCGCCGCGGTCTGGAGAAAACGGTGGTCATCGGCGTTCTTGTTGTCGGCCTGGAGCAGGTTGTGGTCAACGTACTGGGCTGCCAGCTCTGCTTTCACGCCATAGATGCCGAGGGCCTCGAATTCCAGCATGGCAAGCGTGCCTGTCGCGTCCTGCAGCAGGGTGTGGTCGATGGTGATGGCGATCTCAATTCCCGGCTGAAACTCGCCTTCCACAAGGTGAGATTCCAGTATTTTTTGCGTCAGGTTCCGTTTCATGGCACTCCTCACCGTCCTGAAAGGAGCATCCTGCTGTTTAATTGGGATATTTATTGTCTTGTTTGATTCTAACGCCTGTTTTAATTGTACCACGAGCAGGATGAATGTCAACGAACTGTGCCGCCCGCGAGTCTGTGCGAACAGGCAGGCAACGGTTTCCTCACCCGCTAACACGTCCTGCTTGAGTTTGCATTTTTTGCCGCGAGGATAATCATGCCCATTCTACCATATCCCCCCCTTAGCGAAGTTCGATATACGGCAACCAACAAGGGTGCGACTGCCTTGCATGCGGTCATTCCGGCATGTTGTGGCAGCCGCAGACTTTGGCCTGTGCCTGTGCACGTCTTTCGCGATCTTTCGTTCCTCATTATTTAGTCGTAGACGACTTTTCACGGCTTTTTGACAGGGCACAGTCTCTCATCTAGACTGATAGTAAAGGCTCCACTTGTTCCTGATCCACCGTTTCCAGATACTTGTTCAAAAGTTTCGATTCTCTCAACACATTCAGATGCTGAATGTGCTCATGATACCCGGCCCATTCACTAAGGGCCGCTGAGATCGTGCTGCAGGAAGGGGAGACCTGTCTGGTCCGCAAGGAAAGGAGGATATGTCATGAAACGGTTCATCTGGATCTGCGCGCTGCTGCTCGCAACAGCGCCGCTCACGGTTTATGGTGAGTTTGCCACGCTCGACGAACTCGCCAAGGCCTACAGCGTGGACACGTGCAGGACCTGCCACGCCAAGGTGCACACCGAGTGGACGTCGTCGTACCACTCGCAGTCTGTGGTCCATTCCCTGGGAGGCATACGGAACTTCATTGTTGTGGGCCTTGGCCAGGAGTGGAAGAAGCCCGTGAACAGGGACAACCTCATGCGCTGCATGGCCTGCCATGCGCCGCAGTTGGCCGAAGCTTCCGAAGGCCTTGCCACGCAGGTCGCTGACCTGATCATCGCCGCTGTGGACGAAAAGGACGGAAAGAAAAAGGATGCGGCCAAAAAGGAGATCGCCAAACTGAACGTCAACTGCATTGTCTGCCACAACACCAAGATCATCCTCGAAAAGAACCTCAAGGGCGACCCGAAGCCCAACGTGTACTACGGTCCGACCGGCAAATCGTCGCCGGCTCACCGCTCGGCAAAATCTAAAGAGATTCAGACGGCCCTGTTCTGCGGCCAGTGCCACGGCATCTACACGCCGCCGGATGGAGATATTATCCAGTGCAACACGCTCTACGGCAGCTACCAGGAGGCCTACCGCGGGAACGGCGGGGCCGAAACGTGCCAGGACTGCCACATGCTCGCCAAGAACCGCGGCCACAAGTTCCCGGGCGCTTATGAAGTGGAGATCGTGAAAGAAGGCGTGGACCTCGATGTGCAGGCTGCAGCGATCAAACTTACGCCGGGCAAGTGGATCCCCACGGCTATCGTGACCGTCAGCCTCACGAACAAGGCCGGCCATCGCATTCCCGATGGCTGACTGTGGTCCGCCAAGCTGGTCCTGGAAGTGACCGCCAAAACGGATACGGGAAAGACGATCGCTATGGGCAGGAAAGAATACTGGGAGCTGGGCGTTGACATCGACGGCGACCATCGCATGGGTGCATGGCAGATCAAAGAGGTCGTGGACCTGACCCTGCCGCCCCGCAAGACCACGAAGGAACGGTTCGTCACTGAGCTGGGTGAAGGCGTGAAGAGCGCCGACGTGGAAGTAAAGGTTACCTATTATCCTTCGGCAAAGCACGAACTGGTCATCCACAAAGAAGCGAAGAAGCTGACCTTCTGAGCGGCAATCGCAAGAGGATGTGAACTGACAGCCGGGCCACGCAAGGGCCCGGCTGTCAGTATAGTCGCAAAAACAAGGAGGCAGGCATGCTTCCAAGCCTTTCAGAATGCGCGTTAGTATCGTTTTTTGCTTTGCCTGAGGGATTGCACTGGACGTGACTTTTGCACGAGTCCCCGGCTGATCGTGCTCACGTGTTTATTGATGTCGCTCTAAAAGGCTTTCCTGCAGGTCTGCCGCCTTTTCGCGCACGTTTTTTTCAACGATGGGGTTTTTTCTTGTGGTTATGCGCCCTGACGGAGAGGGGCCTAAAAGATGCTGAAATCAAAATATCTCTTCGGGTTCTTTTTGATGTCCTTCACGAGTTCGTTCAGCTCCTTCACCGTGGACCGCAGGTCCTCTTTCAACTCCCGGTCGCCGATAAGGCTGCCCATGGCGCCCTCGCCCTTATCGATCCGGTCGAGGACGGCGCTCAGCTTCAGGGTGGCGGCATTCATGTTCACATAGAGGCTCTCGTCGTCGATAAGGCGCCGCATCGTGCCTTTCGACTCGGCGAGCCGCTTCGCAAATGCATCGAGGGACTCCGATGCCTTCAGGAACCGCTGATAGACCTCGGGATCGCTGATCACCTTGTTCAATGTGCCTTCCGACGTCTTCAATTCCTTTGCGAAGCTGCGGATGTCCCGGGCAGATGCTGCAAGGTCCCGGTACAGCGTGTCCTCGCGGATCAGCCTTCCGAGCGTTCCCCGCTCGCTCTCGATCCTGTCCACGAACTGGGTCAGCTCCTCGCCGATCTCGGGAAGGGTCATGCCCTCCATCTTATCTTCCGGCATCAGGGCCGGTGCGTCGCGCGAACCCATGCTCAGTTCAATGTACTTGTCGCCCAGCAGACCCAGCGTCCGGATCGTGGCGGTGGAATCTTTCTTGAGATAGGCGAGGGCCGTCTTGTCGATGGTCATCGTCGTGATGATGCGCTCGTCCGGAGTGAGCAAAATGGTCCGTACCGATCCCACCTGTACCCCGGCGAACCAGACCGGCGCGCCCGTCCGCAGGCCCTTGACGTCCCGGAACGCCGCCGACATCACGACCCGTGGCGAAACAAGCTTTCCGATGTCCCCCGCGAACAGGATGGCCAGGAAAAGGACTCCCAGTCCGGCGGTCACCACGATCCCCACCCGGAGCGAGGACCAGACGAACTTCTGTTTGTACTCGTACATGGGTTGCCCCCTGAGAATGGCCGGCCCTACCGCAACAGGAACAGCGCGTCGATGAATTTTTTGAGTTCCTCGTCGTCAGTGTTCAGCAGTCCCGGCAGGTCTCCGTCAAAGGTGATCCGGCCGTTCTTGAGATAGAGGAAGCGCTCCGACACGCGGGCCGCTGCCGTCACATCATGGGTGACGATGATGCTCCCCCGCCGGTCCGGCGGCTCACCCGCTGAAAGCTCGCTGATCAGATCTCCGATGTTCTCCGCCGTGAGCGGATCGAGACCCGTGGTGGGTTCGTCGTAGAGCATCATGCGCGGCTCACCGGCCGCCATGGACCGGGCAATGGCAGCGCGGCGCTGCATGCCGCCGCTCAATTCCTCGGGCATCAGGTCGATGGCGCCTTCGATGCCGACCTTGCGCAGGAGATTCCGCACTTCTTCATCTATATCCTCCTCCGAAAGCGCGCCCTGCTCCCGCATGCAGTACGCGACATTCTCCCGGACCGAGAGGGAATCGAACAGCGCGCCTTCCTGGAACACGATGGTGAATTTGCGCCGAATGGGCCGGAGTTGCGACTCGCTAAGGCGCGTGATGTCCTCGCCGTCGATCATGATCCTGCCGGAGTCCGGACGTACCAGAGCGAGCAGCAGCTTCAGGATGGTCGTCTTGCCCTCGCCGCTGCCTCCCAGGAAGGCAAGACGGTCCCAGAACTGCGCCGTGAAGCTCACACGGTCAAGCACCCGGTTCGAATTGTACGCGAGCGTGACGTCCTGAAACTCGATCATGCCTGCATCCCCAGCAGCAGAAAGAGGATCTGCGTCAACAGAAAATCCGTCACAATGATCATGATGATGGAAAGGACCACCGCCGTTGTCGTGGCTTGCCGCAGGCCCCGCGCCCCTCCCCTCGCCGCGAGCCCCATGTAGCAGCTGATCGTCGCGATAAGGAAGCCGAAAAGAAAGGGCTTGGCAAGTCCCGAAACGATGTTGTTGAAATTCATGATCTCGGCGATCTGGCCCCAGTAGAAGGACCCGCTCTGGTGGCTCACGAAGGCCGCGATGTAGTAGCCGCCGAAGAGCGCCGCGCCGTCGCCGATGACGGTGAGCACGGGCAGCATGAGCGTGGCGCTCAGGACCCGGGGCGTCACGAGCTTCTTGACCACGTCCATGCCGAAGACCCGCAGCATGTCCACCTGGTGGCCGAGCACCATGGAACCCAGCTCCGAGGCCATGCCGGAGCCCACCCGGCCCGCAAAGGTGAGCGCTATCGCCACCGGGCCGATCTCCCGGATGATGGCAATGCCAACGATCTTGCCCGTGTACATCTTGAGCCCCAATGCGGCAAGTTCTGTGGATATCTGGAGCGAAAGCGCCATGCCGATGAAGAGGGACACGAGAATGACGATGAGGACCGAACCGGACCCTGCGTAATCCATCTGCTCCACGGTCTCGCGGACGCGGAAGGGCCGGTGGAATATCCCGAGAAGGGATCTCGCCGAGAGCGCATAGAAATCCTGCGCCTGCGCCAGCAGTGTTCGAAGGTTCATCAGCAATAATGTACGCTCAGGTTCTTCTTTCGGGGAAAACAGCGGAACAATTTCAACAATCTTAGCATGTTCTCTTTCGTTGTGCAATGCCCGGTTCCCGGACGCTTACCCCTTTGACGGGAGGGCCGGTTCAGGCTACAATGGATCATCGATGAGATATCAGGAGGGAGGAACCAATCATGACTGCCGGATGCTTTATCGGGATCGATCAGGGAAGCAGTTCCACGAAGGTCCTTGCCTTGGGCGTGGATGGCCAGGTCCTGTACCAGACGCGGAAAGAACTGCCCCCTCCAGTCCGCGAGGACCTCAGAGTGGAACAGGACCCGCGCGAGATCCTCGCGTCCGTCGAAGAGGCGCTGAGTGATACCCTGCAGACCCTTGCAGGAAAACCGGTCCTGGGGATCGGGCTTTCCTGCCAGCGCTCCTCATGCCTCCTCTGGAATGAGGCGACGGGGGAACCGCTCTCTCCGGTCCTGAGCTGGCGCGACACCCGCGGTATAGAGTTCCTCGAACAACTCGCTGCCAGGAAAGACCTGATATTCAAGGCCACCGGTCTGCCCCTCACTCCTTATTACTCCGCCACCAAATTCCGATGGCTCCGAAAGAACCTTCCTGCAGCATCTGCGTCCGGGGCCGTCTTCGGCACACTCAGCAGTTTTCTGACGCAGCGGCTGACAGGGGCCGGGAAGGCCCTCATTGACCACACCAGCGCAGCGCGCACGCAGCTTGTGAACATCCGTTCCCTTTCCTGGGACCCCGAGCTTCTGTCGCTCTTCGAACTTGACGGCATCCGCCTCCCGGAGATCGTGCCCACGGTCTTCAAATTCGGTACGGTTCCGGCGGCCGGCGCGCCGCTGCTTGCCTGCATCGGCGACCAACAGGCAGCCATGGTCGGGCTTGGTGTTCTGGAGAAGGGGGATGGCGGTATCAACTACGGCACCGGCGGATTCCTGATGGTGAACACCGGTGCCGACCTCGTGCCTGCGCCGGGACTCATGGCATCGGTGCACTATTCGACGGAACAGACACGGACCTTCCTGATCGAGGGCAGCGTGAATGCCGTGGGTGATGCGCTGGAGTGGCTGCGAGGCCGTTTCGGCCTTTTCAAGGAATATCCTGAGGTGGATGACCTGTGCTGGAAAGCTGTAGACGATGTGGTGGCCTTTGTGGCCCTGAACGGCACCGGCGCGCCCCATTGGGAGCCGGACATCTCGAGCGCCTTGCACGGCCTGACCGCCGAAAGCAGGCCCGCGGACATCGTACGGGCCACGGTGGAAGGCATCGCCTTCTTCATGAAGGATATCGGCGAGGCGATCCGATCGGCCGGCATAGAGCCCCGGTCCTTTGTTGCCGCCGGCGGCCTGTCGGCAGTCACATATCTGGTGCAGCTCCAGGCGGACCTCCTGAAAAGCAAAATCCGCACAAGCGCCGTGCAGGATGCATCGGCCTTCGGCGCCGCGCTGCTTGCCGGCTTGCAGCAGGGAGCGTGGACAATGGCGGATATCAGGAAGATGACGGCCCTGGGCGAAGATGTCGTGGGAGAGGACAATCCCGGTGCAACCCGGCGGTACCGGCGCTGGAAGGAACTCCACGGGATGACGGCCGGGCTGGATCGCGTGAAATGACGGGGTCTGTTCCGCTCACCCGCATGTCTTCCGGAAGATCGTGTTTATGTTGTGCCGGTATGGGCCCCTTTCCGTTTCCGGTAGTGATCAACGATCTTCTTCAGGGCCAGCGGAAAGAGGCCCAGGAGAGCGAAGGAAAGGATCAGCCGCAGCGACAGGATCCCCGCGAGCGACTCGATGCGCGCCAGCTCCTTGCCGGCATTCACGAAGACGACCGTTCCGGGCAGCATGCCCGCCTGGGAGACCCAGTAAAAGGTGCGCAGCGGCATCCTGGTCACCCCCATGACGAGGTTGATCAGCCAGAAGGGAAAGACCGGCACCAGCCTGAGCGTGAACAGATAGAAGGGGCCCTCGCGCTCGACCCCCTCATTGATGCGCCGGATCTTCTCTCCAAACCGGGCCTGGACCCAGTCCCGCAGGACAAAGCGGGATACGAAACATGCCAGGGTGGCGCCGATGGTGCTCGCAAAGGAAATGACCACCGTGCCGGTCAGGAGGCCGAAGAGAGCGCCGCCGGTAAGGGTCATGATCGCGGCGCCGGGCAATGACAGGGCCGTGACGAGGATATACAAAAATAGATAGCTGCCGATGACCGTCACCGGGCGCTGCGCATAGAGCGCCGCAAACCGGGCCTGCGATTCCTTGATGAAAGCAAGGGTAAGGTATTGGTCGAGCCCGAAGGCCTTGAAGGCAATGACCAGTGCAATGATGACGGCGACGATGACGATCTTTTTCACGGTGCCTCTCTTTATCTGATTTTTGGCTGCTTCAAGGAAGGAAATCGCAAGGCGCTCTATTGCCGGGGAAGCCCATAACAGGCAGGGCCGGCGGACGCTGCCGACGGCCCTGCGGAGCAACACTATTTCCCGCCTGTTTCTTTCTTCCTGGTCGAAAAACCGAAAGGATAGTAGGCCGGACAAAAACCAACCGCACTCGTCAAAAGAAATACGATCGCAAATATCCCGAGCACGATCGCCACTGTACCGCTGAGCGTGCCGGTGAGCAGCAAAATGCCGATCACCACGGCCGCGCCGGTGCGTACCGCCCTGTCAACAGTTCCCATGTTCATCTTCATAATTTCTCACCCCCTTTCAGCGACGAATTTCTGTAACCTCACTAATAACCCTGCGGGTAAACTCTTTCGCACCGATTAACGTGCCTCATGTTCTGGGCTATCATCCTGTCCTGTGGCCCCTGCTTTACGCAGTGCTGACAGTCACCCGTCGATGCAGTGGCGCGTTAAAAGACCGAGAGAAGCTCGCTGATCTGTGGTGATGCTCGGGAGGGAATGGTGCGACGTCTTGATACAGTATAACATACGTCCTCGGCACCTGCGCCTCAGGTCATGTTCTTTTTTATGATCGCAGCCATCTGCGGCGCGGCACGCTCCATGTCTTCGAGCAGCAGGAGCTGCACCCGCGCGCGGTGAAGGTTCTGGGCAGGAGAAGTGGTCTTGAAGTAGGTATCACCGCGAAGATAGTCGGCCAGGAACCGGAGGCCCAGCTCATAGGTGATCACCTTCGGGGAGAGAGCCAGAAGCTCGGTCTCGTCGGGCGTCAGAAAAATAGCCGCCTCTCCGAGATATCCTTCGGCAAGGGCCGCAAAGAGGTCAGGATCGATGCGGATATCACCGAAATGTTTTGCGTCCTCGCCTGCGGGGTTGCAGGCTGAGCGCACGCAATCTCCGAAATCAAAATGAACGATCCCGGGCTTGACCGTATCCAGATCGATCATGCAGACCGCCTTGCCCGTCAGGTCGCTGATCAATACATTGTTCGCCTTGGGATCATTATGCACGACACGAAGCGGTATCCTGCCGCTGTCCAGGCGGTCCATAAGCAGCGACGCCGTCCGCCGCCGCCGGTTCACGAACTCTACCTCCGGCCGGACCTCGGCGGCGCGGCTCCTGATGTCTTTTTTGAGCGCCTCATCGAATTCCCGGAGATAGTATGGTGTGTTGTGGAAGCTGGGGAGTGTGTCGTGGAGCAGGCGCGGCTGCAGGTCCGAGACCAGGGCCTGGAACCGTCCAAGGCCGCGGCCGATCTCGCGGGCCAGGTCCGGAGACGAGACGATGTCGTAGACGGAACAGGACTCGATGAAGTGGGTGGCACGCCAGGCCCCTCCTGATGCGTCGAGAACATAAGGGTGCCCGGTCACTGCGGGGATGAGCGACAGGACCTGCTGCTGGGGATCGACGACGCCTGCCGCAGCCAGCCGGCGCACCATATGGTCCGTCACGGTGCGGATGTTCTCCATCACCTGCACCGGCAGGGCAAAGACGCCGGGATTGAGGCGCTGCAGGATGTACCGACGCGCTGTCTCGCCCTCGAAATATTCGCACAGCCAGGTGTCATTGATCAGGCCTGTGCCCCACTTCTCGGCCTTGACAAATGCTCCGGAGATCTCGAACTGAGATAGGATGGATTCGATCATGGCGTCAGCACCGATCCCGCTCAGAGCGGGACTTGCGGTACGGCATTACCGTCGGACGATCATTTTTTAGTCTGCTCAGTGAATACTTCCCTCACCTTGTCCCAGAACCCCGTGGTAAGGGGTGAGCAGCCGTCCGTGCTCAGGCAATCGAATTCCTTGAGCAGTTCTTTCTGCTTTGAAGAGAGCTTCGCAGGCACTTCGACGGCAACCCGGCAGAGCTGGTCGCCGTGGCCTGAGCCGCGCAGATGGGGGAAGCCCTTTCCGCGCAGGCGGAACACATGGCCCGGCTGCGTCCCCGCCGGAACCTTGAGCTTCGCAGGGCCTGAGAGCGTCGGGACCTCGATCTCCGTGCCGAGGGCCGCCTGGACGAAAGTGATCGGCACATCGCAGAGGATATCCTGTCCTTCACGCTCAAAGATCGGATGGGCTTCTACGTTCAAGACCACATACAGGTCGCCGGGGGGGCCGCCCTGCGTTCCCAGTTCTCCCTCGCCGGAAAGACGGATCGCGGTCCCCGTTTCCACGCCGCCGGGGATCTTGACCGACAGCGTCCGTTCCCGCTCCACCCGTTTTCTGCCCGTGCAGGCCGGGCAGGGATCGGTGATCACCCGGCCTTCACCGCCGCACTTGCTGCAGGTACGTGAAATACTGAAGAAGCCCTGCTGGATGCGCACCTGGCCCGTGCCATGGCAGGCTGCGCAGGCCAAGATCCCGTCGCGCGAGCGCGCGCCAAGACCGTCGCATTCAGAGCAGCGTTCCCAGCGGGGCACGCGAATCTTCTTCGTCGTGCCGAATGCTGCGTCCTCGAAACTGATCGAAAGGTTATATCGGAGATCATCGCCTGCTGTGGCACGCGACCTGCCGGCGCCGCCGCCGAAAAACTGCTCGAAGATGTCTCCGAAGACGTCGCCCATTCCGAAACCGCCGAACCCGGCCTGACCCTGAGCGCCCGGCGCTGTGCCGTACTGGTCGTAATAGGCCCGCTTCTGAGGATCGGACAGTACCTCGTAGGCCTCGCTGATCTCCTTGAACTTCTCTTCCGCGGCCTTGTTGCCCTGGTTCTTGTCCGGATGGTGCTCGTGGGCCAGCCGCCGGTATGCCCGCTTCAGTTCAGCGTCCGTTGCGTTGCGGTGTACGCCGAGCAGTCCGTAATAATCTTTCGCCATAATAATAACTCACGCCCCGGGGCGGATGATCTCCTTCGATAAAAAAGAGGATAGCGAACGCTCTGTCCGCTATCCTCTCTGATAGTGATCCTCGTGGCTACTTCTTGTCCTTGTCCACTTCCTCGAACTCGGCGTCGACCACCTTCTCCTCGGGTTTCCCTCCGTCGCTGCCTGCGGCGCCGCCCGCACCAGACCCCGCGCCCGGTCCGCCGCCGCCCTGCTCCTTGCCCATCTTGGAGTAGACCTCTTCGGCCAGCTTATGGGAGGCCTTCGACAGGTCGGCCGTGGCCTTCTTCATCGCCTCCACGTCTGTACCGTCCTTCACGCTCTTCGCCTGCTCAAGGGCCTTTTGGATATCGCCGCGCTCCGCCTCGGCCAGCTTCGATCCGTAATCGGCCAGGGACTTCTCCACGGAATAGACCAGCGTGTCCAGCTCGTTCCTTGCCTCGGCAGCCTCGCGCTTTTTCTTATCTTCTGCGGAATGGGCCTCCGCTTCCTTCACGGCCCGGTCGATCTCATCCTTGCCCAGGCCGCTCGTGGCTGTGATCCTGATGGACTGCTCCTTGCCCGTGCCGAGGTCCTTGGCCCCCACATGGACGATGCCGTTCGCATCGATGTCGAAGGTCACCTCGACCTGCGGTACGCCGCGCGGCGCCGGCGGAATGCCTACGAGCTCGAAGCGGCCCAGGGTCTTGTTGTCTCCGGCCATCTCGCGTTCGCCCTGAAGCACATGGATGGACACTGCGGGCTGGTTGTCCGAGGCCGTGGAAAAAACCTGGCTCTTCTTCGTCGGAATGGTGGTATTCCGTTCGATCAGCCGCGTCATCACGCTGCCGAGGGTCTCGATGCCCAGTGACAACGGGGTCACGTCGAGGAGCAGCACATCCTTCACCGCTCCGGTCAGCACCGCGCCCTGGATGCCCGCGCCGATGGCAACGACCTCGTCGGGATTCACACCGCGGTGCGGGTCCTTGCGGAAAAATTCCTTCACCGCCTGGACCACCTTGGGCATGCGCGTCATGCCGCCTACGAGAATGGCCTCGTTGATCTTGTCGACGCTGCTGCCCGCATCGGCCAGGGCCTTGCGGCAGGGTTCGATGCTCCGCCTCACCAGCTCGTCCACGAGCTGCTCGAACTTGGCCCGCGAGAGCTTATAAAGAAGGTGCTTCGGCCCGCTCGCGTCGGCGGTGATGAAGGGCAGGTTGATCTCCGTCTCCATGACCGTGGACAGCTCCACCTTTGCCTTCTCGGCCGCCTCCTTCAGGCGCTGCAGGGCCATCTTATCCTTGCGCAGGTCGATCCCCTGGTCCTTCTTGAATTCGTCGGCAAGCCAGGTGATGACCTTTTCGTCGAAATCGTCGCCGCCCAGAAAGGTGTCACCGTTCGTGGACTTCACCTCGAACACGCCTTCGCCCAGCTCCAGGATGGAAATATCGAAAGTGCCGCCGCCCAGGTCGTAGACGGCTATGGTCTCGTCCTTCTTCTTGTCCAGGCCATAGGCGAGCGACGCTGCTGTCGGCTCATTGATTATCCGGAGCACGTTCAGGCCCGAGATCGTTCCTGCGTCCTTCGTGGCCTGCCGCTGGCTGTCGTTGAAATAGGCCGGCACGGTTATGACCGCATCGGTCACTTTTTCGCCAAGATAGTCCTCGGCGGTCTGCCTCATCTTCTGCAGGATTATCGCCGATATCTCCGCCGGGCTGTAGACCTTCCCGCGCACCTCCACGTGGGCGTCACCGTTCGCCGCCTTCACGATCTTATAGGGAAGGTGCTTCATCGCCTCCTGCACCTCCGGTGCATCGAACTTGCGGCCAATCAGCCGCTTGATCGAGAAGACGGTGTGGTCGGGGTTCGTTATGGACTGTCGCTTTGCGATCTGGCCCACCAGCCGTTCCCCGCTCTCCGTAATGGCCACCACCGACGGCGTCGTGCGGCTGCCTTCCGAATTCGGGATCACGACCGGCTCGCCGCCTTCCATGATCGCCACGCAGGAGTTGGTTGTTCCCAGATCGATTCCGATTACTTTTGCCATGGCTGCCTCCTTAGCATACTACGCATGATGATGATTCGCTCTGAAATGTGATGCGATAATAACGTGGTTACGCCTGCTACTCGTTGTTTTCAGCTCCGTCCGCTGAGGCTGCCGGCCGCTTTGCCACCGCCACCTTCGCGTGCCGGAGCACCTTGTCGTGGTACAGATATCCTTCCTGCATTACCTGCGCCACGGTGTTTTCGGGCAAGTCAGTTGTTTCGACCTGCATGACCGCATTATGCTGCGCCGGATCGAAAGGCTGCCCGTGCGACGCAAAGAGCTTGACACCGGCCTTCTCCAGTACATCGCGAAACTGTCGATGCACGAGCTCCACGCCTTCCCGCAGCCCCTGAGCGTTCTGCGGCGAGTCGTCGGCGTGCTTGAGAGCCAGACCCAGATGGTCCACCACGCTCAGCAGTTCGGAAGCCAGCTGCTCGTTGGCGTACTTGCGAAAATCGGCCGTATCGCGCTGCATGCGCTTGCGGTAATTCTCGAAATCGGCATAGGTGCGCAGATACCTGTCCTGCGCCTCGGCAGCCTCTTGCTGCTTTTGCTCCAACGCCTGCGTCAGCTTTTCGAGCTCCTCGACAGAGACCGTTTCCTGCCCCGAAGATGGCGGCGCCCATTCCACGGCCTCGTCCTCGTGATCCTGAAATTCTTCGTTCATGGTCATTTTCCCTCGATGCCCCGGTGCAGCCGCTCGTCGAGAATTCGGGACAGCAGGCGGGACGTATAATCCACCACCTGGATCGCCTGCCGGTACTGCATTCGCGTGGGGCCGATCACGCCCAGCGTTCCGACCACATTGCCGGCCACCCGGTACTTGCCGACCACCAGGCTGCAGCCCTGCATCTCAAAATAGGGGTTTTCGCTCCCGATGAAGACCTTGATGCCCTCTGCAGCGATGCTCATGTCGAGCAGCTTAAGCAGCTTGTACTTATCCTCAAAGGCCCGGAGCAGCGCCTTCATTTTTTCCACATTGGCGAACTCGGGATGGTCGAGCACCTGTGCCGCGCCGCCGACAAATACCTTTTCAGCATCCCGGCCGTGCACGTCGTGGCTTGCCTGATAGGTCTCATCCATGAGCCGCGTGAAGACCTGTTTTTCCTCACCCAGCTTCTCCTGGAGGCGCTTCCGGATCTCGAATAGTGAGCGCGATTCCAGTTCCTCGTCAAGAAAACGACTGAAGGTGTTGAGCGCCTGCTGGTCTATACTTTCATCGAGATCGATCAGTTTGTTCTGAACCAGCCCGCTCGCGGTAACGAAGATGATCAATACCTGCCTGCCGCGCAGCCTGACGAATTCGATGTGCCGGTAGGATCCCTCCGGCTCCGCCGGAGCCACCACTACGCCGGCATTCCGGGAAAGGGCTGCCAGGAACTGGCTCGTCTCCTCCATCAGGGCATGCAGATCGCCTCCGCCAAGCCTGGGCGCGGCGCTGAACCGGTCCTCAATATCATCCGTTTCGTCTTCGACGCAGACCAGGGTGTCAATATAGTAACGGTAGCCCTTGTCCGTGGGAACCCTGCCGGCAGACGTATGCGGATGGGTCAGAAACCCCATCTCCTCAAGTTCTGCCATGATGTTCCTGAGCGTAGCGGAACTGAGACCGAAATCGTACCGTTGGCACAGCACGTTCGACGCGACCGGATTGCCTGACAGTATATAGCTGTCGACCACTGCCTGGAGTATCTTTTCGTTTCTTTCACCCAGTGCCATTGTACACTTCCCAGGAGAAGCCCCTCCGGCAGCAGCCCGAGGTCCCCTTCATAACACGCGACACCCGGCAGTGCCGATTAAACGGGACAGCTGCGGGGTAGGAACATACTTCCTCGTTTGCTCTCGTAATTGAATGAGGACCCCTTTCCCCCGCTTAGCACTCTGGCCAGTAGAGTGCTAAATTTAACACATCGCTCGGAGAGGTGTCAAGCACTTATTTGGTCCAGCCAAGGGGACCAGCAGAATCGGCATAGGGGGCGGCCCTAAAGGCCGCGCCCCTGCCACACCACCCGGCATGCGGGTCCGCACCGGGCGGTTCGAGAAGTTG
>MHDZ01000079.1:0-19879 GCA_001805055.1 Nitrospirae bacterium GWC2_57_13
CATCAACGTCTTCTAAACCTTGCATGAACCGCCGTATGCCGAACGGCACGTACGGTGGTGTGAGAGGCTGGGGCCGTGAGGCCCCCGCCTACTCGATTTAGTGTGCCACGTCTCTCAGGAGCATCTGGCCGGGTCTACTTGTTGAGGTAGGGGTTTACCTCTTTCATGATCTTCCTGAGGACATTGAAATCCTGGTCCGAGAATTTTACGGTGCCCGAGATGGTGTCCTTGATCTCCTTATACAGGGGGACGGCCTTGGGAGAAAGGAGTGCCTTCTGGAGCTTCTGCACCGTTGCCGCGTCAATGGTCTTCGTTGCGACAAAAACGTGCTCGGGAAGCGGGGGCGATGTGGCGATTATCTCGATGCCCTGACTCTTATACTGCTCCGCCACATCGGGCTGCAGCCCCGCGGCATCGAAAGTGCCCCGAAGTATGCTCAAGGCGACGTTGTCATGGGTTTTCAGAAACATATATTCCTTCAGGTTTGACAGTTTCACCCCTGCATCCATAAGCATCCACAGGGGGACGACGTGGTTGAGCGTTGAGTCCCGTGATCCGAAGGCAAATTTTTTCCCCTTCACCTGGTTGAGCGATGTTATCATGCTTCCCTTTTTCACAACGATAACGCCGTTGAATGTAGGCGATCCGTTGTTCACCACCTGGGCAAGCGGTAAGACGCCGTAGGTATCCTGGGCCTCGACATACAGCGTTGGACCAAGGAAGGCCAGGTGAAAATCGCCCTTTCCGATCTTGGATACCGTGTCAGCGTAGGACAGGCCGATGCTGAGGTCAACGGTCACGCCGAGCTCTTTTTCCAGGTACTCGGCGATCGGTTTGAATTTCTTGTACAGTTCAATGGCCGGCTTGTACGGGTGAACGCCCATAACGAGCTTTTCTTTGGCTTCACCAGGTTCGGAAAAGAGCACTACTGACAGGCAGAGAGCAACGGCTAGAGCGAAGCCTTTCTTCATAACACCCTCCCAAAAGTATAGGTTGACCAATAGAAAAAATTGTGACGAGTCTCAATTCAAGCATAGCGGGGCGTTGTTGTCAAGATGCGAAGATGTGTGAAAGGTGCAAAAAACCGCCAAATGGATCAAAAAAAAGCACTGGCAGCCCGCAGCGCACAATAAAGAGCATAAAGTAGCATAATTTCGCCCCTGGCAGGAAAGGAGCACGTTATAGATTTTTGCACTGCGTGAGCAAAAGGTGAAGGGGGGAAGAAGCGGAGCGAATCCTGGTTATCAGCGCCCGTCTGCGTTATTGAGCGCGCAGTCGCTGATCCTATGCGGGGCCGCTGTTCTGCATCTCCCGCTTGAACTCCGAGGTGAAGTGGAAGGTGATCTCGGGGGTCGCCTCGATCATGTTCCTGAGCGCCCACTCCGACTCGGCCAGAAACACGAGGTTTCCGTCCTTGTCCTCGGCGATGCGGTCCGACTTGAAGCGGACGAACTTATCCATATCCGCCTTGCTCTCCGACGTGATCCAGCAGGCCTTATGGATCCCCAGGGGTTCGAAGCGGCAGCGCGCGCCGTATTCGTGTTCGAGGCGGTATTGCAGCACATCGAATTGGAGCACCCCCACGGTGCCGACGATCTTGCGGCTTCCCTGCTGCTGCGTGAAAAGCTGGGCCACGCCCTCGTCGGTCAGCTGCGCGATGCCCTTGTTGAGCTGCTTCGACTTGGCAGGGTCCAGGTTCACCAGGAGCTTGAAGACCTCGGGCGAAAAGCTGGGGATGCCCTGGAACATGAACTTTTCGCCTTCTGTCAGCGTGTCGCCGATCTTGAAGACGCCCGTATCGTAGAGGCCGATTACGTCGCCGGGATAGGCCTCATCGATGATGCTTTTGCGCATGGCCATGAAGCTCACGGGGCTGGTGAAGCGGATGTCCTTGTTGAGCCGCACGTGGTGGAAGAATTTGCTCCGTTCGAACCTGCCCGAGCAGATGCGTACAAAGGCAATGCGGTCGCGGTGGCGGGGGTCCAGGTTCGCGTGGATCTTGAAGACAAAGCCGGTAAAGTTCTTTTCCCCCGACTCGACGACGCGCACGTTCGTGGCGCGGTTCGCGGGCGGCGGGGCGATGGTGGTGAGGGTGTCGAGCAGCTCCTTCACACCGAAGTTGTTCACGGCGCTGCCGAAGAAGACCGGCGCCAGGTCGCCGGCCAGGTAGGTCTGCCGGTCGAAGTCGTCATAGGCGCCCTCGACAAGCTCGGCGTCTTCGCGCAGCTTGTTCGCATAATCGCCGATCTGCCGGTCCAGCGCAGCATCGCCCAGATCGCGAATTTCCATCACATCATCGGTGCGGGTCAGGCCGCCGGACCGGAACAGATAGAGGCTTTTATTGTACAGGTTATAGACGCCCTTGAAGGCCGTGCCCATGCCGATGGGCCAGGAAAGAGGGCGGACCTTGATCGACAGTTTTGCTTCCAGCTCGTCGAGCAGGTCGAAAGGGTCCTTGCCTTCGCGGTCCAGCTTGTTCACGAAGACGATCACCGGTGTCTTGCGCATGCGGCAGACGTTCATGAGCTTCTCGGTCTGCTCCTCAACGCCCTTGACGCAGTCCACCACGAGCACCACGCTGTCCACGGCCGTGAGCGTTCGGTAGGTGTCCTCGGAAAAGTCCTTGTGGCCCGGCGTGTCGAGCAGGTTGATCTTGTACCCGTTGTACTCGAAACCCATGACCGACGTGGCCACCGAGATGCCGCGCTGGCGCTCGATCTCCATGAAGTCCGAGGCCGTGGCCCGGGCCGTCTTGTTCGACTTCACCGCGCCGGCCACCTGGATCGCGCCGCCGAAGAGCAGCAGCTTCTCGGTCAGCGTGGTCTTGCCCGCGTCAGGATGGCTGATGATGGCGAAGGTGCGCCGCTTTTCTATTTCGTCGGAATAAGGCATTGTTTTGCTTGCCGTTTCAGGACGGCACGAAGTACGGTCCCCGATCGCTCTGATGCCGCTGCCTGGCCCCTGCCCGGCAGGTAAAGCCCCGTACCTTAACAACCAGGGCTCAAAAAGTCAAGAAATTCCTGGAAATAACGGGACTTGCAGGCCCTGGAAGCCCTGGGTGACGGGGAAAAGGTCCGCGTCTCTCAAAGGGCGGCTAGGAGGGGGCCTAAAAAAGATGAAGCTTTTCTACCCCTTAAGGTGTATAATACCCCGTTCAACCTGAGAGCAGCAGCGAAATGCAGACCGGCTCCGGATCCCCGGACGTAGTAAGCAAATTCGCAGGGCAATATCGATTCAGATGCCAAACCAGAGACCAGGAGGGCCTACAGTTATGGAAAAACATGCGGCCGGTGAAAATATTGTATCCTATTGCACGAAATGCAAGCTGATGCTGGACCATGCCGTCGTGGCAGTGGCCGGAGAAGAGATCGCCAAGGTCAAGTGCAAGACCTGTGGCAGCGCTCATAAGCATCGTGATACAGTACCGGTCACCAAGGCCCGGACGCCGCGGGTGAAGAAGGAAGGCAGCGCCAAGATGTCCGTCGAGGCGCGCTGGGAGGCGGGCATTGCCGAGGCCAAGGGGAAAGAGCGGACCTACAGTATGGCGGCCAAGTACCGGGTCGGCGACGTGGTGCTGCATGACCACTTCGGCAAGGGTGTCGTGCTGAACCTGCGCATGAACAAGTGCGACATGCTGTTCAAGGACAAGGAACGGCTGATGGCATCGGGCAATTGACCCCGCAGTTTCCCGCCGAAGGCGGGGCGCGATGTCGATGTAGTGCAGCGCGCTATGGCGCAGCTCCAGGGGGCTCCACCGCGTTGCACTGCCGGTGCAACGCGTATCATAAGGCACCACGAAGCCGGTGAAGAAGATACTGTCCTCTGACAGCATCTTGCTGTTCCTTCGCGGATGCTCCGTCCTTTGTGGTTCACGCAGTTTTTCGCATCATAATTCCCCATAGTCCCGTTCCAGGCGGTGCGTCCTTCGCAGGACACCGCTTCAGAGGAGAAAGAAAAATTCAATGGGTTTTACCGCATTCAAGCTCCATCCGCAGATCATGGCCGGCGTCGAGGCGCTCGGCTACCAGACGCCAACCCCCATCCAAATTCAGGCGATTCCGCCGGTCCTTCAGTCCCATGACGTGATGGGCCTTGCCCAGACCGGGACCGGCAAGACCGCGGCTTTTGTGCTGCCCATCCTGCAGCGGCTGCTGACCGGGGAGAGAGGCAAGGTGCGCGCGTTGATCATCGCGCCTACGCGCGAGCTGGCCGAGCAGATCCACACCAGCATCGAAGACCTGGGCCGCGCGACAAAGCTCAGGAGCATGACGATCTACGGCGGCGTGGGAATACATCCCCAGATCCAGAAGCTGCGCGAAGGCAGGGAGATCGTGGTGGCCTGCCCCGGCCGGCTGCTGGACCATATCAACCAGGGCACGATCCGCCTCGCGAACGTCGAGGTGCTCGTCCTGGACGAGGCGGACCGCATGTTCGACATGGGGTTTCTGCCCGATATCCGGAGGATCATCAAGCACGTGCCGGCAAAGCGTCAGACCCTGCTGTTCTCGGCGACCATGCCCGACGACATCCGGAAGCTTGTTCACGAAGTGCAGCGCTCCCCTGTCACCGTGCAGGTGGGCCATACAGCCCCGGCGAACACCGTGTCCCACGCTCTCTATCCCGTGGACCAGCATCTCAAGACCGGGCTCCTGATGGAGTTGCTGAAGCATACGGACACGGAATCGATCCTGATCTTCACGCGCACCAAGCACCGCGCAAAGCGCATCGGGCAGCAGCTCGAAACAGCCGGATACAAGGCAGCCTCGCTCCAGGGCAACTTATCGCAGAACAAGCGGCAGGCCGCCCTTGACGGATTCCGCAACGGTTCTTACCAGATCCTGGTGGCAACGGACATCGCCGCCCGCGGCATCGACGTGTCGAGCATCTCCCACGTCATCAACTACGACATTCCCGACACGGCCGATGCCTACACGCACCGCATTGGCCGCACGGGCCGGGCCGCAAAGACCGGCGACGCCTTCACCTTCGTCACCCGCGAGGACGAGGACCTGGTGCGCAGCATCGAACGCGTGTTGGGAGGAAAGATCGAGCGGCGCAAGATGCAGGGCTTTGATTATGCCAAGTCCGCGCCGGCGCGGGACAGTGAGTTCGCCCGGCCGCCCCGTCCGCCGCAGCGCAGGCGCGTGCAGGAAAAGCCGAAGGCCGCGGGAGGTCATGCCGCGTCGCATGCAAAGCCGAAAGCAGCAGGTCATCCAACGGGCCACGCAGCGCATCCGAAACCCAGAGCAGCGCATCCGGATAAGCGGACGTCCCCTGCCGGCCACGGTACTGACCACCGAAGCCATGCAGCGCAGCACGTCTCAGGTGCGCGTTCGCACAAACCCCGCACGAGCCGCTGAGCGCGGCAGCAGGGTAGAAATATAAATCCGCAAAAAAGCATTTGGATGCGGATGAACGCGGACAACTGCGGAAAGATCAAAACAATCTGCGGTGAAAGAGAGTTATGAAGGTGTCCGTATTTCAATAAAAGCATTTGGCCGCGGATTGACACGGATAAAAACGGATTTTTATAATTTCAAAAAAAATCCTAGAACCACCCGGCAGGTAAGGCTCCCTATTCTTATAAGGTTATGTTTTATTAAACCGTGTTCATCCGTGGTTACAACTGTCTTCTTATCCCTTCCGACTCCTCGCCAGATAGACCACGTGGCGCAACCCACCTTTTCCCGGCCGCAGCCGCTCATAGCTGAATCCCGCTGCATCGAGCCGCTTCTCGAACTTGGCATCAGAGTTCTCGCCCCATACCGCAAAGATCCCGCCTCCTGAAAGAGCAGTATGCGTTTTCGCGAGAGCCTGGCTCCCGTAAAAGGGATCGTTCTTCGCGTGCGTGGCTGCATGAGGCCCTTCGAAGAGGTCGATGATGATGGCATCGAACTGTCCAGCACTGGTCTCAGCGGTTTGCGCGATCAGGGCTGAAACGTCAGCGAGCTCGATCGCTACCCGGGGGTCATTCATAGCATTGTTGGTGAGCTCCGCGAGGGGGCCCCGGCACCAGTCGGCGATTACCGGATTGATCTCCGCGACAATAACGCGGGCATGGGCCGGCAGGGCATCGAGTGCGGCCCGGAGCGTGATGCCCATGCCCAGACCGCCGATCAGGACCCTCGGGTGCGGCAGCGCTGATACGGCCTGGCAGGCCAGCTCGCCGAGCGCTATCTCGGAGCGGCTGGCGCTGCTGTTCATCAGCACCCTGCCGCCAATGGTGATAAGGAAGTCCCGCTTTCCGCGTTTGCGGAGTTCGAGAACGCCGTCAGGCGTATAAACACTGTCAATGGTCTGCCACGGCTGCGCCATGCCTTGCAACCTTTCGTGTCCAAAGCTTTGAAGTCCAGATCAGTTGGTTTCAAAATCCGGATTTAAAACTTTCCTCTGCGACCTCTGCGTGCTCCGCGAGAGACGCCCTTTGTTTCAGGTTTGTACGGGTTAGGTTTAAACCAAGACTTGTAGATTTCCTTTGCGACCTTTGCGCGAGAGGCCGTTGGCTGTGACAGGGACAGTCCCCCTGGAACCAAAGGGGACAGTCCCTTTTTCAAGGCGCCTCAATGACCCCGCCGCCCAGAACAATATCTCCATCATAAAAGACCGCTGCCTGGCCGGGGCAGACGCCCGCGACCGGTTCATCGAAGGCGATCCTGATGCGGCCGGCGCCGGCTGGCTCGATCGTTGCGGGCAGGAACGGCGATCGGTAGCGGACCTTGACCTTCACCTTCCGGGGCGCCGAGAGCTCGTCGGTAGCCATGAGGTTCACGTCCGACACGATCGCTTCGCCAGTCATCAGGTCCTGCCGCGTCCCGAGCACGACGCGGTTCGATGCAGGCTCCACGCGTACCACGTACAGGCGCTCACCTGCAGCCACGCCGAGCTTGCGGCGCTGTCCCACGGTGAAGAAGGAGATGCCGTCATGCCTGCCTACGACCTTACCGTCTGTCATCACCATCTCGCCGGGCCTCAGCATCGCCGGGGAATGTTCTTTCAGGAAAGCGCGGTAGTCGTCGTTCGGAATGAAGCAGATCTCCTGGCTCTCAGGCCGCTCTGCTGCAGACAGGCCCCGTTGCCGGGCGAGGCTTCGCACATCGGTCTTGCGATGAGCGCCGAGAGGGAAGAGAACGCGCTGCGCCTGGTCCTGGGTCAGGCGGTAGAGAAAATAGCTCTGGTCTTTTCCTTCATCAAGTCCTTTTTTGAGAAGGAGACGCGAAGCTCCCTCTGCCTGCTCGATGCGCGCATAGTGGCCTGTGGCAAGGGCATCAAATCCCTCGTTCCGGGCGTAATCCAGGAGCGCCTGGAACTTCACAAGGTCATTACACCTGATGCAGGGATTGGGTGTGCGGCCAGAGGAATATTCGGAGATGAAGTCCTGTATGATCTCAGTCGAGAACTTGTCCTGCAGGTCGAGCATGCGGTGGCTGATGCCCAGGTGCTTGCAGACGGCCTGGGCCGAGGCGATGTCGCAGCACACCCCGGCAGAGAGCTTCATGGTCACACCTTCGACCGTGAAGCCCTGATCGAGCAGCAGCGCAGCGGCAAGGGAACTGTCCACGCCGCCGCTCATGGCTATGAGAACACGCTTTGACATACAGGATTCTACCACGGAGGCACGGAGACACAGAGAAGAATTTTCGACACTGATCGACATGAAGCCCTTGCTGTCTGCACTAACAATCCTGAAAAAAGCTTTTGGACGCGGATAAAATCTGATAAGATCGGATAAAAACAGACAAATTTTTTTGCTGTTAAAAAAGAATCACCTTTGGGGTGATGGCCCTTTCGGTCCGAATGCCTGGTTTAATCTGCGAAAATCTGCGCCCATCTGCGGCTAACTGCCGTTTCCAGGACAATACACGTTAGTGTAGATCGTCATATCATCTGCATCGATCTCAGATGGATTCATGTGCCGTGGATACTTCAGGTCTTTTTCCACTTTAGCACAAGCAGCATGGCCGAGCCGAGCATGAAGAGAAGCCCGCCGACAAGTGCCAAGATCGCGCCGGGATCGCGGTTCACCATCAGGATGGCTGCGGGACCGCGGCTGAAGTCGATGTTCTTGAGATAGACTCCCATGCCGTTGTAGAACAGAGGCCTGTTCGGGCCCAGAACACCGGACGTCACTTTGACACCGTTTTCGTACAGCACGACCGAGGCAGACCAGTCCGTGGGAAAACCCTTTTCGTCTGTCACGATACGGACCTCGACAAGATGCAGCGCCCGTCCCTCTGGCAGCCCTTGGGCAAGCGTTCCCTGGGGCATGAATCCCGACAGCCGGTATCCCCAGCCTGCTCCGAGCAGGTGCGCCAGCAGGATGAAAAGAAAGCCGATATGGATCACCTGGGGTGCGATGCGCAGCAGAAAGTCGCGTCTCGTCCACCGGCCGATCACCGCCTGGATGCTGCAGACAATGGTGTTGATCGTCAGCAGCACGAGGGCCGCGAAGCTTGCGAAGAACCACCAGGCCTGCCAGGGGTTCGCAGCGGCGAACCGTTCGATCCACTGGAAGAGCAGCAGATCGCTCATAGGGCCGAACACGTCCCGGTGAACGGGCATCATATAAGAGCCGATGAAGAAGAAGCCGATCAGCGCCAGCAGGGTCCAGACCGTTGTCTTGAGGGAGAGAAAAAAGTTTTTCATAGTATTATCGCATAGCGCATAGAGCATAGGATTTTGCCGGAACGCTATGCGCCATGCGCTCTGCTCTCTGCTGTCTCTAGAATTCATGCGAGCTTTTCATCAGCAGCCCCACGCCTACATAGGTGAACAGAACAATAACGAACCCGATGATGCCCATCCACGCAACCGGCTTTCCGGTCCATCCGCGCACGAGCCGCGCATGCAGATAAAGGCTGTACCAGAGCCACACGATCGTTGTCCAGAGTTCCTTCGGCGTCCAGAGCCAGTAGGCGCCCCAGGCGAGATGGGCCCAGATGCCGCCGAAGATAATGGCTACCGAGAAGAGGACGTAGCCGAGCAGGATGAGGCGATACTGGATCGGTTCGGACGCTTCTTCCTGTTGGACCAGATGCAGGATGCCCAGCACCGCGGCAACAGCAAAGAGTGCATAGGCGATGAAGGACAGGATCACATGCAGTTCGAACCAGATCGTCTTGAGCACCGGCGGCAGCGGGCCGTCCATGACAGGCGAAGCAGCGGAGCCCGCGAGCAGCAAGAGCATGAGCGCCAAAGAAAGATATGAGAAGAGGTCCCTGCCGCGGCTCCAGGACGTGATCAAAAAAATGACACAGATGAAGAAGGTGAGAAAGCCGAGCGTGTCATGGAGCCCGATGAGCGGAATGCGGCCGTAGGTAATTGCCGAGGAGATGATGAGGCCGGCGTGCAGCACCAGCGCCGCAATGATGAGCCTGCTGCGATAGAGCGCAAGCGGATAGAGTATGAAGAGGATGTAGTACATGGCATTCAGACAGAAAAGGCATCCCGCTGATGCGGGATGCCTTTCGTGAGTTCACTAGGGGAATCGTACAATAATTACTTCTTGCCGAGGATCGCTTCCTTCGCAGCCTTGGCCACGCGGAACTTCACGACCTTCTTTGCCGGGATCTTGATGGCCTCGCCGGTCTGCGGGTTCCTGCCCATGCGGGCCTTCCGGTTCACAAGCACCAGCTTGCCGATGCCGGGAAGGGTGAAGGAGTTCTTTGCTTCCTTGTACGCGAGAGCTGCCAGGTCCTCGAGGATCTGTACGGCTTCCTTCTTTTTGAGGTCCGCTTTCTTCGCGACATGATCCGCAATCTGCGACTTCGTCATGGCTTTTGCCATATAACTGTCCTCCTTGAAATAAGATAGAGAGTGTATAGCTTCGTCTGAACGCAATCTGATTTATTTGATGATTTCGAAGGAAAGTATATACAGTCTCCTGCCAAATAGCAAGCGAAATTTTAAAAAAGCGTATTTTTTTTGAGCAGGGACGCAATCGGACAATGCCGGCGCGGGAGATATCGCTGCGCAGAGCACGCGAAACTCTTTCCCCTGCTCTTCTGGTCAGGCAGCGATGGAGCAAGGCCTCTGCGTATGTTTTGAGCAGGGACTTCTGATCGTTAACAAGAGCTTTCCTGGTGTATACTTGTGGAAAGGACAGTGAATGCGGATTTACCCCGTTCGAAATGAGAATCTTCTAACGGGGTAAACTGCGGATATTCACGGTTCCGGGCAGTCACGGTGATCATGCCCCGATCCGTATTTTCAGCAAAGGCAGATTTGATCTCATCAGCGCAGTTCAATGTCCTAAAATAGTCCATTCAGGAGGAACAGACCATGACATCGAACAAGGTTGCACTCGTCACCGGAGCGAACAAGGGGCTGGGGCTCGCCGCCAGCCGCCATCTGGCACAGCAGGGCATCACCGTTCTGATGGGCTCGCGGAACGCGGCGAAAGGAAAGGCGGCGGTAAAGCTATTGCAGCAGGAAGGGCTGGCCGTGGAATTCATTCAGATTGACGTGACAAAATCCGAGCAGATCAGGAAGGCTGCGGCGGAGATCAAAAAGCGATTCGGCAAGCTCGACATCCTGGTGAACAACGCGGGCATGGTAAGCAAGGAAGAACCGCTCGTATCGAACAGCGCCGGGGAGATCAAGCCCAGGGAGCTCAGAAAGGTCTTTGATGCGAACTTCTTCGGCCTTGTGGAAGTGACGCAGGCGCTCCTGCCTCTCATCAAAAAAAGCGGCAGCGGCAACATAGTGAATATTTCGAGCATCCTCGGCTCCCTGGCGCTCCAGAGCAAGGACAGCGAGATGGCGGCCTTCAAGCCCTTTGCCTATGATGCGTCGAAGACGGCGGTGAACGCCTTCACTGTCCATCTGGCGGCGGCGCTCAAGGACACGACGATCAAGGTTAACTCCGCCCACCCCGGTTGGGTCAGGACCGATATGGGCGGCCCGCAGGCGCCGATCATGCCCGAGGAAGGGGCAAAGACCGCGGTGCGGCTCGCGACCCTCGGCCCTGACGGACCGACAGGGAAGTTTTATTACGGCGATGACGAACTGCCGTGGTAGGAGATCACGGTAATACTAATCTATGCAGTCCGGTAGTTTTTTGTGGCAACGAGAAAAGGTTTATAATAGAGCATCAGAAAGGCGAGGTGAGTGCAATGTTCGGGAAGCTATTTATCGGAACGATGTTCATAGCAACGGTGGCCATGGCGCAAGCAGGCGCGGCTGCGGGAGCGCAGTTGGAAAAGGCCACCTTCGCGGGAGGCTGCTTCTGGTGCATGGAGCCGCCCTTCGAGAAACTGGACGGAGTGAAAGAGGTCATCTCTGGCTACACAGGAGGCCACAAGAACAACCCGACGTATAAGGAAGTGTCATCAGGCACGACAGGCCACGTGGAGGCAGTGGAAGTAATTTTTGACCCAACTAAAGTGAGCTACGAGAAGCTGCTCGAAGTATTCTGGAAACAGGTGGATCCCACCGATGATGGCGGCCAGTTCGTGGACCGCGGCTCGTCGTACGTGACCGGCATCTTCTACCACAGCTCGGAGCAGAAGCGGCTGGCCGAGGCGTCGAAGAATCGGTTGGAGCGATCAGGACGATATGACAAGTCCATCGTGACGCCGATCAGGCCTGCGGGTCCCTTCTACCGCGCAGAGGAGGACCATCAGGATTACTATAAGAAGAACCCGATCCGCTACAAATACTACCGATACAATTCGGGCAGGGACAAATACCTGGAGCGGGTCTGGGCGAAGGAGGTTTCCATGACATCCGCAACTGAACGGACCTATCAAAAACCCGCGGACGGGGAGCTGAAGAAGCGGCTCACGCCCCTGCAGTACACGGTAACGCAGAAGGACGGCACCGAGCCTGCCTACCAGAACGAGTACTGGGACAACAAGAAAGAAGGCATCTACGTGGACATCGTCTCGGGCGAGCCTCTGTTCAGCTCCGGGGACAAGTACGACTCCAGGACGGGCTGGCCGAGCTTCACGCGGCCCCTTGAACCGGACCATATTGTTACCAAAGAGGACAAATCCTGGTTCGCGACGCGGACCGAGGTGCGCAGCAAGTACGGTGACGCTCATTTGGGCCACGTGTTCAACGACGGACCCAAGCCGACAGGGCTGCGGTACTGCATGAACTCGGCGTCGCTCCGGTTCATTCCGAAGGAGGACCTGGAGAAGGAAGGGTACGGGCAATACATGAAGCTCTTTGAGAAGTAAGGTAACATGAGATTGTTCCGTCCAGGCGTGATTGCCGAAGGGGAGCTATAAAGGAACCGGTAGGCGCAGCGAAGCACAAAAACGTTCAGACAGGACAGCACTCAACAATGATCTGAGGCACATTTCTATAGTGGCTGTCAGTGGTGATCAGTTTGAGGCCATACTGCATTGCCGTGGCCGCGATCCAGAGGTCGTTTGTCGGTATGGGTGTTCCCTTGGACCAGAGATAGGCTATGATCGCGGTGTAGCGCTCCGCGGATTCTTCGTCGATGACGGCGACCTGTACGCGCGGCGACGAGAGGAAGTCCCTGAGTCTCTCCCGGTTCTTCTTTTCCCGGCTGCCGTGGGCAAACCCAGCGTAGAGCTCTCCGAGCACTACCGGATTCAGGTATATCTCGTCAGCCTCGCGGATCGCCTGTTTGACCTCTTCGCTTCCCCTCAGGTATGCGGAATAGGCCGACGTGTCGAGCATTACCCGGATTTTTTCCATAGCCCCGTGTCCACCTTCCGCTGGGTCTTCAGGGTCTTGTCGAATGACGCGGCTTCTTCCCGCGACCAGAGGCCGGCGAGATGATCCAGGTCGTGATAGAGCACACGCTTCTTCTTTTCCGGCGCATTTGTCCCCACTGCCCGTTCGAGGAGCGAGATGATCGCTTTGTTCAGGCTCACACCCTTGCGTTCAGCCTCTTTTTGCACCGTTTTTTTCACCTTATCCGGAATGCTTCGTATTGTGATCTGCTTCATAAGGCTGCCTCCGAGCGCTTCACATGTGACTCACAATGACTCTATTATTGCAGCACGTATAAAGAAAGTCAAGATGAAATGAGAATTCGTCGGCTCATCTATCAGGAAATCCCGGCAAAATCTTCCGAACCTGATACTCGTTCCATTCTCTCAGCGGGATGTCCTTCTGTGCATATCCCGTGGCCGGCGCTGCCGGACCGAGGGCCACGCATCGGACCGCATAGGCCCCGCTCCTGCTTATCCGCACAACCGGCATTTCGATCAGGAGATCGATGTCCTCGAGCATGCTGATCGTTCCATAATTGCCCAGAGGGGAGAAGCCATATCCTCCAGCCTTCCAGAACAGCGACAGCTCCGCTTCCGTCGGCAGCGCCCAGGAGCTTATCGGCGCCAAAGCAGCGCAGAACGCCTTTGCCCGGTCAAGCTCAGGCGGCGTCCTGGTGCCTTCGAGCGCGAGCATGTCCGTCCAGACAAGCCCAGACCCCGCATGATGCCAGCCCTGCGTGCCGTCTGCTGCAGTGATAGAGGACCATTGTTCTGTTATCTGCTTTCGGACTGAAAAGACGAGGGGGCCATTAAACCTGGCAGCGAGGCGCGCCTTGAAATCTTCTTTGCGTTCATTCTTCACCGCCTGTTCCATCCGAGTTCGCTCAGCACGCAGCTCGGACAGCATGACTTCCACCAGGAAGGTGAATCCGCCGTGGATGGGGATGGGGAAGAAAAGAGCGAGCACGACGACGCTGAGTCCGCCCGCAACCAGCGCCTTGCCCGTGCCGCGTTTTTTCATCCAGCGGCAGACGCTGACGCTGACAGCGATGGCTATGAGAATGTAGGTGCCGTAAAAGATAAAAAGATACATGGTGGCTGGCCGTATTGATCGCGGTTATTCTTCAAAGCCGCACAAGTGTCCTTTTCGTGGAGAAGTTCTTGCCAGTAAACACAAAGACAATCGGCTTGCTGCCCTTCCGCAGTCTGGCTAGTACTAGCTATGCTTGGCATGATGTGGACTGACGATCAAGGAAAATCATCTTTCTCGCTCCAGCTCCACCAAGTCCGCCTGAAAGCTGCCGATCTGGCCCTGGAGCCAGTCAATGTGGCGTTCGAACCTGAACTTCATCTTCTCCTGATAGTCCGTCAGGTCCCTCAGCCGGTCCAGGGTCTTGAGGGAGCCAGTCCGCGCGATGCCCGCGATGTTCCCTTTGACCTCTCCAACCCTTCTTTCGAGTAATGATGTCAGGGTATAGGTCACCGTCGTGATGTACGATATGGCGCCGCTGGAACCCATTTGTTCAGCCAGGCGGTCTTCATTATCCACACCAATGATCGCAGTTGTGCCGTCTCTTTTTTTGTATCTGATGCCAGGCAGGCCGGTTTTCGTCAAGTACGCATTCAGCTCCGCTGTCATTTCCTGAACACCCTTGGCCTTCACGCTTTTGATAAATACGGGGGTAGGTATTATTTTCTCCCTGATCCCATATGCCGGGACCATAGCCCTCGATAAGCTTGCGTATCCTGTCAGCCGACTCTTTATCGCGGGAGCTCCCCTGACCCATACTTTCTTTCAGTAGTTCATTCTCTATTCTAATGCGCTCATTTTCTGCAGAAAGCTCCTGGATCCTGGCGTTGGCTTGGAAAAGTTCGTCCTGATACATTGATGAAGGTACAGCGGCGCCCTGGTCGGACCTGTCGCAGCCCGTGCTGCCGCCAAGCAACAGCACAGGAAGCAACAGACTAAACAAGAATATGAAGGGTTTGTTTTTGATTCGAACGTGATAATAGCGAAGTGTCATGCCGAGACCCTCTTCTTGTCCAGCACATTGTTAGCTGCCATGTATTTGGTTCTCTGTCCTTTTACCATTTCAAGAACCTTTTTAGACCCGAATCCGTAAAAGCGGATAGACGACGGCACGCCGGGCAGGTTCGATTTGAACTGAACGCCGCTGCTGAAGAATCCAATCTTTTCCGGGAGGTCGTCCATCTTGTCATAGGGAATGAAAAACCGGTGGAACATGACGCGGAGCTCGACGCCGTCGGCGTAGACCAGGAGCCTGAAGAAGGGCCATGACCCATTGAAGAGGAACATGGAGCCTCCTCCGGTGTAGGTTGCAACGGGCGCCCTTTCCTTTTCGAAGGACGATTCAGACCGGTTATACAGGGCGGGGCCGACGAACACCAGCAGGAAAAGTGGGAAGAAAAGAAAGGGGATTATTTCCGGGTCGGAATATTTCGTGACGATCATAATGCCTGCCAAGGGGACAGCCAGCAACACTGCGAAGGTGCCAAGAACACCGAATGGAAACAATGCTTCCTTGTACTGTTTTTCCGTAGTGGTGTTATTGCGGCGGCGGCCTGATCCTTCGGCCTGTCGTGCCGCCACAGGGCGATACGCAGGCCCGGCATAGTTATTCTCATTCACCGGGAGGCGACCCAGGTAACGAATACCGAAATAGGCGGGGAGTCCGAACTGCGCGATGAAGATGATCATAAATACGCCGAAGAAAAGGGGGATTTCCTCGCGAAAACCGGAGATTTGTTTCATGGACAGCATAAATGACGAGAAGCCGATAATGAGGCCTATCATCAGAAGTACGCCAAGCTGCGCCAGCTTTTTGCCCCAGGGCTCACTGGCGTTAATGCCTCGGCCAGAGAGCAGGAAAAGCCCGCCCAGAAGTGAAAGGCTAACCAGGGCAATGTAGGGAAAGTCCGGAGGCAGATTAAAGGGATCCTGATCAAAGGGACCGATATAGAACAGGACGTAGTTCCAGACGGCGCCGACGAGGCATATCCACCCCAAGATCTTTATGGCCTTCGCGGCCTTCGATATATCCGGTTCTCCCTTGCGCAGCTCCTGCAGGAGATCAAAGAAGCTCATTATTCATCCTCCATCGTCCTATCACTGCGCCAGTACAGGCAAAAAAATCGCCATTAACCAACATTTCTTATCGCTTCCACGAACACATCCGGCCGCTCCACCTGCGGCATATGGCCGGCGCCGACCATCGTCATGAACTCCGCGTTGCCGAGCCACTTCCAGAGGGCCTCTGCCTGCTTCATGCCGGTCAGCCGGTCCCCGGTGCCCCAGATGATGGTCGCGGGGACTGATGGCCTGATCTGCGGTTTTGTCTGATTGATGAAGGTATTGAAAACGTTCCGGGAGTGAATTTCCGCGTTTCGGCCTATGTGGTCCAAGAAGCCCGGGGGAAGCTTTGCTGGAGCAGGAAAGGCCTTGGCAAGAGCCTTGTCGGAATACGCCGCAGTACGCATGAACGTACGGAACCACTGCTCAAGCAGTCGCGACGTCATGAGCTTTCTGAGGAATCCGGGAAGGGCAGGCAGGTATCCGCCGTTCACGAGCACAAGACGTTGGGTGCGCTCCGGAAAAGCAGCGGCGAATTCGATGGCCACAGCCGCTCCAAAAGAGTTGCCGATGACGATAGCGCGATCGACCTTTTGTTCGTCCAGTAGTTCCTTCAGGATGTTTGCATTGGATGCCAGGGACGGCTTCGTCAGTGCTGCTGACGCGCCGAAGCCCGGCATGTCCGGCGCGATGATTGTGAAGGAGCGGCCCAGGTCGTTCCAGACGGCTGACCAGCTCATTTCCGCATCGCCCCAGGCAGAGTGGAGCAGCAGGAGCGCTGGGCCGGCTCCACCGAACCGGACATGGAGCCGCTGTCCTGAAAGCACGAGGTCTCTTGGCTGCGGATGTTCGTTTCTGCTCGTCATGGCGATCGATGCCTGGATGAGAAGCGTGGTTCACGTTTGTTCCTGATGGCTCGAAGGTACTATAAAAAACGGGAAATGGCAAGGGGCTGAAATGGCGGAAGGGGTATGGTCAGAATAGCAGGTAGCCCGTTCAGGCAGGATCGAACCGTGCGGAACTGAGGCGTCATGCTCTGGCTATTCATTCGGGTCCTTGATCGATCGCAGATATTCCTCCCACTCCATGGGAAGGAGGTATTTCTTTTTGTTGTTGCAGTCTTTGCAGGCGGGCACGAGGTTGCCGTGCACCGACTTCCCTCCGCGGACGATAGGGATCAGGTGGTCCATGGTCAGTTCGTCAGGCCTGAACTTCCCGGTGCAGTAATGGCAGATGCCTGTTGAGCGCTTGCGCTTCCACCACTGCGAGGCGCGCAGCTCCCGGGCCTTTGCCTTTTCTCTCCGGATATGTTCCTCGTCTGCGGCAATAAAAAAATCCAGCATTTCCTGGTCCTCGTTCGCCGTCTTGCCTGCGAAAACAGCCTTTGGATGTCTTGTCCGGCTGGCGGTTTTCATACTACTGTGTCCAGGCAGGCTTGTCACGCAAAAAAACCGCGCCTGCGCAAGGCCTCGCACCCGCCCCACCCTGTAACTTCTCAAAATCTTAATCTTTTTTCTTGACATCACCAGGGCTCGACGATATACTTTGCCCAGCAAGTGGTATAAAGTGGGAATAAGTGGATATCTGTAGGGAGAGGCATGTTCAGAGGCAGCTTCGAGCATACCATGGATTCCAAGGGCAGAGTAAGCGTGCCGGCGAAGTTCCGCGATATTATCGCGGACCGGTATGACGGCAGGCTCGTGCTTGCCCTCGATTTTGACCGTTGTCTCGCCGTGTATCCTCTCGAAGAATGGGAGAAGCTGGAAGAGAAAATCCGGACCCTGCCGATGATGCAGAAGGAAGTGAAGGAATTCATGCGCTTCTTTTTCTCGTCCGCCAGCGAATGTGAACTGGACAAGCAGGGACGGATCCTGATCCCGCCAACGCTGCGGGAGCGCGCGGCGATCAACAAGACAGTGCTGCTGGTGGGGATCATCAACAAGATCGAGATCTGGGACAGCGCGGTATGGGATGCCAGGAATTCGCAGAATCTTGACAAGATAGGCGAGACGCTTTCATCTTTGGGGCTATAGATGATGGAGCAGAAACTGAAAGTTTATCAGATGAATTTCGATGGAGAGATCGATGCGGCGATGATGGCCGAGATCGGCCGCGTTATCGGCCAGCTCATCAAGGGGGAAATGTACGGCCTGATCATGAACTTTGAGGCCGTGGACCATATCCACTTCACGATCCTGCCGGTGCTTGTGAGCGAACAGAAGCGGCTCCAGTCCTTCGGCGGCGACATCCGCCTTGCCATGATGTCGGAGTACCTCAAGGACATCTTCCGCACCACAGGGGTGCTTGAGAAATTTTTGGTTTTCGATACGGTGGCGCAGGCGGCAAAGAGCTTCGGGGTTTCAAAGACGATCACCAATCTCCCGCTGGGGTTGTGATGACGAATGCGGAAAAATGAGAAGGTGAGAGAGTGGGTGTGCGGGAATGCAGAACGCGGAAGGTGAATCCGGCATCCGCTGACAAGGATGGGCAGGTGGAGCATCTGCCGGTCCTGCTGCGCGAGGCCGTGGACCTGCTCGCGCCATGCTCCGGCGGCGTGTATCTGGACGGGACGCTCGGCGCCGGAGGTCATGCAGAGGAGATCCTGAAGCGTTCGGCTCCCGACGGAGTGCTGGTCGGTCTTGACCAGGACGCCGAGGCCGTTGACCGCTGCAAGGCGCGGCTTGCTCCCTATGGTGCGCGGGTCATGCTGCGGCAAAGCAACTTCCGGGACGCGGCCGGCGTGCTTTCGGATCTGGGATATGACGCGGTAGACGGCGCGCTGCTTGACCTCGGCGTATCGTCGTTCCATCTCCGGACCCCGGAGCGGGGCTTCAGCTTCAGGCTGGAGGGACCGCTCGACATGAGAATGGACAGAAGCAGGCCGCAAACCGCCGCGGACCTGATACATACGCTCTCCCGCCAGGAGCTTGCGAAGCTGCTGCGCGAGTACGGCGAGGAGCCGCGCGCAGGCGCCATTGCCAAGGCCGTGGAAAAAGCGAAGGCCAGGGGGCCCATCACGACGACCATTCAGCTTGCCGAGATCATTTCCAGCGTGTTCCCTCCCTATCCCCCCCGGCGCATCCATCCCGCGACGAAGACGTTCCAGGCGCTGCGTATTGCGGTGAATGACGAGCTCGGCGCACTGCGCGACGGCATCGACGACCTGCTGCGGCTCCTGAAGCCGGGCGGAAGGATCGCCGTCATTACCTTCCACTCCCTGGAGGACCGGATCGTGAAGCAAACCTTTGTCGCTGCTGCGAAAGGGTGCATCTGTCCGCCACGGCTGCCTCTTTGTGGCTGCGGGAGAAAGCCGGGCATCACGGTGTTGACGAAGCGGTCTGTTGTTCCCGCCGACAAGGAGTTGGAGCGGAATCCCGCGGCCAGGAGCGCCAGGCTCCGGGCCGCCCGGAAGGTCTGACCATGAGCATTGGCGTTGCATCCATAGGGTCCTTTTTCTTCGAGCAGAGCAAGCGGGGCAGTCTGCGGCGAGTGATGGCGCTCGCCCTGATCGTGCTTCTGCTCCTTTTTTATGTCGGCTGGAAGGCGAAATTCGTCCAGCTCGGCTACCGGATCGAGAGCCTTGGACAGGAAAAGCGGGACCTGGAGCGCACCAACCGGGGGCTCCGAATCGAGGCTTCGAGCCTTTCGTCGCAGGCCCGCATCGAGCAGATCGCTATCAAACGGCTCGGCATGGTCCGGCCGGCAAAAGAGAACGTCGTGGTGGTGAAAAGGAAAGAGTAGGGGCCAGGCGCCTCCCGGGAGGGAGCGCGCAGGGGATCGAAGATGGACGGTAGGCGAAGAATACTTGCAACGTTCTTTCTGCTGGCGCTGGCGTTTGCGCTTGTTGCGGGGCGGCTGGTGCAGCTCCAGGTGTTCCGGGGCTCCGAGCTCTCGGCCCGGGCCGAGCGGCAGCAGCAGCGGGTGGTGAAGCTCAATCCGAAGCGCGGCACGATCTTCGACCGCATGGGCCGTGAGCTGGCCGTGAGCGTGGATGTGGATTCGGTATATGGCGTACCTGCCGCTACCGGGAACCCCAAGGCCCTGGCGCGGCAGCTCGGCCGTATCCTGCAGAAGGATCCGCGGGCACTGGAGCAGCAGC
>MHDZ01000079.1:19888-35250 GCA_001805055.1 Nitrospirae bacterium GWC2_57_13
ACGCGCGTTTCGTCTGGCTCAGCAGGAAGATCGACCCTGCCCGCGCCGAAAAGGTGAAGAGCCTTGATTCGAAGACCGTGGGTCTGCTGGTCGAGTCCAAGCGTTTCTACCCCAAGAAGGCACTGGGCGGATCGCTCCTGGGCTTTACGGGCATTGACAACGAGGGGCTTGAAGGTGTTGAGCTGGCATTCGACGGGGCCCTGCGCGGTCAGAGCGGCTGGGTGCTGGCCGAGAAGGACGCTGTGGGCCGCACGGCCTTTGCCGGCGGCACGGCTCTGCAGTACAAGCTGCCGCAGCCCGGCAAGGACGTGGTCCTGACCGTCGACGAGGTCATCCAGCACATCGCCGAAAAGGAACTGGACGTTATGCTGGTCGAGACGCGGGCCAAGAGCGCCGTCTGCATCGTCATGGACCCGAAAACAGGCGCGGTGCTTGCCCTTGCGGTCCGCTCGACAGGCGGCGTGAAGCCGGCATTCAATCCCAACGCGCGCCAGCGCTACAAGCCGGCGGAATGGCGGAACCGGGCCATCACCGACGTCGCCGAGCCCGGCTCAACCTTCAAGGCGATCCTGGCCGCCGCGGCGCTGGAAGAAAAGATCGTGACGCCCAACGAACGCTTTGACTGCTCAGCCGGGAAGATCGCCGTGGCCGGGAGAACGATCCGCGATGCAAAGACGCACGGGATCCTCACCTTTTCCGATGTGATCGCCGATTCGAGCAACGTCGGGACGATCAAGGTCGCCATGCGCCTGGGCAAGGAGCGGCTGTACGAGTACATCGCCGCCTTCGGCTTCGGCCGGAAAACGGGCATCGACCTTTCAGGCGAGATCGGCGGACTCGTGAAGCATCATCGGCTCTGGCAGCCTTCGTCCATCGGATCCATCGCCATCGGCCAGGAGATAGGCGTGACGCCGATCCAGATGGCCGCGGCCTACGGCGCCATTGCGAACGGAGGCCTTCTGATGAAGCCCTACGTGGTATCGGAGATCGTGGACCCGCAGGGCCATGACGGCAGGCGCTTCGGCCCCGAGACGGTCCGGCGCGTCATATCCGAGCGCACTGCCGAAGCCACGCGGACCATTTTACGCGCCGTAGTGGAGAGCGGCACGGGCGGTCGCGCAAGGCCTTCGGGGTTCACGGCGGCGGGCAAGACAGGCACGGCCCAGAAGATCGACCCCGGGACGGGAGCCTATTCCCTTGATGAGTACGTCAGCTCCTTCATCGGGTTCGCTCCTGCAGAGGAGCCGAAGCTCGTGATTGTCGTGATGGTCGACAGCCCGAAGGGCGCGGTGCTCGGCGGCACCGTGGCGGCGCCGGTGTTCAAGGCCGTGGCGGAACAGAGCCTCGCCTACCTGCAGGTGCCGCCTGACGATGTGGGGGGCAGGACCCTCATGGTGGCGAAGTGACGGTCGGCGATGCGCTGAAAGTGCTGGGCCTGAAGGTGGCGCTGCCGCCTGAGTGGCGGAACAGGGAGGTGGCAGGCATCGTGCACGATTCCCGGAAGGTCGTTCCGGGAGCCCTCTTTGTGGCCGTGCGAGGCTATCACTCGGACGGCCATCAGTTTATTTCGCAGGCCCTGCAGCAGGGAGCAGCGGCAGTGGTTGCCGAGGAACTGCCCGTGGCAGCGGACGTGGCGGAGGCGCCTGTCTTCTCGGTGCCTGATTCGCGCGCGGCATTGGCGCTGTTGTCCGCCGCCTTCTATGGCCATCCGTCGCAGCGGCTCGCGCTCGTGGGCATCACAGGCACGAACGGCAAGACCACAACGAGCTATCTGGTCAAAGCGATCATCGAGGCCTCTGGCGGAATGTCCGGCCTGATCGGGACCATCGACTATCGCATCGGCAGCCGCGTGTATCCGGCACCCAACACGACGCCCGAATCGGTGGACCTGCAGCGCTTGCTGGCCGAGATGGCTGACCAGGGCGCCGGCCATTGCGTCATGGAGGTGTCATCGCACGCCCTTGCCATGAAGCGGACCCTGGGCTGCCGCTTCGTGAGCGCGGCATTCACGAACCTGACGCAGGACCATCTTGATTTTCACGGCGACATGGACTCTTATTTCCGGGCGAAGCTGCAGCTTTTCACGGGGCTCGCGCCGAATGCCACGGCAGTGGTGAACAGCGACGATGCGAGGGCCGACGAGATCATCGCGGCTACGAAGGCCCGGATGATCACCTTCGGGTTGTCGGACCGGGCGGAAATACGGCCCCTCGGGCCGATCACCCACGGCATTGACGGACTCGCGTTCTCCGCGCGAACGCCGGCAGGGACCGTGGTGGTGGGATCGCCGCTCGTGGGCAGGCATAACGTATACAATATTTTGACGGCCCTTGGCGTGGGCGTTTCCCTCGGCTTCGGACCAGGCGTTATTGCCCGGGGGATAGCGGACATGCGCGCTATTCCGGGCCGCATGGAGAAAGTGGAGGCGGGCCAGTCCTTCAGCGTCTTCGTAGACTATGCCCACACCGAGGACGCCCTGGCCCGGCTGCTCGAAGCGGTGCGGGAGGTGGCGCCCCGGCGGATCATCACCCTCTTCGGCTGTGGTGGCGATCGGGACCGGGCAAAGCGGCCCCGCATGGGCGCTGCGGCTATCGAGGGAAGCGACGCAGTGATCATCACCTCGGACAATCCGCGCAGCGAGGACCCTCTCGCCATCATCCGCGAGATCGAGGAGGGGCTGCGGGGATTGGCGAAGCGGGTTGAGAATGCAGACGCGCTGGTCACGAACCTGCCGAGAGCAAAGCACTACTGCGTGATCCCCGATCGGCGCCAGGCGATCGCAGCGGCAATGGCAACGGCAGAGGCCGGCGACGTGGTGGTCCTTGCCGGCAAGGGGCATGAGGATTATCAGATCATCGGCGCGAGCAAGATTCATTTCGACGACCGGGAGGAGGCGCGGAAGGCGATCGAGGCACTGCGCGGAAGATGATGCCGGGGGGCATTGTCATTTCGCTGCGCACGAATACCGGAGGCTCCGGGCACCATGAAGGAAGTTGACAGGGAAAATTTAAGGGGAATACTTCGGGGGGTGGAGGGAATGGAGATCAAGGGAATATCGATCGACTCCAGGACCATCAGGGAGGGAGAGCTGTTCGTTGCTCTCAAGGGGCCGCGCTTTGACGGACACGATTACGTGGCCGAAGCGATGAAGCGGGGGGCCTCGGGCGCCATGGTCGAGCGGTCGGTGCTGGAGGAGCGCTATGAGCGGCTCGGCGGGATGCATAACATCATACCCGTGGAGGACACGCTGCTGTCGCTGCAGGAGATGGCGGCCATGCACCGGAAGAAGTTCACGATTCCCGTAGTGGGCATCACGGGATCGAACGGCAAGACCACGACCAAGGAAATGCTGGCCTCCATCTTCCGGCAGCGCGGGCCGGTGCTCAACAACGAGGGCAATCTGAATAATCACATCGGCGTGCCGCTCACGCTGATGAAGCTCGACCGGACGCACCGCGCCGCGGTTATCGAAATGGGCATGAGCGCCCTGGGCGAGATCGAGCTCCTGGCCCGCCTGGCGAGGCCCGACGTGGGCGTTATTACGAACATCGGACCCGCGCACCTGGAGTTCCTGGTCACCATCGACCGCATCGCCCAGGCAAAGGGCGAGCTGCTGGAATATATGAAGCCCGGCGGCACGGCGGTGCTGAACGCCGATGATCCCTATTTCGGCGCACTGCGCGCCAAATTTTCCGGCCCTGCGATCAGCTTCGGCATCGAGCAGCAGGCCGACGTGAGCGCCGCAGATATAAGCCAGGGAAAGGACTATATCGACTTTACGCTCCGCGCCCGGGACAACAGCGTTCCGGTCCGGCTTCGGCTCGTGGGGCGCCACAATATCTACAACGCGCTGGCTGCGGCAGCGGCGGCCATTGCCGCAGAAGTGATGATCGATGCCGTCAAGGACGGGCTGGAAGCCTTCGTGCCACGGGCAATGCGTTCGGAGCTGAAGACGATAAAGGGGCGGGTGATGCTCGAAGACTGCTACAATGCCAACCCGCGTTCCATGGATGCGGCGTTGGAGACGCTGGTCACGCTCCGGCACGGCAGGATGACCATCGCCGTGCTGGGCGACATGCTGGAGCTTGGTGACGCGGCCGTCGAGGCCCACCGCGCAATCGGGCGCAAGGCCGCAGCGCTCGGCGTGGACCTCGTGATCAGCGTGGGAACGCTTTCCAGCCACATTGCCGAAGGCGCTCGTGCAGGAGGCATGTCGCCGGAGCGCGTGGTCTCTGTGAAGACGAACGCCGAAGCTGCGGCGCTGCTGCGCGAACGATCGCAGGAGGGCGATGCGATCCTGATCAAGGGATCGCGGGGCATGAAAATGGAAAAGATCCTGGAGGACTTCTGATGCTCTATCATCTCTTCTACCCGCTGCACACGTCCTTGTCGGGTTTCAATGTCTTCAAGTATATAACATTTCGGAGCGCCTGCGCAGTGATCACCGCGCTGGCCTTGAGCTTTCTGTTCGGCCCCCCGATGATCCGCTGGCTCCGGGCGCTGAACGTGGGGCAGCACGTTCGCGATGACGGCCCGCAAACCCACCTGGGCAAGCAGGGAACGCCGACCATGGGCGGACTGCTGATCATCGCCGCTCTGGTCATATCAACGCTGCTCTGGTCGGACCTGAAGAATCCCTATACCTGGACCGTGCTTTTTTCCGTCCTGGCCTTCGGCGCCATCGGGTTCTGGGACGATTACCGCAAGGTGGTGAAGAAGCGATCAAAGGGACTCAAGGCGAAGCACAAGTTCGGGCTCCAGATCCTCGCGGCCGCGGCCATCGGCATTTTTCTGCTGCTCTATCCCGATGATCCGGCCACGACGCGGTTGACCGTGCCTTTTTTCAAGACCCTGCTGATCGATCTGGGCTGGTTCTTCATCCCCTTCGTGGTTGTGGTGATAGTGGGCTCATCGAACGCCGTGAACCTTACCGATGGGCTCGACGGCCTGGCAGCGGGCCTGGTGGGGATCGCGGCAACGGCAAACGCGGTGCTGGTCTATCTCAGCGGCCACAAGATCATCTCGGACTATCTCAAGATCATGTTCATCCCCGGAAGCGGCGAGCTGGCCGTGTTCTGCGGGGCGCTCCTCGGAGCGAGCCTGGGATTTCTCTGGTTCAATTCCCATCCTGCCGAGGTGTTCATGGGCGATGTGGGCTCCCTGGCCCTGGGCGGCGCGCTCGGCACGCTGGCCGTGGTGACCAAGCACGAACTGATACTGGTCATCGTGGGAGGCATCTTCGTGGTCGAGGTTTTCTCGGTCATGATCCAGGTTGCGTCCTTCAAGCTGACAGGGAAGCGGGTCTTCAGGATGGCGCCCATCCACCATCACTTCGAACAGATCGGATGGCCCGAGACCAAGGTGGTGGTCCGTTTCTGGATCATCGGGATCATTCTGGCGCTCATATCGCTCAGCTCGCTGAAGCTGCGGTGATAAATAGCATAGCGCATAGCGCAGAGAGCAGAGTGAAGAGAGACGATAAACCCTTTGTACCATGCCCTATTCGTTTTGCGTAGTTGGAGGAATCGTGCAGCTTGATTTTCGAGGCAAAAAAGTAACGGTCGTTGGTCTGGCGCGGAGCGGCGTTGCAGCGGCACGAGCGCTCGCGGCGCTCGGCGCCGAGGTGACCGTGACGGACCGGAAACCGCTTGACCAGCTCGGGCCGCAGCTCAAGGCACTCGGCAGCGGCTTCGTGAAGGTTGCGGCAGGCGGCCACCCGGATCGTATTTTCCGGAACGCGGACCTGGTGGTGCTCAGCCCCGGCGTGCCGAAGATCGCGCCCCTGGCCGAAGCGCAGCGCCGGGGCGTTAAGGTGATCAGCGAGCTGGAGCTCGGCTGGCTGCTGTCGGACTCGCTCTTTGTGGGCATCACGGGCACGAACGGAAAGTCCACGGTGACGACCCTGGTCGGCTTGATGCTTGAGCGGGCAGGAAAGCAGGTGCTCGTTGCCGGCAACATCGGCACAGCGCTGACCGATGATCCATCGGGCCTGCGAAAAAAGGACTGGATCGTGGCGGAGATATCGAGCTTCCAGCTCGAAGATATCGATGCCTTCCGGCCCCGGGTTGCCGCAGTCCTGAACGTGACGCAGGACCATCTGGACCGCTATCACGGCATGGATGAATACGCCGGGGCAAAGGCCCGCATCTTCATGAACCAGAAGAAGGACGATGTCCTGGTCCTGAACGCAGATGATCCCCTTGTCAGGGCAATGGCAGGACTGGCGCGATCACAGGTCGTCCTGTTCTCACGGCTCAAAAATATTCCCGACGGCATCTGCCGGCAGGGTGACGCGCTTCTCTGGAAGGGCGAACGGCTCATCAGCGTCGATGAGATCAGGATCAAGGGCGTGCATAACATCGAGAATGCCATGGCTGCCGCGGCACTGTCCATCGCCGCGGGAGCGGACAACGGCGCTGTTGCGGCAGTGCTGCGCGAGTTTCCTGGACTGGAACACCGCCTCGAGCTCGTACGCGAGAAAGACGGGGTCACCTTCATCAACGATTCCAAAGGCACGAACGTGGGCGCCGTTATCAAATCGGTCGAGGGGTTCACCCGGCCCGTGATACTGATCGCCGGCGGCCTCGACAAGGGAAGCGATTTCAGCCCGCTTCACGGGCTGTTCAAAGAAAAAGTGAAGCTCCTGGTCCTGATCGGCAAGGCAGCCGGGGCCATGGAAGAGGCTCTGGGGTCGGCAACAGAGACGGTCGTTGCAAAAACGCTCCAGGAGGCCGTGCGGCTCGCCTCAACGAAGGCCGTGTCCGGCGATGTCGTGCTGCTTTCGCCGGCCTGCGCAAGCTTCGATATGTTCAGGGACTTCGAGGACCGGGGAAAACAGTTCAAGGATGCGGTGATGAAGTTGTAGTGCGAAATGCGAAATGCGGAGTGTGGAATGCGGAATGAAGTGCATCGCAAAGGCCATTATGACAGAACACTGCTTATCGCCATCATGGCCCTGCTGGCCGTGAGCGTCGTGATGGTCTACAGCTCGAGCAGCGTGGTGGCGCTCACGAACTACGGGGATCCGGCCTACTTCATGAAGCGCCAGATCCTCTGGGTCCTGATCGGGCTTGCAGGCATGGCCGTGGCAATGCACACGGACCACCGGGTGCTAGCGGACCAGCGCGCGGTCCTGGGGCTGCTTGTGCTCGCCCTGGCGCTGCTGGCCCTGACCTTTTTTCCGCACCTTGGTCGGGAGATCAACGGGGCCCGGCGGTGGCTGCGCCTGGGCGCTCTCACCTTCCAGCCCTCGGAGCTGGCCAAGTTCGCCGTGGTGGTCTATCTCAGCTACTATATCGCCAAGAAGGGCGAGCGCATCAGGGATTTTATGAACGGACTGGTTCCCGCCTTTGTCGTGGCCGGACTGTTTATGGGAGTGATGGCGATCCAGCCTGATTTCGGATCAGCAATGATGCTCGGCGGCGTGGTGTTCATCCTGCTGTTCGCAGGCGGCGCAAGGATCCCGCACCTGACCGGCGTGGTGCTGTCGCTGCTGCCGTTTATCTACATTGCAGTAACCGGAACGAGCTATCGAGCCCGCAGGATATTCGCCTTTCTCGATCCCTGGGCGGACCCCACCGGTGCGGGCCACCAGATCATCCAGTCCTTTCTGGCCTTCGGCAGCGGCGGCATCTTCGGCAGGGGGCTGGGTGAAGGCCGCCAGAAGCTTCTGTTCCTGCCGGAGCGGCACTCCGATTTCATTTACGCAGTGATCGGCGAGGAGTTGGGCCTGATCGGCGCGCTGGCCGTGGCCGCGATCTTCTGTGTTGTCCTGTGGCGGGGCGTGCGCGTTGCGCTGCGCTCAGGGGAGCAGTTCAGCAGCCTCCTTGCCCTCGGCATTACCATGCTGATCTGCCTCCAGGCCTTCATCAACATGGCCGTGGTGACGGGGCTGCTGCCCACCAAGGGTACGGTGCTGCCGCTCGTAAGCTACGGCGGATCGGCCATCGTGATTACCATGGCTGCGGCGGGCGTGCTGCTGAACATCTCGCGGGATGCGGGGTAGCCGAAGGCGAGAATCCAGGAGGGGAGGAAGGCAAGAGGGTATGACGAGAGGACGTGAGGCGACAGGCAGATGTGATGAGAAATGCCTTTGTTTACCTTCCTGACTTCTTAGCTTCTGGCGTTCTTTTGCTCGCTCGGGCTGGTTCGGCGAGCGGATCTGGTGAGGTGAAAGAAGCACATGAAAGTACTCATCGCCGGCGGAGGGACGGGCGGACATCTGTATCCGGGCATCGCCATTGCCCGCGAGCTGCTGCGCCATGCGGGGAGCGAAGTGCTCTTCGTGGGCACGGAGCAGGGCATCGAGTCCCGGGTGCTGCCGAAGGAGAACCTGCCGGTGCGATACATCACGGCCGGCAAGCTCAAAGGCATGGGCGTCGGAGCGATCGTGAAAACGATGGTGCTGCTCCCGCTCGGCATGTTCCAGTCCGCCCGCTTGCTGGGCGCGTTCAGGCCCCAGGTCGTGATCGGCGTCGGCGGCTACGCTTCGGCGCCCGTGGCCTTTGCTGCCTGGCTGCTCAGGATACCGCTCATCGTTGTTGAGCCGAACTCCTACGCAGGGCTGGCGAACAGGCTGATCGGGCGGATCGCCGACAGCGTGGTGCTCAGCTTTCCGGGTACGAACGAGCAGGGGTTCTTTCCCGCTGCGAAGGCGGTCGTGACGGGGCCGCTGGTGCGTGACGGGATCGACAAGGGTCTGCGCGAGAAGGCGCTCACGGAATTCGGGCTGAGCCATGACAGGTTCACGGTTCTGGTCTTCGGCGGCAGCGGAGGAGCCCACGCCATCAACAGTGCCATGAAAGAAGCGGCGGGTTCGCTGCAGGGAGTGAAGGGGCTGCAGGTCCTTCATCAGACAGGCGAGAAGGACGTCGAAGAGGTCAAGGCAGGATACGGCAACGCGGCCGTGGCGGCCGTGGTGCTTCCCTATATTTATGATATGGCCGGCGCCTATGCGGCAGCGGACCTGGTGATCTGCCGCTCAGGCGCCACAACAGTGGCGGAGCTGGCGGTCTGCGGGAAGCCCTCGGTGCTGGTCCCCTATCCCTTTGCAGCGGACAATCATCAGGAGTATAATGCGAGAACGCTCGCAGCCCGGGGGACGGCTGAAGTGGTCCTGCAGAAAGAACTGACGGCGGACGCGCTTGCGCGCATCATCAGGAAGCATGCGGAGGCGGGCAGGGCGCAGGCCCCCCGCATGGAGACGCAGGCAGCCGCCGAGATCGTGAGGATCTGTAAAAAACATGTTCAAAAAGATTAAACACATTCATTTTGTCGGCATCGGCGGCATCGGCATGAGCGGTATCGCCGAAGTGCTGCTGAACCTGGAGTACCGGGTTTCCGGCTCGGACCTGAAGGAGTCGGACACCACGGAGCGGCTGCGCAAACTGGGTGGCGAGATCTTCATCGGCCATCGCGCCGAGAACGTCAACAGTCCCCACGTGGTGGTCATCTCCTCGGCGGTCAAGAAGGACAACGTGGAGGTGGCGGCAGCGCGGGAGCAGCAGGTGCCCGTGATCCCGCGGGCCGAAATGCTCGCCGAGCTGATGCGGCTCAAGTACGGCATAGCGATCGCCGGCGCCCACGGCAAGACCACGACCACTTCCATGGTGGCCACGGTGCTGGCCGCAGGAGGCATCGACCCCACGGTGGTCATCGGCGGCAAGCTGAACAGCATCGGGTCGAACGCCAAGCTCGGCCAGGGCGAGTTCCTGGTGGCCGAGGCGGACGAGAGCGACGGAAGCTTCCTGCGCCTATCGCCGACCATCGCCGTGGTGACGAACATCGACGAGGAGCACCTCGACTACTACAAGGACATCGACGAGATCAAGGCCGCCTTTCTGACCTTCATCAACAAGGTGCCCTTCTACGGCGTGGCCGTGCTCTGCCTGGATGAAAGCCACATCCAGTCACTCATTCCGCACGTGCAGAAGCGGTACCAGACCTACGGCACGTCGACCCAGGCCGATTACCAGGCCCGGGACATTACGCTCAAGGCGATGGGCTCGCGCTTCCGGGTCATGCATCTGGACCGAGACCTGGGCTGGTTCGAGTTGAACGTGCCGGGCATGCACAACGTGAGCAACAGCCTTGCCGCCATCGCCGTGGCGCGGGAGCTGGAGATGGACGAGGAAGTGATCCGCAAGGCGATCAACGAGTTCGGCGGCGTTCACCGCAGGTTCCAGATCAAGGGCGAGGAGCGCGGCGTCACCGTCATTGACGACTACGGGCACCATCCGACCGAGATCCGGGCGACACTGGCGGCGGCCAAGGCCGGGCCTGAGCGGCGCGTGGTGGCGGTCTTTCAGCCCCACCGGTACACGAGGACGCAGCACCTGCTGGAAGGATTCTCCACGGCCTTCAATCAGGCCGATACGGTCGTGCTCATGGACATCTATGCGGCCGGCGAGCAGCCCATACCGGGCGTGACCGGCCAGGCAGTGTACGACGGCATCAAGCGGCACGGGCACAAGGACGTTACCTTCATTCCCGACCGGGACCGTGCCGTGGCGCATCTTGCCGGCGCAGTGCGTGAAGGGGACCTGCTGATCACGCTTGGGGCCGGCGACGTCTGGAAGATAGGGGAGCAGTTGCTGGAGCGGCTGCGCACGCGCAGGGAACAGAAGTGACGCCCGCAGAGAGGGCAGAAGATGGAACAGGTGAGCCATGGAGATAGCTGACTTTCGGGGAGAGCTGCGGCGGAACGAGCTGCTGGGCAGGCACACGTCCTATCGCATCGGCGGCCCGGCCGAGCTGTTCGCCGTGCCTGCTGACCAAAAGGACCTCGCAAAGCTCCTGAGCGTGGTCCGGTCCAAAGGGATGCCTTGCCTGGTGCTGGGCGGCGGGACGAACCTGCTGGTGCGCGACGGCGGATTTCGCGGCGTCGTGATCTGTCTCGAGCGGATCGCTGAGATCGAGATCGCCGGCGAGTACCGGTCCGTGGGCGGCATCTACACGCTCGTACGCGCCGAGGCCGGCGCCCCGCTTCGGCGGCTCCTGGCCTACACGCTCACGGCCGGCCTTGCCGGTCTGGAGTTCGCTACAGGCATACCGGGCTCCGTGGGCGGAGCGGTCTGTATGAACGCAGGCACGTCGGCCGGAGAGACGGGGGACGTGGTCAAAACGATTACGATGCTTTCGCCCGAGGGTGAAATGATCAAGAAGGGCGGCGATGAGATGGAGTTCCGGTATCGCCGCTCCTTGGTGCCGCAGGGCCACGTGGTGGTGGAGGCGCAGTTCGCGCTGCGGCGCGACGAGAAGGCAAAGGTGCGTGAGCGGGCCAGGAAGCTGATGGAATCGCGGAAACAGAACCAGCCCTGGGGATTTCCCTGCGCAGGCTCCGTATTCAAGAACCCGAACGACCGGTCCGCAGGAATGCTGATCGAAGCTGCAGGGCTGAAGGGGCGCAAGGTCGGCAAGGCGCAGATCTCGGAGAAGCACGCCAACTTCATCGTGAACCTGGGCGGCGCGAAAGCGGCCGACGTCATTGCGCTGATGGATATCGCCCGCGACGCCGTGCTCGATATGCATGGCATCCGGCTGGAGCCGGAGATCAAGGTCGTGGGAGAAGATTGACAGGCGGAAATAAGAGTGCGGAGTGCGGAATGCGGAGTGAAGGGCGGGGCATGGTCTCGCCAAGGCGCAAAGGGCGCAAAGCATGAGGCGGCGATCAGGAGTCAGGAGACAGGAGACAGCAGACAGGGGTTGGAAGCTACGAGCTGATAGCTGAGGCTTGCCCCGTCTTGAGCGGGGCTTGCCCGGGTTAGGATTGAGAACGTGACTATGAAAGTTACTGACAAAAAGATCGGCGTACTTCTGGGCGGGCTGTCGTCGGAGCGCGAGGTGTCCCTTGCAAGCGGCGCCGCCATCCTGAAGGCCCTGCAGGGGAAGGGTTACAATGCCGCGGCAGTCGATGTGGGCCGCGATGTTGCCGAGCGGATCCGCTCTGAAAAGATCGAGGTCGCTTTCATCGGCCTCCACGGGAAATACGGCGAGGACGGTGCTATCCAGGGGCTGCTTGAGGTGATGGGTATTACCTATACGGGCTCCGGTGTGCTGGCCAGCGCCATGGGCATGGACAAGGTCGTGTCGAAGCGCATGTTCGCGGCAGGCAAGCTTCTGGTCGGCCCCTATGCAGTCGTTGCCGAGACGGGCAAGGCAGAGGCACAGAAGGCGGTTCAATCCATCGGTCTTCCTGTTGTGGTCAAGCCTGTTGCCGAGGGGTCGAGCGTGGGCGTGAGCCTGGTGCACCGCACCGAGGAGCTGCGGCCGGCTCTTGATCTTGCTTTTCAGTACGGCAGCGAGATCCTCGTGGAGAAATACATCCGCGGCAAGGAAGTGCAGGTGGGCATCCTGGCAGACCGCGCGCTCGGGGCCATCGAGATCGTGCCGAAAGAGGCCTTCTATAATTATAAGGCCAAATACGAGAAAGGCATGTCGGACCATTTTTTCCCGGCCCGTATTCCGCCGCAGGCATACGACCGCACGCTGGAGCTCGGACTTGCGGCGCACCGTGAGCTGGGATGCGGCGGGTACAGCAGGGTGGATTTCATTGTGGACGAGCGCGGCGACGCTTATATTCTGGAAGTAAACACGCTGCCGGGCATGACGGCAACAAGCCTGCTGCCCGAGATAGCTGCAGGCGTCGGGATATCCTTCCCTGACCTCGTAGAAGAGATCCTGCGGCAGGCCGTCGAAGCTGATGCATAGAGCAGAGGGCATAGAGCAGAGGCATAGAGTGTATTGGTTGTTAGCCGGGAACGGTTCGTTGCGGCCGGAGGCCGTGAATGCGGGATTATAAGAACGTCAGGGTTCCCAGGAAGGACCGCGTTTCATCGTCGCGCACGACAGTAAAGCGCGTCACGGTCAGCAGGACCAGAAAGCCGCGGCAGACTGGTGCGGGCAGGGTTTTCGCGCGGCTCATCGGCATGGTCTTCATCGCAGCAGGGATCGTGCTGGGCTGGCAGGGATATCAGTGGGCAGTGCGGTCCGGCGTGTTCCAGGTCCGCGGCGTGGATGTAAAAGGGGTCAGGCAGTTGACGGAGCAGGACATCCGCAAGATCGCCGGGGTCATGGCAGGCGGGAATATCTTTACCGTGGACCTTGACGCAGCAGCGCAGAGGGCGCGCGCTCATCCCTGGGTAAAGGATGTGCGCGTCCACCGCAGGATGCCCGACCGGATCAGCATGGTCGTGACGGAGCGGGTTCCCGTCGCCATACTTGACACCGGCAAGACGAGGCACCTGCTGGACAACGAGTCCGTGGCCATTGCGCGCGCCGCTTCAGAAACGGCGCCGCTGCCGCTTATCATGGTCCGGAATGCCGCGGTTACCTACGGCGACCACGTGCGGGCCGGAGGCGTTCTTGCTGCGCTGGAAGTTCTGGCCGAGCTGTCCAGCCGGGGCGGGTGGGACCTGGGCAGCATGACCATCAAGGCCGACTCGGCCGACGCCGTCACCCTGGTCTATAAGGGCCGCGAGATCCGGATCGGTTCAGGGAACTATGTCGAGAAGCTGCGGCGGCTGACCGAAGTGATGGCTGACGTGCGGCAGCGCAAGCAGGATTTTGCCTACATCGACCTCCGGCCTGAACGGCAGGCGGCGGTGATGGTGCGTAGTAGTGCGGGAAGATGAGAAGATGGGAAGGGGTAATGGCTCTCGCATCCTCAAAACTTCTCAACTTCGTAATTTCGGGCTTTACTGTACCAGCGGGGGGAAGCCGTGGTGAAAAAACCGGATAACATACTGGTGGGACTCGATCTCGGCACGACCAAGGTCTGCGCCATCGTGGGCGCGGTGAAGGACTCGGGCAAGGTGGACATCATCGGGATCGGGATCAGCCCTTCCCACGGCCTGAAAAAAGGCGTGGTTGTCAACATCGACAGCACCGTGGAGTCCGTGCGGAAGGCGGTGCGCGAGGCCGAGCTGATGGCGGGCGTGGAGATCGATTCGGTCTACGTAGGCATTTCCGGCAGCCACATCAAGGGCATCAACTCCCGCGGCGTCGTTGCCATCAAGAACAAAGAGGTCAATCCCTCCGACGTGGCGCGGGTGATCGACGCGGCGCGGGCCGTGAACATTCCCATGGACCAGCAGGTGCTGCATGTCCTGCCCCAGGAGTTCATCATCGACGACCAGGACGGCATCAAGGAGCCCCTGGGCATGTACGGCGTGCGGCTTGAGGCAAAAGTGCACATCATCACCGGCGCTGTCACGTCGATCCAGAACATCGTGAAGAGCTGCTCCCGCGCCGGTCTGCGGGTGAACGACCTGGTGCTCCAGCCGCTGGCGTCGAGCCAGGCCGTGCTGACAGGCGAGGAGCGGGACCTGGGCGTGGTCGTCGTGGACATCGGAGGCGGCACATCGGATGTGGCGCTCTTTCTCGAAGGCAGCCTGTGGCACACCGAGGTGCTTCCCATCGGCGGCAACCACCTGACGAACGACATCTCCATCGGGCTGCGCACGCCGGCGTCGGAAGCGGAGAAGATCAAGATCAAATACGGCTGCGCGCTCTCCTCCCTCGTGAAGCACGAGGACACCATCGATGTGCCGAGCGTGGGCGGCAGGCCGCCGCGGGTCCTGTCGCGCCAGATCCTGTGCGAGATCATCGAACCGCGGGTCGAGGAGCTCTTCGGCATGGTGCAGCAGCGGCTCAAAAAGTCCGGGTTCGAGGACATGTTCGCCTCGGGCATTGTGCTGACCGGAGGCGCGGCGCTGATGGAGGGTCTGCAGGACGCGGCCGAGCATTATCTCGGCCTGCCCATCCGGCGAGGCACACCGCGCCATATCGGCGGACTGATGGACGTGGTGAACAGCCCCATCTACGCCACGGGCGTGGGGCTTGTGCTCTACGGCGCCGAGAACCAGCAGGACGCGCCGCGGAAGTTCATGAGCGGAGGGGTGATGAACCGGTTCTGGAAATGGCTGGGAGAGTACATTTAGCAGCATCGTAGAATTGAAATGGGGAAGTTGTAAATTTCAAATGTAAAATCTGCAATCTTCAATTTCCAATGTTTTCTGCCGTGCGGGAGGGTCCATGGACAATCTTGAATTTCAGTTCCAGGACATCATGGAGTTCATCGCCAAGGAGCGGCCGGGCGAAAAAAAGAAGGAGGGCGGGATGTTCCAGTTCGATGAAGAGAGGCTGCCTGCGAAGATCAAGATCATCGGCGTGGGCGGCGGCGGCAGCAACGCGGTGAGCACCATGGTGGCGTCGGAGATCCAGGGTGTCGAGTTCATCGTTGCCAACACGGACATGCAGGCCCTCGAACTCGCCCGGGCGCCGATCAAGCTCCCCATCGGTGGAAAGCTCACCCACGGCAGAGGCGCCGGCGGAAATCCCGAGGTCGGCAGATCAGCGGCTCT
>MHDZ01000079.1:35388-45683 GCA_001805055.1 Nitrospirae bacterium GWC2_57_13
TGCCGTGGTGACCAAGCCCTTCAGCTTCGAGGGCATCACGCGCATGCACAAGGCCGAAGAGGGCCTGGCAGAGCTCAAGAAGAACGTGGACGCCCTGATCGTGATCCCCAACGAGCGGCTGCTGAACCTGGCAGAAAAGAAGACCACGCTGCTCGACTCCTTCAAGCTTGCCGACGACGTACTGGGCCAGGCGGTGAAGGGCATATCCGACGTGGTCATGGTGCCGGGCTACGTGAACGTGGACTTTGCCGACATCAAGACCGTCATGGCCAACCGCGGCAGGGCTGTCATGGGAACGGGCGTGGCCTCGGGCGAAGGACGGGCCGTTGAAGCGGCACAGAGGGCAATTTCGAGCCCGCTGCTCGAGGACGGCTCCATCCGCGGCGCTCGTGCAGTCCTGATCAACATCACCGGCGGCAATGATATGGGCATTTACGAGCTGAACGAGGCCTCGGCCATCATCAAGGAAGAGGTGGACGCCGGCGCGAACATCATCTTCGGCGCCGTGATCAATCCGGTGATGAACGAGGAGATCATGGTGACGGTCATTGCCACGGGCTTCGACGAAGAAGGCATCCGCGACCGGGTCAGGCGGCCTGTGAGCCTGCGGGACTACATGAAGGTCTCGGAGAAGCCGAGGCGCAGGCAGATCGAGTTCGATTTCCGGAACGAGGCCCTCGGCATCGACGGAGACGATATCGACAAGCCCACGTTCCTGCGGCGGCAGGCGGATTGAACGGTTCTCGCTTCACAGCAGGTGCGAAGCTCACTGAAGTGGATAGTATGTTTTTATTAAGGTATTGTTGCGTGAACCTGTCGTCTGATATATTTTGTGTATGAGATCGGGGGCATGCTATGACGAGGCCGAACATAGATATCGACGACCGCCTCGTTAAAGAGGGGCTCAAGCTCACTCGCTTGAAGACGAAGAAAGAGCGCATAAACTTCGCCCTTGAAGAGCTCGTCCGCAAAGTGAAGAGGCGAAAGATGGTGAAGTTCGAGGGGTCTGAAGTGTGGGAAGGCGCCTTGGTCGTATGAGGGATGGCAGGCTATAAAACGGTTCATTACCAGCGTACAGATAGTTTACTACTGAGATGGCTGATCAAAGCGAGTGGTCATGAGCAGTCACGAACTGCATATCGTCACCGGCGCTTTCGGGTTTTCCGGAAGCTACATTGCCCAACGGCTGCTCGATGCAGGGCATGAGGTCCGGACGCTGACGAACTCCCTTCATCGCTCCCATCGGCTGTCAGGCGGGGTCAAGGCCTTTCCTTTCAACTTCGACAAGCCCGCAAAGCTGATCGAATCCCTTCGCGGTGCGTCCGTCCTGTACAGCAACTACTGGGTGCGTTTCAATTATGGCAAGGACTTCTCCTATGCTAAGGCACTAGAGAATTCCCTTGCGCTCTTCGACGCGGCGAAGAAAGCGGGCGTCAGGCGTATCGTTCACATCAGCATATCGAACCCAGCGGAAGATTCGCCCTTCGAGTACTTCCGGGGCAAGGCCCGATTGGAAAAGGCCATCAGGCAATCGGGCCTGTCCTACGCCATCCTGCGGCCGGCCGTGCTGTTCGGTCTCGAGGATATCCTGATCAACAACATCGCCTGGTTCCTGCGCCGGTTCCCGGTCTTTGGTGTCTTCGGCGATGGGAACTATCGCCTTCAGCCCATCTATGTCGATGATCTCGCAAGGCTCGCCGTGGAACAGGGAAAAGGAATAGAGAACAGTGTCATCGAAGCCATCGGGCCGGAGACCTTCACCTACCGGGAACTGGCCAAAACGGTCGGCAAGATCATCGGCAAAAAGCGGCCAGTCCTGTCCCTTCCTCCCGCCCTCGGATATATGATGGGCACGGTCACAGGCTGGCTGCTGCGGGACGTTACTATAACGCGTGATGAGATCGAAGGGCTGATGGCGGGGCTGCTGTACACTGACGCGTCGCCAACAGGAGCGACGAAGCTCACTGATTGGGTGCGGCAGCACGCATCTGCTGTCGGCAGGCACTACCACAGTGAGCTGGCGAGGAGGAAGGATCGGCGCACGGAATACGGCCGCTTGTAGTGAATCATTTTCTGACCTGAGCAGGCTGAACAGGCGTAACGCTGTCGAACGAAGAGTTTGCCGATGCCTTTTCCTTTTCGATGGTGCGCTCCATTCCCAGGCGCGTATGGGAAAATCCGTAGGCCGATGGTTCCTCTTCCTGTTTTACAGCCTTCATGAAATCGCAGTTCCAGCAGTTGTGCAGTTTCTGAGCAAATGTCCCCTGGATAGTGCCGCCGCAGAGCGATCCAGCCACGACCCAGCAGGCCCGGCCGGCATTGGAGCCGCCGTGAGCGCTGTCCAGTTCCGCATGAATGGTGACGGGGCAGACTCCCAACTCCTCTGCCTTGGCACCTCCGGGCTCGCGGCCGCATTTTTTGAACTCCCAGCAGTTCTTTTTGCCCTGTTCCGCCTTGATCGGTTCCTGCACAGCTATCAACCTTCCCATTCTGTCCGTACCTCACTATATATGATATTGGCGACATGCCGCCCACTCAAGCGACACTATACAAAATGCAAGGACGATACCCAGGACCGCCGAATGAAAAAACCTGCGAAGTCAGCTTGTTAATAGAGAACGAAACTGTCTGTTGTGGAGAAATCCGGACCATCCGGGTCGGATATCGGTCAGCCTGCTCGGTCAACCAGCCGATAAGCACAGCGAAATGCTATAACCTGTCTGGGCTTTGGATTTACGAAAATATAGTAGGAAAAAAGGATGCCGTCAACCGGAGAGTATATGTTCAGATAATCTGCTAATCAGGATTTTATTTGTGAGCAGGTCATGGTTTGCCTGCGCCTTGAATGTTCCGTTCCACTTCGGTCAGAATGCCCTGGAGAATGCGTACGTCCCGGGATTCGAGTGAAGCTCTCCCGAACAACTGACGCAGGGACTGCATCATGTGTTCCGTATTTTCGGAATGCAGAAAGCCGACGCGCGCAAGGGTGGTCTGCATGCGAAGGTAGAGCGTTTCCAGCTCACCGGCAGGAGCAAGCTCCGGCGCCTGGCGCGCAAGCGCAGCTCCGGAGGCGAGAAAAAGCTCATAGGCAACGATCATGACTGCGTGCGAGAGGTTGAGCGACGGAAAATCATGATGGGAGGGGATCGCGATCAGTTCGTGGCACAGGGCAAGCTCCTGCTGCTCAAGTCCGTTCACTTCCCTGCCGAAAACGATCGCCGTGCGATTGCTGCCGAGGAGGGGCGCGACGTGCCCGGCCATATCGCGCGCGGTCCGCACGTTCTTCCAGCGCTTGCCGGCCTGGCCTGAGGTGCCGACGACCAGGTTATGGCCGGCAACTGCCTCGGCAAGAGATTGAAAGACCTGCGCTGATTCGAGGATCCTGTCGGCTCCGGCGGCGAGCTTGCGAGCATCTTCTGACAGATGGTCTTTCGGCTGCACAAGGACCAGACGCGAGAGGCCCGTGTTCATCATGCACCGGGCCACAGCGCCGATGTTCGCGGGCGTCTTGGTCCTGACGAGGATGATGGAGATGTTTTCAAGAAGAGTCATGGAAATGAGAGACGAGAAATTTATCTCGCAAAGGCGCGAAGGCCGCCAGAAAAATAGAAAAAAATATTTCTCGCAGAGGCGCAGAGATCGCAGAGTTAGTAAAAGCACGAAAAAATGAGGACGGGTTTTTCGGAAAAGCGAAAAGAGCGCCAAGAAAAGCCTTGATTCCTGGATTTAAACACTGGATCTAAGGGTTTCCTCTGCGAACTCTGCGGCTCTGCGAGAGAAGCCCCAGGTTCCCGTTTGAACAGGCAGAAGGTCGATCGAACGGTATATGATCACCGTACGACGCCGATCCTGTTCAGCGGCCAGTAGCGAAACATGGCCTTGGCGAAGATGTTCTTTTTCGGAAGGAATCCCCAGGAGTGGCTGTCGTTGCTGTTCCTCCGGTTGTCGCCCAGCACGAAGACCGATCCCTCGGGAACACGGACCGGGCCGATGGTATAATCCGGCGACTGGTTGATATAGGGTTCCGAGAGCTGCTTGCTGTTCCGATAGACCCTTCCGTCCCGGATCTCGATCCAGTCGCCTTCGACAGCGATCAGCCGCTTCACGAACCGCGTCGCGTCGGTCTGCGCCGCTTCGGGCGGAGTGAAGACCACCACGTCGCCGGGCTCCGGTTCAGAGAAGAAATAGATGAATTTGTTGCTCATGATGCGGTCGTTCTCCATGATCGTCGGGATCATGGAGCCCGTGGGTATCACGTAGGCCTGGACAATGGTGGCGCGGATGCCGAAGGCGATGATCAGCGCCAGGACCACGGACTTTACATATTCTTTCAGCTTTTCCACAAAACCCTCCCGTTGGACAACGTCTGAAGATATACCACAGTAACCGCGGTCCGTCAAGGCTTGCGGGACGAACGTTATTGTATATTTTTGCGGAAGAGAGTTGAGAAAATGGAACAGGCAAAGGGGTTGTAGGGGCGACCATGGTCGCCCAAAGAGCAGGTCAGCAGAGGCATGCCCTTACAAAGGGCGGGCATGCCCGCCCCTACGCGATAGGATGCTTCACTGCTGCAATAAAAAAGGGAGGAGCTTGCGCTCCTCCCGGGAAGTGAGCCTTGCGATGTTCGTTCAGCTTAGAATTCTACTTCAAATGTGAGGTAGAGGTCCTTGGCTGTTTCGATCGGGGCAAGCATCTGTCCTCCAGTCGCAGGATTATTTACTTCCGTTATTTTGATTGATGGTCCAACCCAGTTGTTGCTGTTCGTGTATTCAAAGTCATAATACTGGTAGCCGAGGCGGACGTAGGCTTTGCCGTTCTTCGATACCTTGGCGCGTTTCAACTCCTGAATGACATAGACCTCATAGACATTGCCGCGGGCACCGAGCTTGCTGGTCCAGATGTCATCCCCTGCCGGGACCATGCCGATCCACCACTGAGAGCCGCGGTTGAATTCCGCGCCGATCTTCGTGCTGCCCATATCAAAGCGGCCGCCGACATACATGGCGTTGCCCGTGTGATCGTTTCCATCAAGCATCGGAGCGCCAAAGAAACCAACATTGCCGTTAGGATCTGCCTGGCTGATAGCTGCCGCGGCAAAGAGGTTCAGGTTGCCCATCTTGGTCGTAACGACACCGCCATACCATTCAATGTCGCCAAGATTTGCCACTGGAGGGGCATCAGATGGCATGTCAAAGATGTTCTTTCCGAGCTGGTACTGCAACTCTATGTGAAGCTTGTCTTCATCATAGGGGACTACGTTCAAGCCGATGAAGTCAGTGTTTTTGCCGGCAACGCTGGCATTAGGCCTGAACCCGCTGTCATAACCACGGCCCGCGCAGAGCTTCACGTAGGCACCAGGGAGGGCTTCGATATAGGGAGCCCAGCCGACAGTCGCTCCGTCAAAAGCATAATCAACGAGGATGCTCGGGATGCCTGCGGAGCCGGCCTTTTCCTGGTTCAGGCGGAGATTGCCTGGAATGCCACCTGTAGAGGGCCTGCGGCCAACGGACACCCAGAGGGGCTGATCAAAAACATTGCTGACAGTTGCATAGGCATAATCTACCCGTACAACGCCATCTTCCGGCGTATGGCCCACCGTGCCGTCATTCGTACTGCTCCATCTATCAGCGAAAAAATTTCCGAGTCCACTGCTTGGCGTCTGGTGACCGTAAACCTTGTACATCAAGAGCCGGGCCTTAACACGGACATCCTCAAGAGCCTCGGCTTTGATATTCAAGCCAAAGCGATTTGTAAAGAGCGAATTATTTTTAACATCAAACCCAGGCGTTGGAGCTGGCACGCCGCCGGTAAAGGCTTGATAATTCGGTACAGTACCTTCCAGGTGATCATACCTGAACCGGTAATCGCCCGAGAGTTCGAGCGGAGATTTGTCTGCCGCGAAGGCGAAACCCGCGGGCAGAAGAAGCATTGCAAGCACTGCGAGAAGAATCTTCTTCATTACTTTGTGTACCTCCATGTGTGAAGTTTAGGAACTGTTTCTTCAGAATCGCTGCTAACTGCAATGTATCTGAACCCCTCCCTTCACCCCCTTTCAAACAAAGTTCTCGTTGCAAGAATGACCGGAACAGTATTGAATGGCAGAATCTTAAAAAGTCAAAAGCCATCATGTCGACAGGCACGACAGGTCGAAAAAATATTAAGAATTGAAAAGACTTCCTCCGTGACCTCCGTGGCTCAGTGGTAAAATTAGTTTCTTTACGATGCCTTCAATTTTCAATTGCGGCCCAAGGCCGCAGTATGATAATCCTTAAGTTGTTTTGTTTAGCGTATTCGAAACTGTTTCTGAAAAAAAGAGGGGCAGAACGCTGCTGCCGTTATACCCCTGTTACGATCTTCTTTTTTGCCGCATGCTGCTCAAAGAGGACTTCCTTCATCAGCGAGCATGCATCAATGACCTTCTGGTTCGAGACGCGGTAGTAGATGTTGACTCCCACGCGCCGCGTTGTGAGGATGCCCTTGTGGCGCATCACGGCCAGATGCTGCGAAACATTGGCCTTTGCCACACCGAGGATCTCGACCAGTTCCGTCACTGTTCGCTCCCCGTCCTTGAGGGCGTTCAGTATTTCGATTCTTTTGGGATTGGTGAGGGTTTTGCAGATTTCCGCCTGCATTTCGTATATGGTGCGGTCCGTGACAGTGCTGGTTTTCATACACCTTTGTAGCGTAAAAGGGATACTTTTGTCAAGCGCTAAATCACTGTTTTATTTTAGGGCATATCACCCCACCTTGGCATTGACATTATTGGCGAGGAATGTTATAAAGTATAGAACTTTTGCAACTATGTGGTGGTTGGGTCCGTTGTTTCCGGGGAGCATTTTGCTATCTTCGGAAGGAGGTGAAAGGAAAGATGAGAAAGACACTGGTTGTTGTTGTTGCGCTGCTCGTCGCGTTTTCACTCGCCATGCCGGCCTTTGCAAGCGATCTCGTCAAGGTGAAGGGCACGGTTATCAAGATCGACACGGCCGCAAAGAGCCTGACGATCAAGCAGAAGGACGGCGTTGAGGTGACGGTAGTTGTCGAGGACGCGGAACTGCTTGAGAAGGTGAAGGAAGGCGAGAAGGGCGAGGCCCGGTACGCTGTGAAGGATGGCAAGAACGTGGCCGAGAAAGTTCGGAGGCTGACCGCCGGCTGCGACTAAGACCGGCAATCGGGCTGAGGGCCCGGTACGCTCACAGCCCATGAACAGTGATGCTGCGGCGGCAGGGAGGATGACTCCCCTGTCGCCTTTTTTTTGTGGCGCACCCGGGTAGATTGCATCCCGTCCATCTTATCCGTTTTATCAGATTCTATCCGTGTCCAAGTGCTTCATTCAGGTTCCTGCAGTTTGAGCGCGGGAATATTTTCTTGAAATCCTGGCAGAACGTGCTATCATACACCGTTATTATCAAGACTAACTATCGCTGTCCGCTTCGCGGAAGCGCTTGGAGACAAGATACAATGATCGGATTTCTGCTTAAAAAAATATTCGGCACCAGGAACGAGCGTGAGATCAAGCGCGTCAGCCTGATCGTGGACCGCATCAACGCGCAGGAAGCATCCATCGAGGCCCTGTCCGATGCGGACCTGCGCGCCAAGACGGACGAGTTCAAGGGACGGCTCGAACAGGGCCAGAACCTTGACGATCTTCTGCCCGAGGCCTTTGCCGTGGTGCGCGAGGCGTCGAAGCGTACCCTCGGGATGCGCCATTTCGACGTACAGCTCATCGGCGGCATCATCCTGCACGAAGGCAGGATCGCCGAGATGAAGACGGGAGAGGGAAAGACGCTGGTGGCCACGCTGCCCGTGTATCTGAACGCCCTCACCGGGCGGGGCGTCCATGTGGTGACGGTGAACGACTACCTGGCCCGGCGCGACGCCCAGTGGATGTCGCCGGTCTACACCTTCCTTGGGCTCTCCGTCGGCGTGATCGTCCACGGCCTGAACGACGAGCAGCGCCAGCAGGCATACAATTCAGACATCACCTACGGCACGAACAACGAGTTCGGCTTCGACTACCTGCGCGACAACATGAAGTTCGATCTGTCGGAGTACGCGCAGCGGGAGCTGAATTTCGCCATCGTTGACGAGGTGGACTCCATCCTGGTCGACGAGGCGCGGACGCCGCTGATCATCTCCGGCCCCGCCGAGGAGTCCACGGACAAATACTACAAGATCAACCGCATCATCCCCAGCCTCAAAATGGACGTTGACTACACCATCGAGGAGAAGACCAAGACCGCTGCCCTGACCGAAGAGGGCAATATCAAGGTCGAAAAGCTCCTGAACGCGGGCAATCTCTACGATCCCGAGAACGTGGACCTGGTGCACCACGTGCACCAGGCGCTGAAGGCCCATACCCTTTTTCAGAGCGATGTTGACTACGTTGTGAAGGACGGCCAGGTCATGATCGTGGACGAGTTCACGGGCAGGCTCATGCCGGGCCGGCGCTGGAGCGACGGGCTGCACCAGGCCATCGAGGCCAAGGAAGGCGTCAAGATCGAGAACGAGAACCAGACCCTTGCTTCGATCACCTTCCAGAACTACTTCCGCCTCTACAACAAGCTCGCCGGCATGACAGGCACGGCCGAGACCGAGGCCCCGGAGTTCGGCAAGATCTACAACCTCGACGTGGTCGTGATCCCCACGCACCGGCCCATGATCCGCCAGGACAACGCGGACTACATCTATAAATCAGAGCAGGGCAAGTTCTCCGCCGCAGTCGAGGAGATCGCCGAGCTGCACAAGAAGGGCCAGCCCGTGCTTGTGGGCACCATTTCGATCGCCAAGTCCGAGGCGCTGGCCGCGCTGCTCAGGAAGAAAGGCGTCAGGCACTCGGTGCTGAACGCCAAGTATCACGAGATGGAGGCGGAGATTGTGGCCCAGGCCGGCCGCTACGGCGCGGTCACGATCGCGACGAACATGGCCGGCCGCGGCACCGACATCGTGCTCGGCGGCAACCCCGAGGGTCTGGCGCGCCAGGAGCTGAAGGGAAAGGAATACTCCAAGGAGGAGTGGGAAAAGACGGTGGCCCGGTTCAAGGTCCTGTGCGCTTCGGAGAAGGAAAAAGTGATCGCAGCCGGCGGCCTGCACATCCTCGGCACGGAGCGGCACGAGGCCCGGCGCATCGACAATCAGCTGCGCGGCCGGTCGGGCCGTCAGGGCGATCCCGGATCTTCGCGTTTTTATCTCTCCCTGGGGGACGATCTGCTCAGGATCTTCGGGTCCGGCCGCATCTCGGGCCTCATGGACAAGCTCGGCATGGAAGAGGACGTGCCCATCGAGCACCGCATGGTATCGCGGTCCATCGAGAACGCCCAGAAAAAGGTCGAGGAGCACAATTTCGATATCCGCAAGCACATCCTCGAATACGATGATGTGATGAACCAGCAGCGCAAGGTGATCTACGAGCAGCGGCGGCAGATCCTTGCCGGCGAGGACCTCAAGGACGAAGTGCTCGGCCTTGCCGAGGAACTGCTCGACGGCATCATCGGCTTCTACTGTCCCGAGGACGCGCATTCCGAAGACTGGGATATGGCGGGGATGCGGGACGCCCTGGCAGCCAAGTTATCCTATCGGCTCGACGGTATCGATCCGCAGAAGCTCTCCCGCGATGAGTTGTCCGAAAAGCTCAGAACAGCGGTGATCGGCAGCTACGAAGCGAAGGAGCAGGAGGTCGGCGCCGAACTCATGCGCCGCCTCGAAAAGGTCTTCATGCTTCAGGCCGTGGACTACCAGTGGAAGGACCACCTCCTGGCCATGGACCACCTGAAGGAGGGCATCGGGCTGCGCGGCTACGGTCAGAAGGACCCCCTCGTGGAGTACAAGCGCGAGGGCTTCGATATGTTCGAGGAGATGAAGCTGCGCATCGTCGAGACCACCGTGGAGAACCTCTTCCGCGTCAAGATCGCCGAAGAAGGGCAGGACCGGGAGATCGAGCGGCGCCAGCGCCGCCAGCAGGCAACGCTGAACTTCGTCGGAGCCGGGGCGGCAAAGCCCGCCGAGCCCGTGCATGTGGGCGCCAAGGTCGGCAGAAACGACCTCTGTCCCTGCGGCAGCGGCAAGAAGTACAAGAAATGCCATGGGAAGTAAGGCAGGACAGGGAGAGGGGGAGACAGGGAGACGGGGTGACGATATCATGATCCGGTGACCGGCATCGTCAGCTTCGCCGTGTCTCCACGTCCCCGCGTCCCCGCGTCTTTTTGACGATGAGGATCGCCGGTATCCAGATGAGCCCCGGTCCGGACCGGGACCGGAACATCGAACGCGCCGCCGAGATGGCGGGACTTGCCGTTGAA
>MHDZ01000080.1 GCA_001805055.1 Nitrospirae bacterium GWC2_57_13
CAGGGGGCATAGGGTTTACCCTGTGCAGTCCGCTCCGTGTCCTCCGCGGGCTTCGCGCGCCAGTGCGTAGGTAAATCCGGCGGCGTCAGGCTGCATTTCCTGATCAAATCACGAACGTACTCCACCTCGATGCCGTGCTCCAGGGCCTTTGCGCACAAGCCGGAAAATGATGCCGGGTCGTGCCACCACAATTCCGTCACATATCCCTGCTCCCGCCCCAACCGCAGGGCGCCGAGGAGATGCCGCACTCCCGACGATTCCTTTCCGCCGACGAACTCGATCTGTGCTTTTGCCAGCAGGATCATGTACTGAAAAATCCGGCTCTTTGATCTCACCGCCAGTCGATATGCCGCCGTGGCGGTGGTCTCGGCCGCCCGCAGCCGACCGGCTTTAAGAAGTATCCGGGTGGCCTCGATCCTGCAAAGAATGATCGGAAAGACGAACCCTGTTTCTTCAGCGAACGCCAGGCCCGCTTTCGCGTTTGACAACGATGCCGCGGAATCGCCGGCAAGCATGTCCTTCCATGCAAGCAGATAATGATAATGACTGTACCCATGGCGGCGGGACGGCGCGAGCGTGCGCTCCATGCCGGCGATGAATTCGTCGGCCCGTACCCGATCACCGGTCGCAATGGCTGCGAAGTAGCCGAGCGCGCAGAGCATGTGGTCCCAGACGTGAACTCCTGTCTCCTCGGCAAAAGCAAGGGCATCGGCGATCCGCTGCAGCGCCTCGACGGGCGTCATAAGCTCCCAGATCATGATCGCCGCTTCCAGCCACTTCCAGGTCAGCTGGTGCATCGGCGAAGCCTGCGGCGCGCGGGCCATGGCGTAGATCTCCTGCACCATCCTCATTCCGCCGGCGTTGTCGCCGATCCAGAAATAGTAGCTCACTGCAAAGGACCGCGCCTGGAGAACGAGACCGTCGTCCCCAGCGCTTCTGGAGAGCAACAGTGCCCGGTCCCACCATTCGCCGAGGCTTGGGTGTTGAGGCTGGCGCAGCGTGGCCGCTATCGCCATACTGAGCATCACGCGTGCTTCAATTTCAGGGGAAGGAAAGGTCTGCATGCGGCCCCCGCGTTCGTCAAACCACGCGATCCATCGGTCGAGGGGGGTGAAATCATTCCATTCATAGACAAAGGTATCCACAATGGCGGACCAGGCAAGCAGTTCTCCGGCTGTATCCACGCCGCTGCTGAACAACGCAAAAGCCTTTTCCAGAAATTTTCTTGCCCCCGGGGGGTCAAGCGGCAGGATGCAGATCCCCCGCCAATACAGAAGCCAGGGGTGGTGATCGCGCATATCGCCGGGAAGGCCTCTCAGCCACTGGTCGAGCGTCCTGAACCGCCCCTGCTGCACAAGAAGAGGCGCCTGTTGCATGATGAGACCGGCGAACCCGCTTCCGTCGCCGGCCGACTGCAGGAGTTCAGCGGCGTCCTCGATCCGGCCGGAAGCTTCCAGAATGCCCGCCGCCTTCTTCTGCAGCCGAATTGTTTCGACTGCCCCATATGCCGATCGAGCCCGATCCAGAAGGAACTCTCGAAATAATGGGTGGTACTGGTAGACCAACTGCGGCTGATGCCGTTTCTCGGTGAAATAATTTCTTCGGTAGAGACGATCCAGCACCTGATCGGCGTCATGCAGTCCTGTCAGCATTTTCGCCGCTTCGATGGTGATCTGCGGCAGATACGCGGTCTTGAACAGAAAGTCCCGGATCTTCGGTTCCGCGCGGTCGAACAGCTCGCTTGCAAAATAATCGAAGACCTCTGACGGAGTTCTCCGCTCCATCTCCTCGCCTGAGAGATGCTTTCCAGCCTGCGCTCCCTTGGAGAGGAGGATGATTCCGGCCGCCCAGCCATGGGCTTTGTCGTGGATGCGTCCTGCCGCATCCCGAGAAAGTTTTTCCCCTCCCGTGGCGTGAATGAGCCCTGTTGATTCCTCAACGCTGAGCATGAGGTCTTCCCGGCCGATGAGGCCCAGCTTGCTCCCCGCCTGGAACGAGGCATACGACGGAGGCGGGTCCTGCCTGCTGATCACCATGACGCGCACTCCCGGGGGAACCGCGGCGAGGCCCTCGCGGAAGATCTCGTGAACGGGCGCGTCCTGCGCGACCTCTTGATAGTTGTCGAAGACCATGACGAAAGGGACTTTCAGGCGTGTGCAGATATTCTCAAAAAATCGTCTGCTGAATATCCCTACATTCGCGAGATACTCGGGTGTGAGAAACGGCAGGGGCTTCTTATGGCGGGGTACGGCCTGCTTCGCTGCAAGGCCGAGATAATAAAAGAATGTGGCCGGATCATTGTCGCCCTCATCGATCTGATACCAGATGCAGGGCAGCTTCCGTACATCCAGATAGCTCGCAACAAGGGTGGTCTTGCCGGAGCCTGCCGGGCTCGAGATCCAGGTCACGGGCGTATCTCGACATCCGTCAAGAAGCTTGAACAGCCTCTTGCGCGGATATGCGCCAGCAAGCTTCGGGCGCGTGATCTTGGCGATCAGTGGATTCTTCATGCCTGTTTTTCGGTTTACGGGTTGATAGAATATCGGAAAAAGCAGCGGGCCAGGGCCGACGACTGCGGGACTGTGACGATTATATATGAAGAACACACAATTGGGAAGGGTTTTTATCCCGGGACATCAGTCGGCATCCAGCAGCTCCCTGATGGTTATCCTGACCGAATCGCAGAGCGAGGCAAGGTCGTATCCTCCCTCGAGGACGAACACCACTGGCCGCCCTGTGCTCGCCAGGATGCTCTTGACGATGGCGCGGATGCCTTCATGAGAGACGCGTATGTCGGCGTGAGGATCTTTGACGTGTATGTCGTAGCCCGCTGACACGAGCACGATGTCGGGATCGAAGCGGCGCACCAGGCCGGGCAGGATGTCCTGGTACACGGCAAGATAATCCTTGTCTCCCGAGCCCGCACGGATCTGAACGTTGTAGGTATATCCCTCGCCTTTGCCTTTCCCCTGCTCCATGTCCCTGCCTGACTCGGGATAGTAGGGATACTGATGGGTGCTGAAGTAGAAGACGCTGTCGTCCTCTTCGAAGATATGCTGCGTGCCGTTGCCGTGGTGGGCGTCGAAGTCGATGATGAAGACCTTTCGGAAGCCGATCTTCTGCGCATATCGAGCGCCCACAGCCACATTGTTGAAGATGCAGAATCCCATGGCGCTGTCCGCTTCGGCGTGGTGGCCCGGCGGCCGCACCGCGCAGAAGGCGCGTTCGACCTCTCCTGCCTTGCAGCGATCCACTGCCTCCATCACTGCGCCTGCTGCATGGAGGGCGGCCTCACGGCTGTCTTCGGACAAAAACGTATCGGGATCGAGCTCGCCTGCGCTGAAGGCCTTGATCCTGTCGATATGTCCGGGGGTATGCACTGCAGCGAGATCACTGTCAAGCGCGCGGCGGGGCTTGAAATGCAGGAGGGAATCCCAGAGACCAGCGGCCTTGAGGGTAATGATGATATTGATAAGCCGGTCCTTGCTGTCCGAGTGCCAGGATGGCGGCTCATGCCGGAGGAAGACCTCGTCGTAGATGAAACCCACCTTGCGCATGGCTGAAGATCATACTCCTCTCATCTGAACATAGCGCGGCCTCCGGCCGCAATTGGAAATTGTAAATTTTAGATTGCAAATTTGATGTATGGCCTAAGGTCATGATGTTTTAAAGTAGGGGCAAGGCATGCCTTGCCCCTACAGTATTCAAATGATACGCGTGATGCCGCCCGTTCACGCAACCTGCCCTGCCGCGTGTCCTGATGCCCAGGCCCAGTGAAGATTATACCCGCCCAGTTCGCCTGTCACGTCCAGGACCTCGCCGATGAAATAGAGGCCCGGCACCCGCTTCGCTTCCATGGTCTTTGAGGACAGCTCCTTTGTATCAACGCCGCCGGCTGTCACCTCGGCAGTGGCGTATCCTTCCGTGCCTGCCGGCGTTACGGTCCATGCATGAAAGCCCAGGGAGATAGCCTTCAGCTCTTTCTGCGAAAACTGCTGCAGCGGTTTCGAAGCCGCCATGACCTCGCACCATCGCGTTGCGAAGCGCTTCGGGAACCAGGCGGCAAGCGCTGTCCTGAGCTCCATCCGCCTGCCCGCTTTTTCCGCGAGCCCGTGCTCCACGTCCCGGCCCGGCAGCAGATCGATCATCACGGGCTCGCCAGGCTCCCAGAAGAGCGAGACCTGCAGTACTGCGGGGCCGCTCAATCCGCGGTGCGTGAACAGGACACTCTCTTCATATTTCCGGCCCTTGACGGTGATGGCTGCGGGAAGCGAGATCCCGCTCAGGTCTCCCCAGAGGCTGCGGTCGCTCCGGCTGAAGGTAAAGGGCACGAGGCCCGGCTTGAGGGACGTTACGCTGATGCCGAACTGCTGAGCGATCCCGTGGCCGAAGCCGCTCGCCCCGAGGCCGGGATAGGACAGCCCGCCGGTGGCGATCACCAGGGAAGAGGACCGGAACCGCCCCTGGTCAGTCGCAACGTGAAAGCCTTCATCGTCCTTTCCCACTGACGTGATCCTGCAGCCGCTGCGCAAATCGCAACCAGCCTCGCCGCAGGCCCGGACGAGCATGGTCACGATCTCGCGGGAGCCGCCGGCGCAGAAGAGTTTACCTTCCTCCTCAACAAAACTGATACGATATCCCTTGAGCAGCGCGAGGAAATCTTCAGGCCTGTACCGGGAGAGCGCGGAGCGGCAGAAATCTGCGTTTTGGGACAGAAAATGCTCCGGACCCATCTGCCGGTTCGTGAAGTTGCAGCGCCCGCCGCCCGAGATGCGCACCTTTGCGGCAGGCCGTTCCGCATGGTCCAGGACCGCCACAGAGCGGCCGCGCTTCCCGCATTCAGCTGCGCAGACCAGGCCCGAGGCGCCTGCGCCGATGATGATCACGTCGTAGTTCATGCCTAGGAACATACTGAATCAGAAGGGGAATTGCAAGCCCAAGATGTTCCTGCAAACCCCTGCCGGCCGCATGGCGGCCAAAAAAGCCTTGACTCCCTCCCCCCCTTCTGTATAATTCAGTGCCCAAGTGCCCGCGCACCGCCGGCACAGCACAGGGACGGCAGATGCAGACGAGTTCTGAACCAGCGTTCTATTGGATCGGGCTGAACAGCGTGCCCGGCGTAGGCAGGATCACGTTCCGGAAGCTGGTGCAGCAGTTCGGCTCTCCGGAGCAGGTACTCACTGCCCCGCAGAATGTGCTGAAGGAAACAGACGGACTGTCCGATAAGATACTCGCGGGCATTGCGTCGCAGAAATGGCGGGAGCAGGCGGAGAAGGAACTGGCCAGCGCCGCACAGGCCGGCGTGGCGATCATCACGCTCGACGATGACCGCTTTCCTGAGAATCTCAGGAACACTCCTGACCCGCCCCTCTATCTCTATGTGCGGGGAAGCATTGAGCCCGATGATAAACGGGCAGTGGCGATCGTGGGTACGCGCACGCCGACCCACTACGGCCGGACCGTGACGCAGCGCTTCGGATATGAACTGGCCTCAGCAGGGCTCACCGTGGTGAGCGGCATGGCCCGGGGCGTGGACACGCAGGCACATCAAGGCGCCCTCGACGCAGGAGGAAGGACGATCGCCGTTCTGGGATGCGGCATCGACCGGGTCTACCCGCCGGAAAACCGGGGCCTGATGCACGAGATCAGCACGAAGGGCGCTGTCGTAACAGAGTATCCCTTTGGCACGAGGCCCGAAGCAGGATTCTTCCCTGCACGGAACAGGATCATCAGCGGCCTGTCGCGGGGAACAGTAATCATAGAAGCGGCCGAGGACAGCGGTTCGCTCATCACGGCCGGCGACGCGCTGAAGCAGGGCCGCAAGCTCTTCGCCGTGCCGGGCAATGTCAGCGCGCCGAACAGCAGGGGGCCGAACAACCTGATCAAACAGGGCGCTATGCTGGTGGAGCAGCCTGCCGACGTGCTGAACGCTCTCAACATGAGACCAGGCAGCCGGCGCGAAGGAGGCCAGGCGAATGCCCCACTTTCTGAAGAAGAATCTGCTCTCTTCCGCCACGTGGCAGTCGAGCCAAGGCACATCGACGCGATCACCTCGGAGTGCGGAAACACTGCGGGAAAGACCGGCGGTCTGTTGCTGTCCCTGGAGCTGAAGGGGCTGGTCAGGCAGCTTCCGGGAAAATATTTTGTGCGCAGTGAAGAGTAATATAAGGAGTCTTAATTGGACGAACGGATAATGCATCTTTTCACTCTGATCGCCGGGCAGGCAACGGTGCGGGACGACCTGTTCGACCGCGAGGACATGATCATACAATCGCTGCTGAACAGCGGCTGCCATCCCCTCGAAGCGGACGCGGCCCTGTCGCTCATGCAATCGCTCTCCCAGGGCCCGGCAGGAGCGTCTTCCGGCACGATACTCGCAAAGACAGAAGCGATCCGCTGCATGAACCGGCAAGAGCGCTCGCGCTTCGATCCCGAGGCCTTCGACTTCGTGCTGCGTCTGCACCGGCTCGCGATGATCTCCGAGGAGCAGCGCGATGAGCTGCTCGACAAGGCCATGGCGGTGCATGCGGGCCGCATCGATCTGGAACAGGTGCAGTCCCTGGTGGCGCTCATGTTCTTCACCCGCGACTATCCCTACGAGTTTAACGGGGCCGGCCAGGAAGACCGGCTGCCTGACATGACATGGAACTGAGATAATCATGAAATCACTCATTATCGTTGAATCGCCGGCCAAGGCCAAGACCATCGCGAAGTATCTGGGCAAGGACTTCGTGGTCAAGGCCTCGGTGGGCCACGTCATGGACCTGCCGAAGAGCAAGCTCGGCGTGGACGTGGAAAAGGACTTCGAGCCCCGGTACATCGTGATCAAGGGCAAGGCGCCGGTCGTGAAGGAGCTCAAGGCCGCGGCAAAGAAGGCCGACCGCGTTCTGATCGCAACGGACCCTGACCGCGAAGGCGAGGCCATCGCGGCCCACGTGGCCGAGGTGGTGACCCCGAGCGTCAAGAGCGGCGAGGTCTACCGGGTCCTGTTCAACGAGATCACGAAGAAGGCGGTGCTCCAGGCCATTGAGCACCCCGGCAAGATCGACAGCAACAAAGTCTATGCCCAGCAGGCGCGCCGCATCCTGGACCGCCTCGTGGGCTATCTCATCAGCCCCATCCTCTGGAAAAAAGTCCGCCGTGGCCTCTCAGCCGGCCGCGTTCAGTCCGTAGCCCTGCGCATCATCTGCGAGCGCGAGGAGGAGATCAAGGCCTTCGTACCCGAAGAGTTCTGGTCCCTCACAGCGCGGCTCGAAGGCGCAAAGCCGCCGGAGTTCGACGCCAAGCTGCTCAAAAAGGACGAGGACAAGCTGAAGGTCAAGTCCGGCGATGAGATCAAGCAGATCCTGGCCGACCTGGAAGGCGCATCCTATAAGGTCTCGCGCGTCGAAAAGAAGGAGCGTCGGCGCAATCCTGTGCCGCCCTTCACGACCAGCAAACTGCAGCAGGAAGCAGGCCGCAAGCTCGGGTTCACGGCAAAGCGGACCATGGGCATTGCCCAGGGCCTCTATGAGGGCGTGGACATCGGCAAGGAAGGGACCGTGGGCCTCATCACCTACATGAGGACCGACTCCACCCGCGTGGGCAAGGAGTCCCAGGACGAGGCGCGTGCGCTCATCGCCGAAAAGTACGGCAAAGAGTACGTCCCGGCAGAGCCGCCCGTGTACAAAAGCGCCAAAAGCGCCCAGGAAGCCCATGAGGCCGTGCGGCCCACTTCGGCCATGCGCGAGCCTGACCAGATGAAGCAATACCTCCAGAACGACCAGTTCAAACTCTACCGCCTTATCTGGAACCGCTTCATGGCCAGCCAGATGACTCCGGCAGTCATCGACCAGACCTCGGTGGACGTTGCCGCAAAGGGCTACACCTTCCGCGCCACCGGCTCGGTGGTCAAGTTCCCGGGATTCATGGCGATCTATATGGAAGAAAAGTCCGAGGACCAGGTCGCCGATGATGAGAATGGTGAGGCAGTGCTGCCGCCGCTGACCGAAGGCGAGAGTCTCACGCTGCGGCGGCTCGACCCCAAGCAGCACTTCACCCAGCCGCCGCCGCGCTTTTCCGAGGCCCTGCTCGTCAAGACGCTGGAAGAAAAAGGCATCGGCCGGCCGAGCACCTATGCTGCGATCATTTCGACCATCCAGGACCGGGACTATGTCAACAAGCTCGAGAACAAGTTCCGGCCCACCGAGCTCGGCGTGCTGATCAATGACCTGCTGGTGAACCACTTCCCCGTGGTGATGGACGTGGCCTTTACCGCCCGGATGGAGGAAGAGCTCGATAAGATCGAGGAGGGCCAGATCCCTTGGGTCGCGGCGGTAAAGGAATTTTATGCGCCTTTCAGCGAGAGCCTGGAGAAGGCCCAGGCCGAAATGAAGGACTTCAAGGCCGAACAGACGCCAACGAACATCAACTGCGAAAAATGCGGCAAGCCCATGATCATCAAGTGGGGCCGGAACGGACAATTCCTCGCCTGCAGCGGCTATCCTGACTGCAAGAACACCAAGCCCTTTGTGCGCACCGAAAACGGCGAGGTCGAGGCAGCGCCTGAGGAGACGACGGACGAAAAATGCCCCAAGTGCGGTTCTCCCATGGTGGTCAAACGCGGCAAGTTCGGCAAGTTCCTGGCCTGCTCCCGTTATCCCGAGTGCAAGCATACACAGGGCATGTCAACAGGCGTCCCCTGCCCCGAGGACGGCGGCATGCTCGTGGAACGCCGCTCCCGTTTCGGCAAAATGTTCTACTCCTGCGCCAACTATCCAGGGTGCAAGTACGCGACCTGGTACAAACCGCTCCCCCGCGCCTGCCCCCAGTGCAAGGCGCCCTTTCTGGTGGAAAAGTACTCGAAGAAGACCGGCCCCTACGTTGCCTGCCTGAACAAGGAATGCGGATACAAGGAAGAGCCGCAGGCGGAGGCAGTGGAGCAGAAAGCAGAGAGCGGAGAGCAGAGAGCAGATGGTACGAAGGTAGGAAGTTAGGAAGTCCGAGTGCAGCGGGGTTGAACGCTATGTCCTATGCCCCGTGCCCTATGCCCTATGCTGCGACACTCCTCTTGCAAAACGCACTCTCTTCGGCTAAAGTAGGGTCATGCGGAAGTACATATTCGACTTCCTCAACCACCTCAGGAACAGAAAGAACATTTCCCCCCACACCGAGCGAAGCTACCTCTCGGACCTGGAGCAGCTCTTCGATTTTCTCGACGGGAAGGATCTGGCCGCTGTTGACCATCAGGTCCTGCGCCAGTTCGTTGCCCACCTTCTTTCTCAAAAGATAAAGAAGACGTCCATCGCCCGAAAACTCTCGGCCATCCGCTCCTTTTTCCGATATCTGAACCGCGAAGGCCTGCTGCCCGACAATCCGGCCCGGCTGATCGCCACGCCGCGCCGCGAGAAACGTCTGCCTGCGGTGCTGACCGTTGACGATGCCCAGCGGCTGATGGATGCGCCTGCGGCAGCTGAAACGCCGGACCTGCGGGACTGCGCTGTGCTCGAAACGCTCTATTCCACCGGCATTCGCGCCAGCGAGCTCGTGGGCATCAATCAGGAGGATATCGACCGCCACGACCGCCTGGTCCGCATCCGCGGCAAGGGGCGCAAGGAGCGCATCGTTCCGATCGGTGTGAAAGCCCTCGATGCCATCGACGCCTATCTCGCGGCACGGTCTGCTGCTGCAACGCGGGCACTGTTCACCAATCCGTCAGGAAAACGCTTGACAGCCCGGACCGTTCAGCGTATTGTTGAAAATTATCGAAAAAAGCTCGGTTTGGCGGGAAAAGCAAGCCCGCACACGCTGCGCCACAGCTTCGCCACGCACATGCTCGAGTCCGGGGCCGACCTGCGGTCCCTGCAGGAACTGCTGGGCCACGCGAGCCTCTCTACCACCCAGCGCTACACGCACCTGAACCTCGACATGCTGATGGATGCCTATGACAAGGCGCATCCCAGGGCGAGGAAGAAATGATAACGGCTTCGTTCTACTGCCATGGCAACGAAGCCCGTATCGTGGTTCGGCAGCGGTAACGTCTTAAAAGCACGAACAACGAACCACGCAGCCGATACGGGCCTCGTAACCGTTGCCGCCTTATGATCTCATCTGAATCGTGCATCATGTATGGAGGCACTATGTCTGAAATAGCTCCCCTGCACGGCACCACGATCATTGCTGTGCGGCGAAACGGAAAGACGGCCATTGCCGGCGACGGCCAGGTCACCGTCGGCTCGACGGTGATGAAGCACAATGCGCGGAAGGTCCGCAAGATATACAATGACAAGGTGCTCGCCGGGTTCGCCGGCGCCACTGCCGACGCTTTCACGCTCTTCGAAAAGTTCGAGGCCAAGCTTGAACAGTACCGGGGCAACCTGACGCGGGCCGCTGTGGAGCTTGCCAAGGACTGGCGCACAGACCGGGTCCTGCGGCGCCTCGAAGCGCTCATGATCGTGGCGGACAATGAGCGTTCCTTCATTCTCTCGGGCAACGGCGACGTGATCGAGCCGTCAGACGGGATCGCGGCCATCGGCTCGGGCGGGCCCTATGCCCTTGCAGCATGCAGGGCGCTTGTTGCCCATACGGAACTCGACGCCCATGCTCTCGTCGAGGAGGCCATGAAGATCGCGGCGGACATCTGCATTTATACGAACAGGGAAATATCGATCGAAGAACTGTAATAAAGTAGACAGCATACAGTAGGCGGCATACGGGAACAAGCATATCGAAAGCAGCAAGTAGCATGCATAGGCGGCACGCACATTAAGCGCATTCCCTGCCTGCTGTCTTCTGTCTTCTGTTTACTGTTTACTGACTACTGTCTCCTGACTGCTGACTACTGCTCTTCCTGGAGGTTCTCGTGAAAGAAACAGACTCACTCACTCCCCGGCAGGTCGTCGAGGAGCTCGACAAATACGTGATCGGGCAGCACAAGGCAAAGCGTTCCGTTGCCATCGCGCTCCGGAACCGCTGGCGCAGGCAGCGTCTGCCCGATGATCTGCGCGACGAGGTGCTGCCGAAGAACATCATCATGATCGGCCCCACAGGCGTGGGCAAGACGGAAATCGCCCGGAGGCTGGCAAAGCTGGTCCAGGCCCCGTTCCTCAAGATCGAGGCCTCCAAGTTCACCGAGGTGGGCTACGTTGGCCGCGACGTGGAATCCATTATCCGCGACCTGACCGAGATCGGCGTGAACATGGTCAAGACCGAAATGTCCGAGAAGGTACAGGAAAAGGCCGCTGCCCTGGCCGAGGAGCGGCTGCTCGACGCTTTGCTGCCGCCCGTCCGCGTGGCCGCCGACACGGGCGTTTCCACGGCTGAACAGCAGGAGCAGCATAAGAATACGCGGGAGAAACTGCGCCAGCAGCTCCGGCAGGGCAAGCTCGACGACCGGACCGTGGAGGTCGATGCGAAGGAAAAGGTCATGCCCTTCGGCATCGTCTCGAACGTGGGCCTGGAAGAGATCGAGATGAACCTGAAAGAGATGCTCGGCGGCCTGCTGCCCGAGAAGACGAAAAAACGGAAGCTCAAGGTGCCTGAGGCGCTCCGCTTTCTGATCCAGGAAGAGGCCGCGCGCCTCATCGACATGGACAAGGTGGTCCGCGAGGCGCTGCAGCGCGTGGAGCAGTCGGGCTTCGTGTTCCTTGACGAGATAGACAAGATCGCGGGCAAGGAGTCGCACGGACCGGAAGTTTCCCGCCAGGGCGTGCAGCGCGACCTGCTGCCCATCGTCGAAGGCTCCACGGTAACGACCAAGTACGGGCCCGTCAAGACCGACCACGTGTTGTTCATCGCGGCCGGAGCGTTCCATGTGGCCAAGCCCTCGGACCTGATCCCGGAGCTGCAGGGCCGGTTCCCGATCCGTGTGGAACTGGATGCCCTGGGCAAGGACGAGTTCCTGCGCATCCTGACAGAGCCACAGAACGCCCTGATCAAGCAGCACCGGGCCCTGCTTGAGACGGAAGGCGTGGACCTCAACTTCACCCAGGACGGCATCGATGAGATCGCGAACATGGCCGTGCTGGTAAACGAACGGACCGAGAACATCGGAGCCCGCAGACTGCACACCATCCTGGAGCGGCTGCTGGACGAGATATCCTTTGATGCCCCCGATAAGAGAGGCGCCAAGGTCGTGGTGGACGCGGCCTACGTGCGAGAGCGGCTGGCGGACATTGCCAAGAGCGAGGACCTGAGTCGGTATATATTGTAACATCATTAACCACGAAGTCACGAAGTCACCAAGACACCAAGACACCAAGAACCACTTCCTGCCTTTGTGTCTTTGTGGTAAACGTATTTGAGGTTTTCATGGAAAAGCTGATCGAAAAAGCAAGGATCCTGATCGAGGCCCTCCCCTACATCCAAACCTTCCGGGGAAAGACCTTCGTGATCAAGTACGGCGGCAATGCCATGATCGATGAGGCCCTGAAGCAGGGCTTTGCCCAGGACGTGGTGCTGATGCGGTATATCGGCATCAACCCCGTGATCGTCCATGGCGGCGGTCCGCAGATCGGCAAGATCATGGAACGGATGGGCAAGAAGCCCGCCTTTGTCTCGGGCCAGCGCGTGACCGATGAAGAGACCATGGACATCGTGGAGATGGTCCTGGGCGGCAAGGTGAACAAGGAGATCGTACACCTCATCAACCGGGCCGGCGGCAGGGCCGTGGGGCTGACAGGCAAGGACGGCGGACTCATCCAGGCACGGAAGCTGAAAATGACGAAGCAGTCGGACGAGACCGGCACCACGGAGATCATCGATATCGGCCTGGTGGGAGAAGTGACCGAAGTGCGGCCTGAGGCGCTCGTGGCCCTGGAGCAGAGCGGCTTCATCCCGGTGATTGCGCCCGTGGGCGCAGGCCCTGACGGCGAGACCTACAACATCAACGCAGACCTCGTGGCCGGCGCCGTAGCCGGAGCGCTCAAGGCGGAGAAGCTGATCCTGCTCACGGACCAGGCAGGCATCCTGGACAAGGACAAGAGCCTCATCCCGACACTGAACAAAAAGAAGGTCGAGGAGATGATCAATAAAGGCGTCATTGCCGGCGGCATGATCCCCAAGACGAAATCCTGCTTCCAGGCACTCGACGCGGGCTGCGCCAAGGTCCATATCATCGACGGTCGCATCCCCCACGCGCTGCTGTTGGAGATATTCACGAAGGAAGGCGTGGGGACGGAGATAACGCTGTAAGCGTATCGCCGGTACATATTAAACCAGCGGCATATTGACAGAAAAAACCGTTTCGTCTATAGTAAAACCATGAAACGACTTATCGATATCTGCGAGCACTACGGCATAGC
>MHDZ01000081.1:0-1720 GCA_001805055.1 Nitrospirae bacterium GWC2_57_13
CGCCTGTGGCGCCGGGCACCGCGGGGACGCTGCTGGGCGTTCTTGTGTACGCCGTTGCCTCGGGACTTTCCCTCGTCCCCTATCTTCTGCTGTGCTTCGCTCTGATCCTGCTCGGCACCTGGGCCGCGGGCCGCGCCGAGACCATCCTGGGCGGCAAGGACGATTCCCGCATCGTAATCGATGAAGTGGCGGGGTATCTGGTCGCCATGATCCTGATCCCGTCGGGCTGGGCCTTCGCGGTTGCAGGTTTTTTCCTGTTCCGATTCTTCGACATCGTAAAGCCCTTTCCGATCTATCGGATGCAGAGATTGAAAGGCGGCCTCGGTGTGATGATCGATGATCTCGGGGCAGCGGTCTATACGAACATTGTGCTCAGGATCATCAGTTGGAGCGTGAATGGCTGATCGCATGGGGCTGAGAATAAAGAGCATAGGGCATAGGGCATAGGGCATAGGGCATAGGGCATAGGGCATGGGGCATGGGGCATGGGGCATGGGGCATGGGGCATGGGGCATAGAGCATAGAGCATAGAGCATAGGGCATGGGGCATGGGGCATAGGGCAAAGAGCATAGGGCATGGGGCACAGGGCAGCGGGCAAAGGCCCTGCTCTCTGCGGGGGTTCTGTATGAGAGCTGAGATCATAGCAACGGGCGCTGAGCTGCTCACGGGCGGCATTGCGGAGACCAACTCCGCCTTTCTGAGCGAAGAGCTTCTGCTGCTCGGGCTGGTGCCTGCCTTTCGGACCATTGTCGGTGACAGCGAGCAGGACATGGAAGAAGCCCTTAGCCGCGCCCTGGAACGGGTCGATGTGGTGATCGTGACCGGCGGTCTCGGGCCCACGGAAGACGATATCACGCGCAAGGTGGCGGCGAAGATCGGCAAGCGGCGCCTGGTGCTGAACGATGATGCCCTTGCGGCGATCAAGTCCCGACTGTCGCAGAAGGGGCGCAAGTATCCGAGCTCCACGGACCGGCAGGCGCTCATTCCCGCAGGGGCGCGGCTCCTGCCCAATCCCGTGGGGATCGCTCCGGGATTCTACCTTGACGAGGGGAAAGCGCTCCTGGCGGCCCTGCCCGGTGTTCCGAAGGAAATGGAAGCCATGTTCGCCCAGGGGCTGAAGCCCATACTGACCGAGCGCTTCGGCGGACGCGTGTTCATCCGGAGGCGGGTGCTGCACACCTTCGGAATGTCCGAATCCGATGTGAACATGGCGATCCAGGACGTGCTGAAGAAGCGGTCGCCGCGGTTGGGGCTGACGGCCAAAGAAACGGGCGTCGATGTCAGCATCTTTGCGGGAGAGAGCAGCGGGGCGCTTTCGCAGACGCTTATTGAAAAGACGGAGAGCGCGGTACGGAAAAAACTCGGTGACGTCATCTATGGCGTTGACGGACAGCGGATGGAAGAGGTGGTGGGCGCGCTCCTGAAGCAGCGGCGGCTCACGATCGCTGTTGCTGAATCCTGCACAGGCGGCCTGATCGGAGCACGGATCACGAACATCGCGGGAAGTTCGGAGTATTTTGAGCGCGGTGTTGTGGCCTACAGCAACACGGCGAAGACGGGCATGATCGGCGTGCCTGCTGATTTGATCGAGCGCCACGGCGCGGTCAGCAGGGAAACGGCTGCAGCCATGGCTCAGGGAAGGCCTATTGTCAAGAAAATAGTGGCCTTAGGGGCCTGGGGAGGAGCCTGAAGGCAGCCCGCTCTACGGGGAAGGGCCGA
>MHDZ01000081.1:1729-13023 GCA_001805055.1 Nitrospirae bacterium GWC2_57_13
AATGAGCATCATTTTCTCGGCACCCGGGAGCAGATACGGATTCGCTCATCCCAGGCAGCGCTGGATATGGTCAGGAAGTATCTTATTGGATAGTGCGGAACAAGCCGACCGTGTCGGCGTCACCCCTCACCCTTGCCTCTCCCCTGAGGGGAGAGGAGTAAGAGGCGAGGGGAATGGCAATGCAGCGCGGCGCGGGATTGCAAGATTCAAACATGAGAGCTTTCATCGCCATAAAGCTTCCGGAGGATGTCCTTAGCGAGCTGCCAAGGGTGCAGGACCGGCTCAGGCGGTCCGGCGTTGAGGCAAGCTGGGTCAGGCCTGGGGGCATCCACCTGACGCTCAAATTTCTGGGTGAAGTGGATGAATCACAGCAGGGCGAGATCTTCGATGCGCTCCAAAAGGCAGCGGCAGGCATCAGCAGGTTTCGGATCGCTGTCGCGGGAGCAGGAGCATTCCCGAACAGCCGGAACGCCCGTGTGATATGGATCGGTATCACCGGCGATCTTGCCCCCCTGGCAACGCTTCATGCCGCTATAGAGGAAGCCATGGCAGGGCTCGGATTTAAGCGTGAGGACCGGAAGTTTACGCCGCACCTGACGCTGGCCAGGATCAGGCAGGGCCGGTCGCAGTCCAAATTGCAGACGACGCTGGAAGAGATCAAGGACACAAGTCTCTCAGCCTTTGAGGTGGCTGGAGTGAGTTTCATGAAGAGCGATCTGCAGCCTTCCGGCTCGGTGTATACCGAGCTGGGAAGGGTGGAGTTGGGAAGTTGAGAAAGCATGAAGAGGCGCAAGAATAATTTCTGTATACATTGCCGATTTCAGAGAGGAGACAATCATGGCGGACAAGGAAAAAATGAAGGCGTTGGAACTGGCGGTATCCCAGATAGAGAAGCAGTTCGGCAAGGGGTCCATTATGCGCCTGGGCAAGGATGAAATGCCCGCGGGGATCCCTGCGGTGTCCACAGGGTCGCTGGGCCTGGACATTGCCCTGGGCGTGGGCGGCGTGCCGCGTGGAAGGATCATAGAGATCTACGGGCCAGAGTCATCAGGCAAGACCACCCTGGCCCTTCATATCATCGCCGAGGCCCAGAAGGCGGGCGGGCAGGCGGCCTTTGTGGACGCGGAGCACGCTCTGGATGTGGCCTACGCGCGCCGGCTCGGCGTGGGCACCGACGATCTTCTTATTTCACAGCCTGATACGGGTGAACAGGCCCTGGAGATCACCGAGACGCTGGTGCGGAGCGGCGCCGTGGACGTGATCGTCGTGGATTCCGTGGCGGCCCTGACGCCGCGCGCCGAGATCGAAGGCGAGATGGGCGACGCGCATATGGGGCTTCAGGCGAGGCTCATGAGCCAGGCGCTCAGAAAGCTCACGGGCGCCATCAGCAAATCGGCCACAACGCTCATCTTTATCAATCAGATCCGGATGAAGATCGGTGTGATGTTCGGGAATCCGGAAACGACCACAGGCGGGAACGCGCTGAAGTTCTATGCTTCCGTCCGGCTCGACATCAGGAAGATCGCTGCCATCAAAGAAGGCGAGGAAGTGACGGGCGGCCGTGTGAAGGTGAAGGTCGTAAAAAACAAGATCGCGCCTCCATTTAGAGCGGCCGAATTTGATATAATGTTCAATGAAGGCATTTCGAAGCTCGGTGAGATCATCGACCTCGGCGTCGAGAAGAACATCGTTGAGAAGAGCGGGGCGTGGTACTCCTACAGCGGGACGCGGGTCGGGCAGGGACGCGAGAATGTGAAACAGTATCTTCGGGAGCATCCCGAGGCAGCCGCGGAGATCGAAATAAAAATTCGGCAGGCTTATGGTCTGCCGGCAGGGGCGGGAGCACGGACGGTGGATGCGGCCGTTCAGACCGAGGAGAAGGTGAAAGAAATCGCACCGGAAAAGGTCGGAAAGGCCGGCCGGGGCCAGAAAAGCGAGAAGCAAGCGGAGGCATAAATGAATCTGAACGACCTGCTGAAAATAACTTTTGACCGGGGCGCGTCGGACCTTCATGTGAAGGTGGGCGTGCCGCCGATCTTGCGGATCAACGGCCGGCTTGCTCCGATCGAAACGGAGAAGCGGATCACCCAGGAAGATGCGCTGGCCATAGCCTTCGGCATCATGAACAGCGTCCAGAAAACGAGGTTCAAAGAGAAGAACGAGCTCGACATGGCCTACGGAGTGCCGGGGCTCGGCCGCTTCCGTGTCAACGTGTTCCAGCAGCGCGGGAGCGTCGGCATGGTCTTCCGATCCGTCCCCACGAAGATCATGAACTTTGAGGAGCTGCTGCTGCCCGGGGTGCTCACCAAGGTTGCGCAGGAACAGCGGGGCCTGATCCTGGTGACCGGCACGACGGGAAGCGGCAAGTCAACGAGCCTCGCCGCGATGATCGATTACATCAATACGACCCGGACAGCCAACATCATAACCGTCGAGGATCCCATCGAGTTCCTGCACCGGGACAAGAAGAGCATTGTGAACCAGCGGGAGATCGGCACGGACACCTTTTCTTTCAGCGACGCGCTGCGAAGCGCCCTCCGCCAGGACCCGGACGTGATCCTGGTGGGTGAAATGCGCGACTTCGAGACCATTTCCACGGCGCTCACCGCGGCCGAGACGGGCCATCTGGTGCTCTCGACGCTCCACACGGTAGACGCGGCGGAGACGGTGAACCGCATCATAACGGTATTTCCTCCTTATCAGCAGAAGCAGGTGCGGATGCAGCTTGCATCGGTCATCAAGGGGATCGTGTCACAGCGGCTCGTGGCACGGGCCGACGGCAACGGGCGTGTGCCCGCAGTGGAAGTGTTGCTCGGCACGCTCTCGGTACGCGAAGCGATCATCGACGAGGCCAAGACGCGCACGCTCCATTCCATCATCGCCTCGGGCCAGCTGCACTACGGCATGCAGACCTTTGACCAGTCACTGCTGGGACATTACAAGAAAGGGGTCATCACCTACGACGAGGCGCTGCTGATGGCAAGCAACCCTGACGACTTCGCCCTGAAGGTGAAAGGCGTCCAGTCAACGAGCGACATGTCCCTTGAAGATGATGCGCGCCGCAGGCAGCCGGCAAGGCCCGGGGCCGGCCCGGGCACCGGCCCGCCGGCTGCACCCGGAGTCGGACAGAGAGTGACGCCTACGCCTGCGGGAGACGCGAAAGAATACAAACCGCCGGGGAAAGGCGGAGACTTTGAGATCGAGCGTTTCGGCGAGAAGTAGGCAAATGCGGACCGCGGAGACCGGATCCGATAATGCGGAATATAGTGAGAAAGACTTCTCTCGCGCCAAGAATATGGCATATCGGGCCCTTGCGCTGCGTCCGCGGAGCGCGAAGGAAGTGGCGGAGCGGCTGCATGACCGCGGATGCGCAGATGCCGTGATCGATGCTGTTCTGGCCGCACTGGGGCGCTACGGATATCTGAATGATGAGGTTTTTGCAGGCCAGTGGGTCGAAGGCCGGGTGCGGCTGCGCTCCTTTGGCAGGCGAAGGATCGAGCGGGAGCTGGCTGACAAAGGCGTTGATGGTGAGACGGCCCGCAGTTCCCTGGAGCGCCATCTGCCTGCCGACCGGGAGCGGGAGACGGCGCGGCAGGCGGCTTTACGGAAACTGGCGACCCTGCGCGGCTTCGACCGGATAGTTCGCAGGCGCAGGCTTGCCGGATTTCTCGAGAGAAAAGGCTTTTCTTTCGCCCTCATCAGGGATATTATACGCGAGCTGGACGAGGGGCGCGCGGAGCAGTCCGCGGACCCCGGCGAGCTGTAACGCCGGGTCCTGTTTTGCAAGGCGCTGCAGGCAGTTCGCCCTACGCGCCGCCGCCATGATCGAGGCGGAAGGCATGCCGCCTTCTGCTGCCGCGTTTTTCCATCGCCCTTTCCGCGATCTCAATCTGCATCATAAAAAGGAGCAGGCTTTGAAGTCCCAGGAACTCAGAAAAGTGTTCATCGATTATTTCAGCGCCAAAAACCACAAAGTGGTGCCGAGCTCTTCCCTGGTGCCCCGCAACGATCCTTCGCTGCTGTTCACGAACGCGGGCATGGTCCAGTTCAAAAGCGTTTTCCTGGGCGAAGAGCAGCGGGATTACCGGCGGGCCGTGACGAGCCAGAAATGCATTCGCGCCGGCGGCAAGCACAACGACCTTGAAAATGTCGGCCACACAGCCCGGCACCATACCTTTTTTGAGATGCTCGGAAATTTTTCCTTCGGAGATTACTTTAAGAAGGAGGCCATCGAGTATGCCTGGGAGTTCCTGACGGAGGTGGTCAAGCTCCCAAAGGAGAAGCTTTGGGTCACGGTCTACAAGGACGACGATGAAGCCTTCGAGCTGTGGAAGACGGAGGTCGGCGTCCCGGTGGAGCGGATCGTTCGGCTGGGCGAGAAGGACAATTTCTGGCAGATGGGCGACACGGGCCCCTGCGGGCCCTGTTCCGAGATCCTGATCGACCAGGGGCCTGCCATGTCCTGCGGCAAGGCTGAGTGTGCCGTAGGCTGCGACTGCGACCGGTTCCTGGAGATATGGAACCTGGTGTTCATGCAGTACAACCGCGATGCTTCAGGCACGCTTACGCCGCTTCCCAAGCCGAGCATCGATACGGGCATGGGGCTGGAGCGGCTCTCAGCCGTGGTCCAGTGCGTCAAAACCAACTTCTCCACCGATCTGTTCCAGCCGATCATCAGTGAGATAGCGGCCCGGGCAGGCGTGCCCTACGGCCACGACGCCCAGGCGGACATTTCCTACCAGGTCATTGCCGACCACCTGCGGGCGATCACGTTCCTGCTATCCGATAACGTGCTTCCATCGAATGAGGGGCGGGGATACGTGATGCGGCGGATCATCAGGCGCGCCAGCCGCTATGGCCGGATCATCGGCATCGATCGGCCTTTCCTCTACCGGCTGACGGGCATCGTGGTGGACACCATGCGCGATGCCTATCCCGAACTCGTTGACAGCCGCGAACATATCGCCAAGGTCACGCTCATGGAAGAGGAGCGTTTTTCCACCACGCTGGATTCGGGTATGGCGCTGCTGAGCGAGACAGCGGAAAAACTGAAGGCATCGGGTTCGAAGGTCATACCGGGCGACGTGCTGTTCCGGCTCTACGATACCTTCGGCTTTCCCCTGGACCTTGTTGCGGACATGGCCCGGGACCTGGACCTCACCCTCGATGAAGAGGGCTACCGCAGGGCGATGGAAGAGCAGCGTACCAGGGCCCGAGCGTCCTGGGCCGGTTCAGGCAAGGCAGTCGTGAAACCCCTGTACCGGGAACTTGCGGCCAAGATAGCCTCCACGGTCTTTCGCGGATATGATACTCTTGAAGAGGATGGCGCAGTTCTGGCGATCGTGAAGGGCGAATGCGAAGCCGTTGAGGCGCATGAAGGCGACGACGTGGAGATCGTTCTGGACCGTACGCCTTTTTACGCGGAATCGGGCGGCCAGGTGGGCGACCAGGGAGAACTGCTGGGTGAAGGAACGCGGTTCATTATCGAGGACACGCAGAAGCCTTTCGGCGACATGATCGTGCACCGGGGCAAGGTCAAGAAGGGGACATTCAAGCAGGGCGACGTGGTGCTGGCAAAGGTGGATGCGGAGAAGCGGGCAGCCACGGTCAGGCACCACACGGTCACGCATGTTCTGCACGCAACGCTCCGATCGGTTCTTGGCGACCATGTAAAGCAGGCAGGATCGCTCGTGAGCCCCGACCGGTTGCGCTTTGATTTTACCCATTATGCGGCACTCACAGAGCGTGAGCGTGAACGGGTCGAGGAATTCGTGAACGAGCGCATCCTCGAAAACCATGCCGTGGATGTCAGAGAAATGGGGATCGACGAGGCCATGGCAAGCGGCGCGACAGCGCTTTTTGACGAGAAATACGGGGACAGCGTACGCGTAGTGACCGTCGCCGGCGTGAGCCGGGAGCTGTGCGGGGGGACCCACGCAACGGCAAGCGGCGATATCGGGGTATTCAAGATATTGTCCGAGACGGGCGTAGCGGCCGGTGTGCGGCGCATCGAAGCGGTGGCCGGGAAATGCGCCTACGCGGCCTTCAGAAAGGAAAAAGGGGACTTGCTTGAGATCGCCCAGGCGCTGAAGGCCCCTGACCTCGACGTTGTCCCAAGGGTCGAGCGCCTTGTTGCGCAGATGAGGGACCTTGAGAAAGAGGTCGAGCGTTTGCGGCACAAGATGCTGTCCACCCAGGCCGGCGACGTTCTCAGCGGGGCGCGGGTGGTCGACGGCGTGCGGGTCCTGGTGAAGCGGGAGGATGGTATGGATCCGCGGGACCTCAGGGACTTCGGTGACAAGCTGCGCGACAGGATGCAGAGCGGCGTACTGGCGCTTGGCTCCGTAAAGGACGATAAAGTGAACCTGATCGTGATGGTGACAAAGGACCTCGTCGGCCGTCTGCACGCCGGTCAGATCGTGAAGGAACTGGCAGGCACGCTCGGCGGGACCGGCGGCGGCAAGCCTGATCTTGCGCAGGCAGGAGGCAAGGACCCCGGGAAGATCGATGAAGCGCTTGAGTCCGTTTATGCTATCGTGGAAAAAGCTGCGGGAAAGATCACCGTTAAGGGATAACGTCCAAAGGAGGGCGCAATGACACTTTCAGAGATCATCAAGAAGGCAATGCTCGCAGGACTGGGTGCCCAGGAGAAGGCGAAGGATTTCATCGATGACCTGGTGAAGGCCGGAGAGCTTTCGAAGGGCGAGGGCGCATCACTCGTGAAGGAATGGGCCGAGAAGGCGCAGGAGAGCACCAAGGACCTGGACGGCAGGATCCGTGACACCATCGCGGGAGCCCTGGATAAAGTGAACATCCCCTCCCGGGACGACATCGAGAAGCTCGAGCGGAAGCTGCAGAGCATATCGGCCCGGCTTCGCAAGCTGGAAGGCGGAAGCAGCAAAGGGGAAGAAGAGGCCTGAGCAGTCAGGCCTCCCGCTCACCGATGTCTCTTTTGGGATTCTGGAGAAAACACTACCGGGATATTCCCCGCGTCAGGCAGATCATCATGGTCGCCACCCGCCACGGGTTCGGCCATTTTGTCGAACAGCTGGGCCTGCAGAAATTCGTCACTCTCGGCAGGCGCATACTGACCTTCAAGCGGCAGCCTCTTCCTGAACAACGGGTGAGCGCCCCTGAGCGGCTCAGGATGATGTTCGAGGACCTGGGGCCGTCGTTCATCAAGCTCGGGCAGCTCCTGGCCTGCAGGTCCGATATGCTGCCCCCTGCCTACGCCCGGGAGCTGTGCAAGCTCACGGACGATGTCTCGCCATTTCCCTTTCCCGAAGCCCGTGCGATCATCGAAAAAGACCTCGGTATGCCCCTGGAGCGCCTTTTCCCCGAGTTCGATCCCCGCCCTGTCGCGGCAGGGTCCATTGCCCAGGTGCACCGCGCCCGCCTTTCGGGCGGCCGCGAGGTGATGGTCAAAGTGCAGCGGCCCCATATCGACCGCGTAATTGACCGCGACATCAGCATACTCCGCGGCATCGCCGAGCTCATTGAGTCCTATGTCCCCGATATGGCCGTTTACAATCCCCGCGGCATCGTGGAAGAGTTCGCGCGGACGATAACCCGGGAGCTCGATTTTTTCATCGAAGCCTCCAGCGCTTTCCAGCTCAGGAAAAACTTCGAGGGCAGCAGAACGCTGCGCGTTCCCGAGGTGTTTCCGGATCTCATGAGCAGGCGGGTGCTGGTGCTGGAAGGGCTTGCGGGCATACGCATCGACGACTTCGAGCGGCTGGACCGCGAGGGGTTCGATCGGGCCGATATCGCGCGGAAGGGAGGGGCAGCATATTTTCAGATGGTCTTCCAGGACGGGTTCTTTCACGGCGACCCCCATCCCGGCAATATCTTCGTGCTGCCCGACGGAGTGCTCGGCCTCGTTGATTTCGGCATCATGGGGCGGGTCACCGGGGAGAACATGGAGTATTTTGCCGACACCATTGTTGCCATCGTTCGGCAGGATTTTGACGCCCTCGCCGGCCAGTATATCAATATGGGGTTCGTATCCGACCAGGTGACCGACCTCGACCGGTTCCGCCGCGCGCTCCGGGAGGATTTCGCCGAACTGCTCGCCCCCTATTACGGGATGACGGTGCGGCAGATAGACTTCGCCGGCTATATCGAACGGTTCACCCAGCTGGCGATCAAGCACGGACTTGAGATGCCGCAAAACCTGTATCTCGTGAACAAGACGCTGGTCACCCTCGAGGGACTGCTTCGCCAGATCGATCCGGAGTTCGATCTCATCGCAGAAGCGAAGCCTTACGTGACGCGGCTGATCAGGCGGAAGAAGGACCCCCTTCGGAAGCTGCGCTCCGCCGGGAGGAGCGCCGAGGAGATCGCAGGTGTTTTCACCACTATGCCGCGCCAGCTGCAGACGATCTTCAGAAAGTTCATTCATGATGACGTGCGTGTTCATGTCCGCCATGAGCAGATGGACCACTTTATCAGGGATATCGACAAGTCGAGCAACCGGCTTTCCTTCAGCGTCATAACCGCGTCTATCATCGTGGCGTCGTCTATCATCATCCATTCGGGGCAGGGCCAGACGATGTTCGGCCTGCCTGTGTTCGGCCTGATCGGCTATGTGATCGCCGCGCTGCTCGGATTCTGGATCCTGATCGGCATACTGCGGTCCGGCCAGTTGTGAAGAAATCGGGCGGGACGCGGGGTACTACTCGCTCCAGCATAAGGGAGTTTGTATGAAAGTATTAAAGTCGCGCATCAAATATCTTTTCCGCGCATGGTCGGGCTTGAAACGCTGGGTCCTGCGGAATCCCTGGAAGGCGTTCCTGATCGCTACGGCGGTATTGGTCACCTTCGTTCATTTCTACACGGTCCTGTTCGTCCCGCCCTCCAGGGAGAAGATATGGAAGGAGATACAGGTGGCAGACGGGATGAGCTTCCGGGCCGTCTCAGCCCTGCTGAGCAAGGAGGGCATCGTCCGTTCCCAGTGGTATTTCGAGATCTTCGGCAGGATCCAGGGCATCTCTCGAAAGGTACGCGCCGGCTATTACGGCCTTGGTCCGCATATGAGCATGTGGGAAGTGCTCCGGGCCCTCAGGACAGGCCGGATCATCGAATACGCTGTCACGGTGCCGGAAGGGTACAATCTCTATCAGATAGGCTATGTGCTTTCGCGCACACCGCTCATCGCGGAACCCGCTGAGTTCATCAAGGTGGCCAAGAGCCGTTCCTTTGCGCAGGGGCTGGGGATCGATGCGGAAACACTGGAGGGCTACCTCTTCCCCGACACCTATTATTTTGCCAAAGGGACCAGCGTGGAGGCGATCGCGCGGCGCATGGTGCAGCATTACCGGCTCTTGTTCGCCGATTGCTACCGGGATCGCGCCGCGGAGCTGGGTTACACGGAGCATGAGATCATCACGCTGGCATCCATAATCGAGAAGGAAGCGAAGGTGCCCTCGGAGCGGACCACCATTTCAGCAGTGTATCACAATCGACTGAAGGGCGGCATGAAGCTCCAGGCCGACCCTACGGCCGTTTATGGCACCAGGGCATGGGTAACGAAGGTGACCTCTCAGGACTTGAAAAGAAAGTCTCCCTATAATACCTACCTCCACAAGGGTCTGCCTCCGGGGCCCATAGCGAACCCCGGGAAGGGGGCGATCCTGGCCGCTCTCCATCCTGAACCGAACGGGTTTCTTTTCTTCGTGGCCCAGGGAGACGGCTCCCATTACTTTTCGGAAGATTATGATTCCCACACCAGGGCGGTGGAGCGGCTGCGCATCAATCAGCGGATCAAGCGCCGGACGCAGGCGGAGCGGTAGGGGTTCTGCTGTGCGCGGGCTATGCCGCGAAGTGGTCCTTTTTGCGACGCGGGCTGTGCAGGATCTGTTCGATCTTGGTGAAGAGGTCCTGGGGGCGGAAGGGTTTTGTGAGGCAAAGGGCGTTGGTCGACCTGAGGAACTCGGTGACCTTTTCGCTTGACCTGTCCCCGGTGATGAATATCGTCTTGCCGATCGCTTCGTCCCGATTCTCCATCTGTTCGTACAGGTCCGCTGTGTTCACCTCGCGGAGCCGGAAGTCGCACACAATGACCTGATAGGCAGCCTGCTCAAGCAGTGACAGGGCTTCCGGACTGCTGCCCGCAGTGTCCACGGCATGTCCCTTTCTCGTCAGGAGTTCCTTCAGTGAATCCCGGATCGCCTCTTCGTCGTCAACTACCAGAATGCGCGCCCCTGACGTGCTTTTGACATCGCGAAGGGGCCGTTCCGAGTGCTCGGCTGCCGCTGCAGCTGAAAGCCGGATCCGAAAGGTGGTCCCTGCGCTGCTGCTCTCGACCGAGATCTCCCCGCCGTGTGAGTCGATGATATTGCCGGCGATGAACAGCCCCAGTCCGGTCCCCCGCTCCCGATCCTTTGTGGTGAAAAAGGGGAGAAAGATGCTGCCCAGAAGTTCCTGAGGAATGCCCCTCCCATTGTCCCTGACCCAGAACAGTGCCTGCTCTTCCATGATCTCGCATCCCACTTCAAGCAGCCGGTTTCCCGGAAGGTCTTCGAGGGCATGGATGGCATTGCTGACGATGTTCGAAAGCGCCTGGCGCAACAGGTCTCCTTCTCCGGCCGCATAGCAGCCCGGCGACAGGCGCTGAACAACGGTGATGGCGGCCTTTTTGATCTCCCGGGAAAATCCGGCGAGTACATCTGCGGCCAGCGTCCGCAGATCGACGGGTGAACGCACGGGCGCCCCCTTCCGGGCGAATCCCAGAAGCGCTCGCGTGATCTTCCTTACCCTCTCGGCTTCCTTCAGGATCTTATGGGCGGTCTCACCGATATCAGCGGGCGCTGTTTTGACGAGCTGCTCAGTGTAGCCGATAAGGCCGGCCAGCGGGTTGTTGATCTCGTGGGCAATGCTTGCCATCAGCAGGCCGAGGGCGGCCCGGTCTCCCCGAAGGGGATTGAGCGGCATGAGGTGAGGGAGCGCCAGGGAGACCAGTGTCGAGACGCTCGTGAGCATTTCTCGGACATCCGGAGGGATGGCGCCGTGATCCGGCCGGAGGGCGATGAGCAGACCGAAGGGACGTTCCTGGAGGCGCAGAGGCAGAAGAGCGGCGGCTCCCGGCCCCAGGAGTCTCAGCAGGGGGTCGGTCTGCGTGGTTGGGAAGGAAGCGATATTATCGACGAATTCATCAGATAGCGAGGAGAGCAGACGACTGAGAGCGGGACCAGGAGGATGACCGATTGATGAGGCCATGGTTGCATGGTCGAGGCCCGCGCCATGTACCGAAGCGATCGTTCCGCCCTCGGGATCCAGGAGCAGCAGCAGGAGCC
>MHDZ01000081.1:13091-14612 GCA_001805055.1 Nitrospirae bacterium GWC2_57_13
GAACGGATGGCCGCAGCCGCGTCTTTCAGCGCGGTGAGCAGTCGTCCTGCGTCAACGGAAGGTTCCTTGGGACCGGTGGTCTTCAACGCATATCTCCAGAAAGACGGTGTTCACTGCGATGGCGAATCTGCCGTTTCTTCGCGATGATCCGCTGGTGTGCTTGCGTCAACGTCCATTCGGTGCGGTGATGCGTCTTCGATGCTGCCGCCCGTAGAGGAATGGCGAAAGGGCGGGTTTCAAGAACTATTTGTTTGTCCCCGCGCTGAACAGAGCAGTCCTAGCCGGAACACAATGATAATAATAGCACATTTTTTCTGGTTAGGCGGCGTAGAAAAGAAAAAAACGAAATTATTATGTGAAATACGTGGAGTGATTTAACCCCTAAGACGGGGATCCAGGGCATCCCGGAGGCCTTCTCCGAGGAGGTTGTAGCCCAGGACCGTAACAAGGATCGCCAGGCCTGGAAAGACCGATAGCCACCAGGCGATCTCGATATTGTCCTTACCCGAGGTCAGCAGGCTGCCCCAGCTCGGAGTGGGGGGCTGGACCCCGAGGCCCAGGAAACTCAGGCCCGACTCAATAAGGATCGCCGCGCCGATGCCCATGGTAGCTGAGACAAAGACCGGGGACAGGCCGTTCGGAAGGATGTGGCGGAATATGATCCTGTTGTCCCGTGCGCCCAGGGCCTGCGCCGCGATGACGAATTCCCGCTCCTTCATCGTGATGAATTCGGCACGTACAAGACGGGTGGGCTCCATCCAGGTGGTGAGGCCGATGACGATCATGATGTTCCAGATGCTCGGCTCGAGGATCGTAATTACCGCCAGGATCAGGAAGATGGTCGGAATGCTCAGCATGATATCGACAACCCGCATGATCATCGTGTCCACCATGCCTCCGTAGTAGCCTGCAATGGCACCGAGAGCGATGCCGATGAGGGTGGCGAGCCCCACGGCCACAAATCCCACGAGCAGCGAGATACGCGAACCCCAGATCATGCGCGAAAGGACGTCCCTGCCCAGCTCGTCGGTGCCGAGGGGATGGGCCGTGCTGGGCCCGGTCAGGATGCCGGGGATATCGATGGCGGAAGGATCATAAGGAGCGATGAGGGGGGCAAAGAGGGCCACCACGAATACCACGGACACCAGCAGGCTGCCGGCCACGGCCAGCCGGTTCTTCAGGAAATGATGCACTGCGGCGGCGAAAAGGGAGTCGTTCTTCAGCATCATCAACTCCGCACCCGCACCCGCGGGTCAACGAGGGCATAGCTGATGTCGGCCAGAAAATTACCGATCATGGTCAGCACGGCGCCCGGGACGAGAATACCCATGACAAGGTTGTAGTCACGGGAGAGCGCCGCCTGGAAGAAGAGCTGGCCCATGCCGGGTATGCCGAAGACGGTCTCCATGATCACGCTGCCGCCGATGATGCCGGGCACGGCAAGGCCCAGGATGGTAATGACCGGCATCAGTGCATTCCGGAGGGCGTGCCGGTAGACCACAGCGCCTTCGCTCAGGCCTT
>MHDZ01000082.1:0-8748 GCA_001805055.1 Nitrospirae bacterium GWC2_57_13
CCGCCAAAGGCGGAGACGAGCACCGGCAGGATCAGATGTTCCGCCCGGTCCATCAGCCTCTCCCATCCTGAAAAGAGGCTCACGTCAAGGCTCTGGATGCCAGATATGGGCAGGACCCCCCATTGAACGCCGAAGAAAAAGATGAGCAGCAGGGCGAGCCAGAAGGAGGGCGTTGAGAATCCGACGAAGACGAAGATTGTCACGAACCGGTCGAGCAGAGAGTACTGTTGTGTTGCCGAGAGCACGCCGACAGGTATCGCGATCACCAGAATAAGCGCCAGAGCCAGGACGTTGATGGTGACCGTTACGGGGAGGCTCTCAAGTATCTTGTCTTTTACCTTGCGGCCGTCGGCGAAGGCTTCGCCGAAATCGAGGGTGACGAATTTTTTAAGCCACGTGGCATATTGTTTGTGGAAGGGCTGGTCGGCGCCGTAGAGCTTCCGCAGGCGCTCCCGGGCCTCGGCAGAGGCCTTTGCCGAGAACTCCATCTGCGCCTCCGCCGGGCCTCCCGGCGCCAGGCGCATCACGCCGAAATTGAGCAGCGTGATGCCGAAAAGGATCGGCACCATGAGCAGCAGGCGTTTAAGGATATAGATGAGCATGAGGTCGGGTCGGCGGATCTAGCCGGAAATCCTGAACACGAGGTCAAAGGGCTTGGCATGCTTGTCGAGCTTGATGCCGGCAAACTGGCCGCGTAGCGCCTTTTCGATCGGTTTGTGGTCGAATTCCATTGCCGCCACTTTCTGGGTGAAGTCCGTTTCAGGCCCCTTGATGCGTATGCTGTCGCCGACGGATAGATCGCCGAACTCGAGCTTGATGGCGGCAACGGAGTTCTTGTCGAAAAATTTTATGATCGAGCCGATGCGCTCTTCCATAGCCGTAATCATAGTATAAAACCGACGGCTTTTCAAGGGTAAACCGGTTTGATCCGCGAGGAGAACTAACGGCTGCCGGATGGGCAGCAGGACGAAAAAATTGTGATTCGTCAGCTATATAGCGCTTGACATCCTTTGATGCCGTGAGTATTATATGGCCGTACGCGCGGAGGAACAAGTGAATTTCGCGACCGCACATGCGGGGCGTGGCGCAGCCCGGTAGCGCGTCTGCTTTGGGAGCAGAAAGTCGGAGGTTCAAATCCTCTCGCCCCGACCAGTTGTTATCAATTGGAAATTGAAAGTTGGAAATTTACCATTTTGCGAGCGAAGTGGTTTTTCAATTCGGACTTTTCAATCTTCATTTTCCAGTATTCAATGGAGTGAAACGACTTGCGCCTGTAGCTCAGGTGGATAGAGCAACAGCCTTCTAAGCTGTGGGTCAGGGGTTCGAATCCCTTCAGGCGCGCCAGAGAAATCCACTCATGACGCGCACCAGATAATGGTTGACCGTCGAGGATAGCGAGCAGGCAGTTCTGATGTAAGATAGATTTATGGTGGGCGTAGCTCAGTTGGTAGAGCACCAGGTTGTGGCCCTGGTGGCCGCGGGTTCAAGCCCCGTCGCTCACCCCATACGCGAGCTGACGGCCGACAGCAGGCAACATGCGAAGGAAGCCGGCATCCTGGCATCCGTTAATTGTTGTTCGTTGATGGTTGTCAGTTGATTTTTTTGCGCCCGTAGCTCAGCTGGATAGAGCGTTGGCCTCCGAAGCCAAAGGCCGCGCGTTCGAATCGCGCCGGGCGCACCAATGAATCAACGTAGAACAAACAACAACCAACTGACAACAAGAGCCAAAGAGGATGTAATCAGGCAGGTTTTTTATTCTGCAAGTTACCTGTTGTGTGTCGCAGGTTTTCCATGCGCCCGTAGCTCAGCTGGATAGAGCGTCGGACTTCGAATCCGCAGGCCGCAGGTTCGAATCCTGCCGGGCGCACCATGTAAGCCCGTTGAAGCCGTCGGCAGCACCAGTGATATGCCGTCTCCTGATGGGTGCAGGGGAGATGCTCCTCTGCGGGTCGGGGGAGATACCAGAGGGGGCAGGCCCACTCTGGGGAGCCCCTTGTGGGCGACGGTCGCATGGTTCGAGCACTGCCGGGCGTACCAATAACAAATGACGTTCATCGGCACAAACAACTCATAACACTACGGAGTAATGCAGGATAATTCGTTCCCGCCGGGGAAAATGAGGGCAAAATGGTTATTTCCCTCTTGCATCCCCCGGGAAATATCCGTATAATAGGCCCCGTTGTTGCAGGTTCCACGACAGAATAATCATGGGCCGTTAGCTCAGTTGGTAGAGCAGCTGACTCTTAATCAGCGGGTCGAAGGTTCGACTCCTTCACGGCTCACCATGAATCAACAGGAGAGCAGTGTGCGGCAAGCGGCTGGGAGCAAGAGGCTGCTTCAGCGTGCACTGCTCTCTTTGTTCGTGCTGCGAGAGTGGCGGAACTGGCAGACGCGCCAGACTTAGGATCTGGTGGGCAACCGTGGGGGTTCAAATCCCCCCTCTCGCACCAGAAATCATCGGTTTCCTGGCGCGGGTCTGCGCATGTTGCCGGTACAAACGCATCCTTCTCGACCGTTCTTGCCCTTGAAGAGGACCGCTGGGCCTTTTGTTCCCTCGGTAGCCGTTTTAGGTTCAGGGATTCCCGGTCCCTTTGCCGCAGTATACATTCCTGATCAGAGTTCCTCCGAAAACGCGGAAACACTGATCTGCAAATCACAAAAAGGTGGAGAATCGCATGAAGTCTGCAATAGAAGATATCAGCACGGTAAAAAAGAAGATCCGCATCGATGTGGCGCCCGAGGATATGGCAAAGGAGCGCGCAAAGGAGCTCGCCAGCCTGGTGAAAAAGGCGGCTATCCCCGGCTTCCGTCCCGGCAAAGCGCCGAAGGCGGTGGTTGAGCGCCACTATGGAGACAGTATCAAGGCCGATGTGATCAATAAGATGATCATGAGTTCCTATACGGCCGCTGTAAAGGAACACAGCCTCAAGCCGGTGACCGACCCGGAGATCGCGGACCTTTCGCTGGACCAGGGGACCGCACTCAGCTTCTCGGCCACCGTTGAGGTGCGCCCCGTGATCGCGCTCGGCAGCTACGACGGGATCGAAGTTGCGGAGCCTGACATGACCGTAAGCGACGCTGAGATCGATCAGACCATTAATCGTCTGCGCGAGATGTATGCGCGGCTCGAAGTGGTCGAAGGCAGGGCAGTGGAGAAGGCCGACACGCTGGTGATCGACTTCGAAGGCTTCCGCGAGGGCAAGTCCATTGAAGGCGCCAAGGCGGTTGATCATATGCTCAACCTCGGCGAAGGCAGCCTGATCCCCGGCTTCGAGGAGCAGCTTCTGGGGATGCAGAAGGCCGAGACGAAAGAGATCAACGTGACCTTTCCCGGGGACTATGCCAACAAGGACCTGGCCGGCAAGGACGCGCGGTTCACGGTGACGCTCAAGGAGATCAAGAAGGCGGTCATGCCGGAGCTGAACGATGAGTTTGCCCAGGAGGCCGGCGGCCACACCAACCTGGAAGATCTGCGGAAAAGGCTCCGCGAGGACCTGGAAGTGCGGAAGCGTTCGGAGCGGGATTCGGCACAGCGTGAGGAAGTGCTCGGGAAGCTTGTGGAGGCCCACTCCTTCGAAGTGCCTTTCGGCATGGTAGATCAGGAACTCATGGCCATGATGCGGCAGCAGGCAACACGCCTCGCCCGACAGGGAGTGGATATCAAGGATTTTGACGCCGTCAAGTTCCGTGAAGAGCGGAAGGAGATCGCGGAAAAGCGCATCCGCGGACTGCTGATCCTTGACGCCATCGCCGAGAAGGAAAACGTCACGGCAGGGGATCAGGAAATGTCTGCCGAGGTCGCTGCTCTCGCGAAGAGCGCCGGCCAGACCGTGGCTGCGGTGCGGAACTACTATGAGTCCCTCGACGGAGGTCTCGAGAACCTCCGCTCGTCCCTGGTGCAGCAAAAGACCCTGGCCCTCTTGCTTTCCCGTACAAAGAAGGTTTATAATTAGACCAACAAGAACAGCTATGGAGGCGCTATGTCCCTGATACCCATCGTCGTTGAGCAGACCAGTCGCGGAGAGCGCGCATACGACATCTATTCCCGGCTCCTGAAGGACCGGATCGTTTTCCTCGGCACGGCCATCGACGATATCGTCGCGAACACGGTTATCGCCCAGCTCCTGTTCCTCGAAGCGGATGATCCGGACAAGGACATCTATGTGTATATAAATTCCCCTGGCGGCATCGTGACCTCGGGCATGGCCATCTACGATACCATGAACTACATCAAGTGCCCTGTATCAACGATCTGCATAGGCCAGGCGGCCAGCATGGGCGCCCTGCTCCTGGGTGCGGGGACCAAGGGCAAGCGGTTCTCCCTGCCCCATTCGCGGATCATGATCCATCAGCCCATCGGCGGATTCCAGGGCCAGGCAACGGACATCGAGATCCATGCCAGGGAGATCCTGAAGCTCAAGGACACCCTGAACCGGATACTCGCGAACCACACGGGCCAGCCGATCGAGCGCATCCAGACCGATACGGAGCGTGATTTCTTCATGTCCGGCGAGGACGCCAAGAAATACGGCCTCATCGATGAGGTCATCACGAAGAAGCTGGTCCGCGGCGCGAAGGAGAAATAATTCCATGCCCGAGAAGAAAGACCTGAACGCATCGCTTAAATGCTCATTCTGCGGCAAGGGCCAGGATGAGGTCAAGAAACTGATCGCCGGCCCCTCGGTGTTCATCTGCAACGAGTGCGTCGATCTCTGCAACGAGATCATCGCCGAGGAGTGGGAGGAGGCCAAGGAGCAGAAACTTTCCAAGCTTCCCAAGCTCCCCAAACCCGCCGAGATCAAGCGCACCCTCGACGAGTACGTCATCGCCCAGGAGCGGGCCAAGAAGATCCTGTCCGTGGCCGTGCACAATCACTACAAGCGGATCGGCATCAAGCCCGAGATAGGCGAGGATGTGGAGCTTCAGAAGAGCAATATCCTGCTGATCGGGCCCACGGGCGTAGGAAAGACCCTGCTTGCCCAGACGCTGGCGCGCATCCTTGATGTACCCTTCACCATAGCCGACGCCACGACGCTCACCGAAGCAGGCTACGTTGGCGAGGACGTTGAGAACATCATCCTGAAGCTTCTGCAGAGCGCGAACTATGACGTGGAGCGGGCCCAGCGAGGCATCGTCTATATCGACGAAATCGACAAGATCAGCCGCAAGTCCGAGAACATCTCGATCACCCGCGATGTGTCCGGCGAGGGCGTGCAGCAGGCGCTCCTGAAGCTCATCGAGGGCACCGTGGCGAGTGTGCCTCCCCAGGGCGGGCGCAAGCACCCCCACCAGGAGTTCATCCAGGTGGACACCACGAACATCCTGTTCATCTGCGGCGGCGCTTTCGTGGGCCTTGACACGATCATCGAGCAGCGCGTCGGCAAGAAAACCATGGGGTTCGGCGCCGACATACAGAGCAAGCAGGGCCGGAAGGTCGGCGAGATGCTGGCGCACCTTCAGCCCGAAGACCAGCTCAAGTATGGATTGATCCCCGAGTTCGTGGGCCGCATGCCGGTGGTGGCAACGCTCGAAGAGCTTGATGAAAGCGCGTTGATCGACATCCTGACGCGGCCTAAGAACGCCCTGATCAAGCAGTACCAGAAGCTTCTTGCCCTCGAGGGATGCAAACTCCGGTTCAGCGACGAGGCGCTTGTGGCGATTGCCAGGAAGGCGATCAAGCGCAAGACCGGCGCCCGGGGGCTTCGCGCCATCCTCGAGGATGTGATGCTGAACGTGATGTACGATATTCCTTCCCAGACGGGCATCAAGGAATGCATCATCAACGACCAGGTCATCAACAACGAGGCCGAGCCGGTGCTTATCTACGAGAAGATCGCGTAGGAAGCGAAGAAAAAACAGAGAAGAGAGATTAAGAGATTGAGGGTTGCTTCAATCTCTTACTTTTTTTGTAGCCATGCTCTCAATCACTATTTTCTAATCTCTCAAAGAAATGAAAATCCTTTCCGCAGAATTCATCTCCTCAGCCGTGGGGCCCAAGCAGTTTCTTGCCGATAAGAGACCTCAGATAGCCTTTGCCGGCCGGTCCAATGTGGGAAAGTCCTCGCTCATCAACTCCCTGGTGCACCGCAAGAACCTCGTCAAGACCAGCGCCACGCCCGGCAAGACCCAGATGGTCAATTATTTCCTTATCAACAGTGAATTCTACTTCGTTGACCTTCCGGGATACGGCTACTCACGGGTGCCGAAAGGCGTGACCGACTCCTGGGCGCAGATGATCGAGAGCTACCTGAAGAACTCTGCGGACCTTCGCGCCGTGGTCATCCTGCTGGACAGCAGGAGAGAGCCTGACGAGCGCGACCAGAAGCTCGTCGAATGGCTCCGGCATTACGATATTCCCGTCATCTTCACCCTCACCAAGGCTGACAAACTGAAGCGGCAGGAGGCCAGCCGCGCCCGGCAGGTGATTGCTTCGGCCTTTGAGATGAACGGGCAGCCCGTCCTCACCTCGGCCAAAGATGGCGACGGCATCGCTGAACTCTGGAAGCAGATACACGCCTATCTTTAAACCCTTCTTCTCATCGGATTTTTCTTCTGATTGCCGAGCTCTTTTATTCAGCCACATAAAACTGCAGACTCCTGACCGGAGATGTAACAACTGCCCGACGGGCTCAAGCGAGATATTCGCTTGATGCTGAACGATGCCCACTGCTCATGACGCGGGGTGATCGCTTGACAGAACAGATTTTTTTGATATGCTGAACATCAGGTGTCCATTATCTTCGGTGCATTCCTTCCCTTTTTATCTGCAACGTTCATAAGAAAAGCCTGCTTCTTGAGTACTTACTTCCTATACGATTACCAAGTAATATAAAGTTCCAATTTCCTTCTGCATGCCTTCAAAGCAAAATTAAATGGTGTGAGATGTTGCGTGAAAGTTTGCGATAGAGCAGATACGCGCAAATCTTATGAGCGTAATTGCGCAATAGGATAACAAATAATTATTACAGGTTAGTGTAAGCCGCTGATTTTACGGTCAATAGAATGTGGCATTGCATATGCAACATGTTCAACAGGATTTAAGAAGTGGTTTTGCCTCGCTGGGAAGTAAAATTGGTTATTTTTTCCATCGGCCTGCAGAGCCAGTTCCGGGGGGAAATGACTCCAGACAAATGACAGGAAGGATGCCTGCGCTCCAGGGAACAGGACGCACGGCACAGGTAACAGGTAATTGTCCCAGGCGGTTCGTTGAGTCTGTTTTGTAGGAAGGGGGGCCGAGTATGAGGCTGGTGATTCTTTCAGCGTTTCTGGCTGCATCGTTGCTCGTCATGCCACTGACCGCGGAGTCCGCGGAGGTGCGCGGTCGAAGCTCGACACAGCTTGTGTGGTACAATGATTTCGTTGATGCTAGCAAGCAGGCCGATCTCGTCCAATATCTGCGGTTCTCCATCACCGACATCGACGAAGGGAAGAAGATGTCGCTCTTTGGATACGGCAGGCTGCTCTGGGACGTCAAGGGCGATGACCCGACCCGCGGCGACGACCTGCAGGAGAGAATCTATTATCTGTACGGTGAATATAAGGATTTCCTGAATACGGCGAACCTGCGGGTAGGTCGCCAGTTCGTGAACCTTTCCGCGGGCAGCGCTCTGATCGACGGTGTAGAGGCGGATCTGAAGAAGCTCGGCCCTATCGGTGTTGTGGCCATGGGCGGACGGAACGTCATCTTCGGAGAGGAAGGGTCGCTCACGAGCCATTCCTATACCGCGGGATTTTCAGCATACCTTACGGGCAAGAAGATGTTCTATGCCGATATCAGCTACTTCCGGACCTATGACTACAGCGACATCGCGAGAGACATCATCGGCGGCAGTTACAAACAGTATTTTTTCACCTCCATCAAGGCATACGCAAACGCCAAATACGACCTGATAGGCGAAACGTTCAACGAGGTACTGGGGGGCATCAAGTATTTCCCGACGTTGAACCTGATGATGACCGCCGAGCATTACCAGAGCTATCCCACCTTTGACTCCACTTCCATTTATTCCGTTTTTGCCGTCGACAAGTTCAAGGAAAACAGCATCCGCGTCGATTATACGGCTGCAGCCTGGATCGATGTCAGCGCAGGCTATAACCAGGAAGACTTTGGTGAAGGCGCGGACGCGACCCTCTACGAAGTGGGGCTGCGGTTCCGGCCCTCCGTGAACGCGACGATCGGCGTGTCCCATGACAGCCGTACGGGCTACCCTGGCGACCTCGATGGCTATCGCATCTATGCCGAGTACAGCAAGATCGGGAAGTGGAAGGCCGCCGCCGGTATTGACTATGACTCCTATCAGCGGGACAACATGACGGGCCAGGAAACGGCCAAAAGGTACTGGGCATCGGGCAGGTACACGCTCACCAAAAGCATGTCGAGCTCGATACGTGTCGAGGACAATGTGAACATCAATTACAGCAAGGACCTGCAGGGCAGGCTGACCTTTGACGTTGATTTTTGAGGAAGGGGGCATCGATGAAGAAATTGTTGATACTCATGCCGTTTATGATCGCCTTTGTTTTGATGATGTCAGCCGGCGCCTCCAGCACGCTGTTCGCGCAAAGCACATCCGAGGAGTCGCCGGCCACTCCGGCGGAGCAGAAAGCACCGGCTGCTGAAGGCAAGCAGGACCCGAAAGAGAAGGGCTTCATGGGTCGGCTGTCGCATACCGAGTACGCCGATATGGATCTGAAAAAATGCGCCGACTGTCACAAGGGCTCCGGCGTGGCTCCCACGCACGGCTCGGA
>MHDZ01000082.1:8801-12834 GCA_001805055.1 Nitrospirae bacterium GWC2_57_13
ACTGCCATAACCAGCAGTTCTGCCTCGACTGCCACACGGGCGGCGGCATTGATGCGGACCTGAAAACGTCGAACTACCGGGCCAACTATGTGCCGAAGAGCCACCGCACGGACTTCCGGGAGATCCATCCCCTCAAGTCCTTTGACAATCCCCAGACCTGCGTGCGCTGCCACAATGTGCAGTTCTGCTCTGATTGCCATACCAGGTTCCGCGGCGAAGACCTGAGTGTGGTGTCGCACCGGCGGGGCTGGTCGGACCTTGAAGCATCTGCGGGGGGCCCGGCTCATGCCACGTTCAACGTAAACCAGTGCCAGACCTGCCATCCGGACAGTGTGCTGCCAAAACAAGTCTGGTCGGCTGAGCATGCGCGGGAGGCGCGCAGGAACCTGCAGGCCTGCCAGACCTGCCACATGGACGGCGACGTCTGCATGACCTGCCATAGCGGTCGGAGCGGATTGAAGGTGAATCCCCATCCGAGGAACTGGAACGCGGTAAAGGACAACTATCGCTCCAAGAGCGGTGGAAGAAGCTGCATAAAGTGCCATGATACTTTCTAACAAAAAGGCTTTCAGGGAGGTAAGAGCCATGAAGAGAATGAAAGAAATGAGGCTGTTGTTTGTTTTAGCGGCGCTGTTCCTGGGCGGAGCACTGTTCAGCGGCTGCGGTAGCGCCACCAAGGAGTCGGGTGGAGAAGAGGATATCGTGCCGTTGAGCCAGGCCGCGACTGTCGGTATGGACCAATGTTTGACCTGCCACAGTCCCTTCAGTACTTTGGTTCAGGATTACCTGGTTTCCCGACACGGCAATCACATGCTGGCTGCGGCCAAGCTGCCGAACGATACAGAGACGCCAGGCGCCGATCCCAGCCCCACCAGCTGCGCCTATGAATGCCATGACCCGTTCAATGATCGGGACAAGATCGATCTGGTGGAAATCCAGGCGGCGATAGTCGCCTTCGGCAACACCGCCAAGGCTAGCTGGACCACTGCAGCCTCGATCATCGGCTGCGAAGGCTGCCATGGCGGCGGGCAATACCACAGGGGTGTAGGACCGATCCCCTTTCCCGTTCCCGGCCCCGCGCAGTGCGGCGAGTGCCACTATCTTAACGACGCGTTGGCAAAAGCGGAATGGATCGATGAAGGGTTTTATCCGCACCATGCCGATTCCAGCAGCGGCAACAACGTGCGCCGCAACATCACCGACAGCCACGTTGACGATCCGGCAACTGCCGATTTCATCGAGGGCTACGCCGTCCGCTACGATCAGCAGAATGGCTGCGTCGACTGTCACTTCAATGGGCACAAGATGGACCTGACCATCAATTACCAGTGGGCTCGTTCCGGTCATGCCGGCGAAATCAAAGAGCATAAGGATGCCGCCTTGGTTGCCGGACTACCTGCTGCTATCGATTCTGCGACTCGCCTGCTGCTGCTGGCGGACGTTGCCGCCGCCGGTTCCGATGGGGCAGACTACGCTTGGCCGCACTATGACTGGGACGACAGGGCCAGCCGCGGCTCCTGTCAGGTTTGCCATACATCAACCGGCATTTCGAATTTCCTGAGCGCCCCGGCCAGTTACGATACCAGCGGAGCGGGCAATAACTATTCGCACCTGACAGGCTGGACTGCGACACAGTCTTCCGGCCAGAACGAGTTGCTCTATTGCTGGGGCTGCCACTCCGACTCAAAGGGCACTTTGCGCAATCCGGGCCCCATTCCCCTGGATTATACCTATGGCGGTGCGACGGTAGTGCTGCCCGAGGCCCGCAAATCCAATGTCTGCGTCAAATGCCATGGCGGTCGCGGCAACGTTGACAGCATCCTGGCCAGTGTGGCGGAAGCCGATGCCAACCTCACCGATAGCATCAATCGGAGCTCCCGTTTTTCCGGGCATCACGCCCCCACGGCTGGTTCGATGTATGCCGCCCAGTCCCATATCGCCTATGAGTTCACCGGGCAGAGCTACGTGAGCACCAACGCGCATGCCGGGATCGATGTTGGTTCCACCGGCCGCGGCCCCTGCGTCAATTGCCACCTGGGTGGCAGCACCGAGGCGACGGCTGCGCAGAAGAACCACACCTTCGAGGCCACCACTCATGATGTGGCCGGCGCAATCACCTTGATCGTCCACGAGACAACCTGCAACACCGCAGCCTGTCATAATAGCGGCATGAGTGTTGCCGTACTGCAGGGTAGGAAGGACGGCTTCGAGGCGGCGAAGACGGTCCTGAACGATGTGATGAAGAATACCATTACCAATTATCTGGGCTTGGACATCGCCACCACATCGAACAACAACTACCGGACCGTGCCGGTCGACGCCTATGGCGCCTTCCAGAACAACATCTACATGAGCGAGGAGCCCTGCTCCTTCGTCCATAACGGCCTGTACGCCAAGCGGGTGTTGTTCGACTCCATCGACTTCATGCTCGACGGCACTCTGAATGGGACCATCGACCTTACCGGTTATGGTGCAGCGGCCGCTTACCTGAATGGAGCAAGTCCGGTAGACGCGGTCGCGAGACCTTGAACAGTTAAGGGACTCGTAAATTCAAAAGCCCCGGGAAAATTCCCGGGGCTTTTTTTGTAAGTGACACCAGGTGAATTACGTCGATCGAGAGATACTGTGGCGAGATAATTTGCAGCGTTATCTCCGTTCCCTCGCCTTCCTTCGTGAATATTTCCAAAAGCAGCGCATGGGGAATGTCGTGGTCGATGATGCGGCCTATTTTACTTTCAGGAGGGCTGCATGGGCAACAAGGAAAACGACGTGACGACGATTATCGATATTCTCCGAGGAACGCAGGTACAGGACGAACGACGCGGATTGCCGCCGCGGTTCTCTTGTTCATCAGGACATACTTTATCATTCCGATTCAAAAACTGCACTCAAGTGAATTTCTATTCCATCCAGGCTGTGAAGCGGCAGCGCGTCCTGCATCCCGAATATTTCCGGCGCGTTGTAGCGTTCGTTCTTTAGTATATGGCGCTCAACTGTTTTGCCCATGGGATCAATGATAAGATACTCCAGGACGCCGTGCTTTTCATAAAGAGCTTTCTTTTCACGCCTGTCTTTCAGCGTCGTCGCCGGCGAGAGCACTTCGAGGATAAGGTTCGGCGCACCCTGGACGTTTGCTTCCGTGATCTTTTTTTTGTCGCAGACTACGAACACATCGGGCTGAACTACGTCAAGCTCGGAAAGCACGACGTCTGTCGGCGCAATAAACAGTCTGCATGGCCCGCCAGATAACTTGTTTCCCAATACCCGTGAAAACAAGACAACAACGTTCTGATGCCGGGTGCTCGGCGCCGGGGTCATGTTGTACGGTGCGCCGTCTATCAGTTCCCACCGCCCCTCCTTCGGCCAGGTGAGATAATCGGCGTAGGTGTATTTTTTTTCGCTTTGCTTTGCCAGAGTCATAGTGCGTCCTTTTTCATCTCCCTGTGTAAGCGCAGACCATGAAAGCTTTTTTTTCTTCGGGTGGTCTTCCCGGTAAGAAACGACGATGGCAAAGACCGCCATCACGAGGACCGCAGCAAGTACAATGTACAGTGACATTTTACGTTTTCGCCTTAGCCGGTTTCGATAGCCCTCCATCAGCCTGAGTTGTTCGGCATATGTCCTTCTTGACGTATGAATCCAATCTATTTGTCAGTAGCGTTATATTCAAACTCGAAATAACCATCCCTGATGGCATCGAAAAGGTCCCTTTCGCTCCGTTTGAAAATCTCATACTCGTCGGAGGCGAACATCATCACTATGTGTTCGTACTCGTCCTTCGTCTGCTCATCGACAGCGTAAACATTGATCCCCCAGATCGCTTCAAGCTGGACCAGATGGTCCACCTCATGGAGAAAGAGCAGGTCGGCCCGGTGGGGTGCAACGAGGTCTTGCAGGTCAAGACTGAGGCGGGCGTACAGTTCCAGCGGCGATGCGGGCGGCGTTCGGAAAAGAACGGCGAAATCAATGTCCGAGTGCTCATCGACAACGGCTATTTTTTCTCCCGCGAGAATCGCTTTGCCGCGCTCCTGCT
>MHDZ01000083.1 GCA_001805055.1 Nitrospirae bacterium GWC2_57_13
CGACCGAGGAAGTGCCTCGGCTATAAAACGCCATTGGAGGTCGCGGCCTCAAGCGTTGCACTTCGAGATTGAACTCGCGAAGTTAAAGCTGCCGATAAAGCCCGCAGTTTTATTAATAGGTCCATTGGGTCTTATTTAGACCATAAAAACGCTATACACCATCCGAGTAAATTCCCCGCGGAGACGGCCGCCAGAGCGAAACGACTTGCCTCTCTTGCATTACAGCTTCAATGGGTCAAAGGGGATGCGACTAAGGCAGAAGCTTCTTTTTTTAAAATAAACCAGCAAGCTGCACCAATTGATAAAACAGAGTTGAGGCTTCTTCAATCGCGCAACAAACCAAATGCCCTTGCAGCTCGGGCAATTATTCGATCTGGAACCGGCCATAAATATTGGTCACGCTTTCAAGAGGCAGCCCAAGTAGAAATCGAAAAAGAAGCCAAGGAGATTAATGAACTCTTATTCACGCCTACATTGAGGACTCCGATAAAAACATTAGACCTCCCAGTTGCTGGTCGGGGTTATTCATCACAAGCACTTCCGCTTGTTTTCGAACTTGTTAATATAGCTAACAATGTTTCCAGTCAGGAAATTTTTGATGATAAAGATGGTCAGTCAACTATTCAGTATTTAAAGACGTGTCATAGAATCCTTAATAGAGTATCTGGCACACATGCATCTTCACTTGGCTTGCATCCCATAGTTTATTTTTATAGCAGCAATGGAAGATATCAAGCTACGTCCTTTTTTGGTGTTATTGAGTTAATTAAAGAATTTGAAAAAGCAAATCAGTGGAGCCAGTTTGTTTCGATACGGCGTCAATTTGATGAATTTCTTCTTAAGTATAAAATGTTTCCTATTCAGGTCGTATGGAAATACGGAAGTGGTGTGAAGGGTTACCTGCAGATGAAAGAGCTTTATCTTTTTATCTTTGAGGCCTTGTTGGCAAAAAAAAGTGAATCCATGATTATCGCTGGCCTTGCTTCCGACGCACGCTTTACCTTTCTTCAGCCACATGACAAGACTGAAGGTAATGATGTGTCAGCATCGTTCAACAAGGAGACTAAATCCGCAGCATTTCTTAGAGATGCATTGAAAGAGCCTCTTCGTTGTAAGATATGCGGGGGGTTGATACATTATAATTCTATTTCTATTGATCATATTAAACGTAAGGCGGACGGAGGCTTGGGAACTGTAGACAATGCACAGTTAGCTCATCCCTATTGTAACACGACAATAAAGAATTGATTGTGATCCGGCCGGCCGCCTAGAGCAGTTATTTTGATTGAAATGACCATAGTTCAAGCATCACAAATAGTATTACCTGGACTGGACCGCCTTCAGGCGGCAGTTGAACAGTTGGCTGCCGCTGGGGTTGAGGGGCGGGGCGCTATTTTTACGCGTCGCGAGGTGGTCGAATTTATCCTTGACCTGGCCGGATATACGACTTCTATCGCCCTTCATAAGAAGCGTTTGATGGAGCCGTCGTTTGGAGAAGGGGCATTCCTTCTGGTGGCGGTGGATCGGCTGCTTGATTCTTACAAGTCGCATGCGACCATGGATGCTGCTGTTGCTGATCTCAGAGATTCCGTTCGTGCTATTGAACTGCATCACAAGAGCTTCATTGATACCCGGTTGAGGCTCAGGAACCTGCTAAGAGAAAAGGGGTTGCCCATAGCGGCTACCGAAGAATTGTTGGATGCGTGGTTGGTTTATGGCGATTATCTTTTGACCGATCTGCCGTTTCACTTCACTCATGTCGTTGGCAATCCTCCTTACGTGCGGCAGGAGATGATTCCCGCAGTGCTGCTAGCTGAATACAGGCATCGCTATGATACCCTCTACGACAGGGCTGACCTGTATATTCCTTTCATCGAAAAATCATTAAGGCTTCTGGAGCCTAAAGGCTCCGTCGGTTTCATCTGCTCTGACCGGTGGATGAAGAACCGCTATGGCGGGCCATTAAGGAAGATGGTAGCACAGGGGTTCCATTTGAAGTACTACATTGACATGGTGGATACAGACGCGTTTCACTCAGAGGTAAGCGCCTACCCGGCTATTACGGTAATTGCCAGGGAAGCGTCCGAAGCGACAAGAATAGCCCATCGTCCTCGGGTGGATAAAGAAACATTGGTCAAGCTCGTTCATGACATGCGCGCAAAGTCAGTAAATCCGAATGGTGTTGTTCATGAAGTGTCCGGTATCATGCGCGGTAGTGAACCCTGGATACTTGAGTCCTTCGACGAGCTTACTGTTTTGCGCCGTCTTGAAGCCACCTTCCCGACACTGGAAGAGGCCGGATGCAAAGTCGGCATCGGGGTTGCGACGGGCGCGGATAAGGTTTATGTTGGACCGTATGACGAGTTAGATGTGGAAAAAGACCGAAAATTGCCGCTGGTCATGACAAAAGATATTAGGGCAGGAAAGGTGGAATGGCACGGTAAAGGCGTTATCAATCCCTTTGACGATGAAGGCGGCCTGGTTAATCTCAAAAAGTATCCGAAACTGGCGGCATATCTAAACAGACATAAGACGGTGATCTGCAATCGGAATGTGGCAAAGCGAAATAGCGAACGCTGGTATCGGACCATTGACCGGATCACGCCGACGATCGCGCACTCGCCCAAACTCCTTATTCCCGATATCAAGGGTGAAGCAAATATCGTGTATGAAGAGGGAAAATATTATCCACATCACAACCTCTATTACATCACATCGGAAACGTGGGATTTGAAGTCGCTTCAGGCCGTGCTTCTATCGGACATCACCCGAATGTTTATCACTACCTATTCCACGAAGATGCGGGGCGGTTATCTGCGCTTCCAGGCCCAGTATCTGAGGCGTATCCATATACCGCATTGGGACGCTGTTCCCGAAGGCCTCAGGCAGAAACTTCGTGCCGCTGCGGAGAAAAGAGACATCAAGGCCTGTAACGAGCTTTCTTTTGATCTCTACGGTTTATCGCCTGAAGAGCGGATCATCCTTGGTGCTGCCGGCGATAATGGGAGAATTGCGAATGTCGCTTGATCTGGCTGACTATGATGTAAAGGCGCGCTCTGCTGTTAGAAAGTTTTGGACCGGCAGAAAGAAAGCCGCCAAGAAGCAGCGGGCCGGCGGCAAAAAGGACCAAGGCGAGCGAAGCGCCGTGACGGGCGGCAGCAATATGAATGGGTTCATCGATCTGGTGGTGGATATTGTTCATGCCAATGGTCTTAAGAACGCCGAGATCAATTTGAAGCGCAGACTGCTGACTCTTCCCGGTTTCTTTCGGCCAACAAAAATATGGGACTTGCTGGTGATGCACCAGGGGAAGCTGATTGCGGCCGTTGAGTTCAAGTCTCAAGTAGGTTCATTCGGGAACAATGCGAATAATCGATGCGAAGAATCTCTCGGGACGGCGGTTGACCTGAAAACTGCGTATCGTGAAGGGGCTTTTGGCGCCAGCAGAAAACCCTTTGCAGGATATTTGATGCTTCTCGAAGACGCCCCCACTTCTCGCAGGCCTGTAACGGATGTATCACCGCACTTCCCCTTGTTCCCGGAGTTCCGGGGCGCTTCGTATGCGGACCGGTATAACATTCTGTGTAAAAAACTGATGGCGGAGGATCTCTATACTGCCGCAGCCGTTATCCTCTCTCCTCGTACAGCCGTCAAGTCCGGTGAATATTCCGAGATGAGCGAACTGACCGGCCTCAAGTCATTTGTAACGACCCTCGCCGGGCATGTTGCGGCTGAGTCGGCCATGTAAACGCTTGCTTTCTCGGGACGCGTGAGCTATTTAGGCCCGGCTGTAGCATCAGGCCAGGCTATTTTCTCCCCATGATGCCGTCTCGGATTGAATTTCATCGAAAAGACCCCGCAGTGGGCGGCTCAGTTGGTTCTAAGAGGGGAGATATTCACGGTTATTGCAGCTGCATCTTTATGCAAGTTTTTTAGTAAAGTCACTATTTTTATGGTATACTTTAGACTTACTTCGCAGGTAGAAATCAATATGCCACAGGGAGGGCTGTGAAAAGGTGGGCGTGGAGATCACGGATATCATTAAGCAGCTCATGAACAGCGGGCAAACAGGGCTTCTGTCTGTAAAGATCGAGGATGAGAACTTTTTGCTCAAGGTGTATCTGGAAAGCGGAAGGGTTGTCTATGTCAGCATCGGTGAACAGAAAGGCCAGGCGTGCGTCGAAAAGATCAAAAACGGCAAAGTAGTCGGCCACTTTTTCATGGCCGGAGCCAAGCCGGCAAATTCTGAGCCATCGAGCATCGCACTTGCCCTGAACGACCTGATCCCGCAAATCTCCAGGCAGATTGCCGCTTCGAATACCATTGCAAAAATCGTTTCTCAGTCTGCCGACGGCGGCACCGGCAGCGTCGGCGCCAAAGTCCTGTCGGAGTTGGAAGAGGCATTCATCGACATCATGGGACCGATCGGCGTCCTTATCCTTAATGACCGGTACAGCGGGCTCTCTTATGTTCGCGGTGAAACCATGATTGCGAAAAACTACCACGCGCTGCTCTCATTTATCGTTGACGAGCTTCCCGAGGCGAAAAAAGCGCCTTTTCTTGAAAAGTTCAGGCGTAATTAGCGCATTTCGCGAATGCGATAAACTTGGCGTGAAAAAAGGAGCTGCACGATGCTGAAAAATTACAGATTGCGGGCAAAGTTTTTTATCATTGCGATACTGATTTTCTGCGTCTCTCTCCCCATAGTGGCGGCCACGTCGTACTATGCTCTGCGGAAAAACGTTGAAAGGGAGATGTTCGAAAAAGCCGAACTGTTCCTGAATACCATTGAGTCGGTCAGGAAGCAGATCGGCAAGGTCACCCGTCCGGCTGTGATGAAGGAAACTCCGAACAAGTTCATCGTTGAGGCGATGTCGACGAGTTTTAACGCCCGAGGCGTTGCGGAGCGGGTAAAGGAAAAGTTCCCCGAATACACCTTTCGTCATATCTCGATGAATCCCCGGTATCTGCCCAACAAGGCCGATGCTTTCGAAGAAGGCGTGATCCGGAGCTTTCAGGCCGATCGCGCCATGACCGAGAACGCGGGTTTTGTTTCGCGCGATGGATATGAGTACTTTTACGTAGCAAAGCCCGTGGCGAGCGAAGTGTCCTGTCTCCAGTGCCACGGCGCGCCTGATATGGCCCCGAAAGAAGTCGTGGCCCGGTACGGGGATACGGCGGCGTTCGGGTGGCAGGCTAACGAGGTCGTGGCGGCGCTTATTGCATATGTCCCCACGCGTCTTGCAACGGAAAGCACCATGCGGGCGCTGATTGTGTTCGGATCGCTCTACTCCGGCCTGTTTCTGTTCCTCGTGTTCGTCATCGATATGGTTGTTGCGAGGAGCATTGTGAAGCCTATCTCAAACCTGGCAGAGACGGCGAATAACATAAGTAAGGGCCATATGGATATGGAATTCAAAGTGGACAGTAATGACGAACTGAAGGTTCTCTCCGACGCCTTCGAGAGAATGAAGACATCGCTAAATAAAGCTATGCAAATGCTGAAGAAATAGCAAAACGAGACGCTTCCGCGGCAGTCTGTTTGGGATGTCCTAAAAAACCGCCGGTGGTGATTACATCCGGCGGTTTTTTTGACCAAAAATCCACAGGTTTTCCGCAATGCGGTTTTCTCCGTCTGTACGGATGCCCAAGGGCGCCCTGACCGCAGCACCGCCTTTTTGCTTGCTCCCATTACCATGGCGTAGTATCATCTTCGGAATCGAATCTATCGTGATAGTGAAAAGGAGTAACGAAACGACATGGAATGGATCGCATCCCCCGAAGCATGGATCGCACTGGCCACGCTCACGGCCCTCGAGATCGTGCTCGGCGTTGACAACATCATCTTCATATCCGTGCTCGTGGGACGGCTGCCGCAGGCGAAGCGGAACAGGGCCCGGGTGATCGGCCTGGCACTTGCCATGGTCACCCGGATCCTGCTGCTGCTGTCCATCACCTGGGTGATGAAGCTCACAACGCCGTTCTTCACCATCCTGTCCGAGGAGATCTCAGGCAGGGATCTGATCCTGGTCCTCGGCGGCCTCTTTCTTTTGTGGAAAAGCACCTTTGAGATCCACCACAGCCTCGAAGGAGCGGAGCCCAACCGGACGGCAAAGGCTGTCGCAAGCTATGGCGCTGTGCTTGTCCAGATCGCCGTGCTCGACATCGTGTTCTCCCTTGATTCGGTCATCACGGCCGTGGGGTTGGCGAATGACGTGATCGTCATGGTGATCGCCATCGTCATTGCCGTGATCGTGATGATGTTCTCGGCCAGGGCCATCGGTGATTTTGTGGACAGCCACCCGACGATCAAAGTCCTCGCTCTGAGTTTCCTGGTCGTGGTCGGCGTGGCGCTCATCGCCGAAGGGTTCGATATCCATATCCCGAAGGGGTACATCTATTTCTCCATGGCCTTCTCCGTCACCGTGGAGATGCTGAACATCAAGATGAGAAAGCGGGCAGCAAGGCCCGTAAAGCTGCATAAGGCGATCAGGGAGAAATCTTGAAAAGCATCATCTGCCGCAACGGCGCCGCGAGGCAGAGGGAAAAACAGAGAATGCCTTCACGGACGCCTGATTCGAGCAGGCGGGAAATCATTCAGTGACCTTCCCCTCCGATAAACCCATCCTCATCATCGCCGGGCCCACGGCCGTGGGCAAGACGGACGCCTCAATCCTCCTGGCGCAGGAACTGGACGCCGAGATCGTGAGCGCCGACTCCATGCAGGTCTACCGGGGCATGGACATCGGCACTGCCAAGCCTTCTCCGGAACAGCGCTCCCTCGTGTATCATCACCTTATCGATGTCGTGGACCCCATCCAGCCTTACAGCGTCGGCGACTACCTGCGCGATGCGCGGGCTGCCATTGACGGGATCCTGTCAGGCGGCGGCACGCCGATTGTCGTGGGCGGCACGGGCATGTACATCCGCGCGCTGATGCGCGGCCTGTTCCACGGCCCGCCGGCAGACACGGAACTCCGCGCCCGGCTGCTCCAGCGGGAGGCTGCTGAGGGCGAGGGCGCCCTCTATGCGGAGCTTTCTCTGGTGGATCCCGCAGCAGCCGTCAAGATCCATCCCCATGACCTGCGCAGGACCGTCAGGGCCCTTGAGGTCTATGTCCTGAAAAAGGTTCCCATATCGGAACTTCAGCAGGACCATGCCTTCGGGGAGCGTCCCTACCGGTTCCGGCTGCTCTTTCTGACCCGGGAACGGCCCGAGCTCTATCGCCGTATCGAAGAGCGCGTTGACTGGATGGTTGCAGAAGGTCTCGAGGAGGAGGTCGGTCGCCTGAAGGAGCGGGGCTGCGATAATCGGCTCACCTCGATGCAGGGTCTGGGGTACATGCATTTTCTCGACGTCCTGGACGGCAATGCTTCTCACACCGAGGCGGTCGCGCTGCTGAAGCGGGACACGAAGCGTTATGCCAAGCGGCAGTTCACCTGGTTCCGCCGGGAGCCTGACGCGGTCTGGGTGGACGTTACCGGACTGGTCGACGGGCGGGAAATTGTTCGCAGAATAAAGAAAAACGTTGATATTTCAGGCGACTTAGTATAACATTCAAAAATATTTTGTTCTTGGCAGCAATGATCGCTGCATCACGGAGGGGTGGATGGGAAAGTCGCAGGTGAATCTGCAGGACATTTTTTTGAACCAGATGCGGAAGGAAAAGATCCCGGTGACGATGTATCTCGTGAACGGCGCGAGGATCTCAGGCACGATCAAAGGGTTCGATAATTTTGTCATCCTCCTGAAGCAAGAGAACCAGCAACTCGTGTACAAGCATGCCATTTCCACCATCATTCCTGAAAGGCCCGTGGAACTGCTCGAGCCGGCCGACGTAAAGCAGGAGCCGGCCGCGGCACAGGGATAGATTCCCGCAACGAGCACGGGGCAGGGAGCATGAAGAAAGCATGGGGCATGGCGCATAGGGTTCAATCCCTCTGCTCCTGCGTTGTGCGAGAGGGCAGCGGAAAAGCAGTAAACGCTGCAAGCGATCTACCTAGCTATGCCAAAAAAGATCACAAAAACAAAATCTATCCGCATCGGCGTGATCGGTGGGAGCGGTCTCTACGAGATGGAGGGGTTCACCGACATCACAACAATGAAGGTCGCCACTCCTTTTGGAAAACCCTCCGATGATTTCATCGCTGGTACGCTGCATGGCCGGCGTGTTGCATTCCTGCCGCGCCACGGCAGAGGCCACCGCACCCTCCCCACGGACATCAACTACCGCGCGAACATCTACGGCATGAAAAAGCTGGGCGTGGAACGGATCATCTCTGTCAGCGCCGTAGGCAGCATGAAAGAGGAGATCGAACCGGGGCACATCGTTATTCCTGCCCAGTTCTATGATCACACAAAGCACCGGAGCAGCACCTTCTTCGGCAACGGCATCGTGGCCCATGTGGGCATGGCAGACCCGGTCTGTGCGGACCTTTCCTCCCTGCTGGCCGACGCCGGCTCCGCTGTCGGGGCCCGGGTGCACCGGGGCGGCACCTATCTATGCATGGAGGGCCCCCAGTTCTCCACCCGAGCCGAGTCGATGATCCACCGGACCTGGGGTGTCGACGTCATCGGCATGACGAACGCCACGGAGGCCAAGCTTGCACGGGAGGCGGAGATCTGCTACAGCACCATCGCCCTTGCCACGGATTATGACTGCTGGCACCACAGTGAAGAGGCCGTGACCGTCGAGGCCGTGCTCGCGGTCATGAAGAAGAACATCGAAACGTCGAAGGCCATGATACGGCAGGCCGTGCGCCTGCTGTCCCAGGACCGGTCCTGCGCCTGCGGCGAGGCCCTCCGGAATGCGATCATGACGCCGGAGAACCTGATCCCGGCGAAAACGAAAAAGGACCTTGCGCCGATCATCGGGAAGTATATAAAGAGCCGGACGCGGTGATGGGTAAGGTGTCAGGAAAAACAAGCACGAACTGTCCGGACATGGAAGAAGCGGATAAGAGCAGATGATGAGCTTTGCCTGATCCTATGAGATTTGGATACAGGTGTTTTGTTCTCGTGACAGCGCATTTCCCGTGCATAACCGTGTTCATCCGTGGTTAACGTTCAATAAGGTGGAGGTTTTCTCGCAGTGAGTCTTCTTGTTGTGGGCACCGTAGCGCTTGATTCGGTCAAGACCCCCTTCGGGAACGTTGAGAACGCCCTGGGCGGATCGGCCACCTATTTTTCCACCTCGGCAAGCTATTTCACGGATGTTCGTCTCGTTGCCGTCATCGGTGAGGACTTCCCGAAGGAGCATATCCAGTTCCTCAAGACCAGGAACATCGATATCCGCGGCCTCCAGCAGGACAAGGGAAAGACCTTCCACTGGAAAGGCGAATACGGCTTCGATCTCAATGAGGCCCATACGCTTGCCACGGACCTGAACGTGCTCGCCACGTTCAAGCCCCATATCATCGACGATTACCGGAGCACCGACGTCGTCTTTCTCGCGAACATCGATCCTGAGATCCAGCTCGACGTTCTCCGGCAGGTGGAAAAGCCCAAGCTCGTGGCCTGTGACACCATGAACTACTGGATCTCAAGCAAACCCGAAGCGCTCAAGCGGACGCTCGGCGAGGTTGACCTGCTCACCATCAACGAGGCGGAGATCAGGCAGCTTGCAGGAGAGGCGAGTCTGGTCAAGGCGGCCAGGAAGGTCCAGGCCATGGGCCCGAAGATCGTGGTCGTGAAGCAGGGGAGCTACGGAGCGCTCCTGTTCAACGGCGGCAGCGTATTCAGCGCGCCTGCCTATCCGCTCGAGACCGTCTTTGATCCCACCGGCGCCGGCGACACCTTTGCCGGCGGGTTCATGGGGTATCTGGCGAATGCGATGAACTTTTCAGAAACCAGCCTGCGGCAGGCCGTGATCTTCGGCAGCGTCATGGCTTCGCTGAACGTCGAGGCCTTCAGCCTTGACAGGCTGCGCAGCCTGGATTATAAAGAAATAGAGGCACGGTACCGGGAGTTCAAGAAGCTGACCCATTTCGAGGACGTCTGATCACGCTGCGCGCAGGATGCGCGCAAGGAGGTTTTGCGACCCATGTTCACCTCTGACCCGAATATGACCGACCTTGACATCAGGCAGAAGAAGGTCGCCAAGGTGCTTTTCTCCATGAACATTCACCAGGTGGCCACGCCGGAGCTGACGGCCGAGGACGCCCGGTGCTACATCATCTTCGTTGGCGAGAGCAGTTCACTTTCTGCGCACATCGGGCTCTATCTGCCGCGGTCGGACCGAAGGTTCTATTACTCCAGCTCGAACAATCCTTTCTCAGCGGCCTCACTGGCCGAGGTCGAGGAGGAGGGGCGGGCCTTTGTCGAAGACATGGGATTTTTGCTTGACGAGATCCCGCTTGCGACCATGTCCGCTGACGAGCGGAACCGCTGGATCGATGAACATGACATGTTCACCAGGAAAAAGGCTGAGGCGCCCCAGCCCAAGGCTGCTCCGGCGGAGACGAAATCAGCGGCAGCGCCAAAGCAGGAGCCGGCAGCGGGCCAGCAGTGGCAGCCTCCCGCGCCTGTGGCAGCGCCTCAACGGCAGCAGCAGGCGCTTCCGGCAAGGAACGAGCAGTCGCAGGCCGTCGTAAGCAGGGAGAAAGAGGCCCTGGCGCGGCTTCTTGCATCATTTTGACCCCGCGGCAGTCCCGCTGATCCGGTGCTGCGGGATGCGGCGTTTTCCTGGTCTCCGGCGCGGCAGGACGGCTCCTGCCGGAGTAGCTCCGCTGAAAGCCGAACACTTCAAGAAAGAGCGGGTGATGATGAAAACGACCTCAGCGTTGGGCATGGTGCTTCTCCTGCTGGCCGGGTGCGCCACGAGCGGCCCGCCGGTGGACAAGGCGAAGATGTCGGAAGGCTACTATATGAAGGGCCTGTCCTATCTTCAGGACCGCAATCTTGAGCTCGCTCTTGTTGAGTTCGAGCGAGCCATCCAGACGGACAAGAAGAACAAAAATCCCTATTACGCCCTCGGCATCGTGAACGACATGCAGGGCAAGTACGATGAAGCGGTAAAGTACTACAAAGAAGCCCTTGATATTGACAGCGATTTTTCCGAGGCCCACAATGCACTGGGCGTTGTGTATACGAAGCAGGAGAAGTGGAAGGACGCCATCAAGTCCTTTCAGCGCGCTCTGGAGAACAAGCTCTATACAACCCCGCACCTGCCCCATCTGAACATGGGAGATCTCCACATGGCCAGGAAAGAGTACGGCAAGGCCGTCGATTCCTATCGCGATTCGAAACGCTATGTGACTCTCGAATTGACCGTGTATAAGCTGGGGATGGCCCTGTACGATGCGGGGCGCGTCATGGAGGCCGTGGCCGAGTTTCGCGAAGGCGTCGACCTCTCGCCGAAGAACGCGAACATGCGCTATGGTCTGGCGCTGTCGCACCTGAAGGACGGGAACAAAAAGGCGGCCGCGGCAGAATTCCGGAAGGCCGCTGAGCTGGCCCCGAACAGCGAGATCGCGCTGAAGGCGCAGGATTATATCAAGACCCTGAGGTGATAGATGGGCATGTTGGGACAGTATCTGAAAGAGGCCAGGGAGGCGAAGGGCGTTGATCTGCATGATGCGGCCCAGGAGACGCGCATCAGCATCCACTTTCTGAAGGCCCTTGAAGAAGAGGATTTTTCCCGTCTTCCCGGCGAGGTATTCGTCAGGGGCTTTCTGAAATGCTACGCGCAGTATCTGCGCCTGCCGGACCACGAGGTGCTCGCGCGGTACCACGAACTGAAGCCCAAGGCTCCGCCGGCCGCCGGGTCATCATCGGAAGGCGAACTGAAGGGGCCTGTGTGCGAACAGACGCCCAGAACGGAGATGTCCCTTGAGCCGATCATCTGGGGAGCGCTGCTTTTTATCGGCCTGCTTATTTTCCTGTTTACTGCTCTTCCCGGAGGCCACGATCAGACCCTGCCGCCCGGTGTGGCAGTCCCGGCAGCGGCCACGCCCGGTACGGTAGCGCCGGAAAAGAGCGTTGGCGCCCCTCTCTATTTGAAGATTCTTGCCGTTGACGACGTATGGGTCCTTATCAGGACCGACGCGAGCCCCCAGAAAAAAGCCGTGCTCAAAAAAGGGGAGACCATCACCTGGAGCGCTGAAAGCAGGTTCCTGCTGAGCTTCGGCAAGGTGGGGTCCGTGCAGTTGTTCCTGAACGAACGGGAACTCACCATTGAAGGCCCTCGTGAAGCCGCAGTGCGCGACCTGATGATCACGTCAGCAGGCATTGAAACCCGCACCCTCCGGACCGAGCAGGTCCAGAAGCCGAAGCCTCCGGCTCAACCCAAGCCTGCACCGGCCCCGTCGCCCACGAACGGAACAGCGGAGCTCCCGTCACCGCAGGCGGAAACGAAACCGCCGAAGCCAGCACCGTCGCCTCAGGCAGCGCCCGCAGAACCAAAGCCCCTTCCCACTCCCTCGCCGGATAATCTTTAACAGGCTGAGCAGCCGTGCCGGCACTGCGCGTTGCTCCCTTTCCTGCTCCAGCCAGCCAGATGTCATCAGGGTCGCATCAGGTGTTTTTATGTTAATCGTCGAGCGGGGAGATGCAATGCAGGGCTGTTTGCGAAGCGCGGGAAAGACCGATGAGGTGAGCCACCGAACGAAGCGGTCGGAGTGGAACCGCAGGTAGAGCAGGTTTTTTTATTTCAGGAAGATCTGTGTCCCGTACGGAAATGGGCACTGTTTTGCTTCCTTTTCAAAGCGCTGGAGTAATTCTCCAAGGTCACTTAAAGCAATTTCATATGAGACCCCGATGATTTCTTCGTCCTGCTGCAATAGCATCAGCCCTTGACCATTAACGCTCAAATAGCTGAGCGTATACGGAGGGCTCTTTTTTTCTATGATGTATTGTTTGACTCGAATCACATTCAGCTCGCGGTAAGTCAATTCACGAATCGAACTTATTCCACCGGATTTAAACGTCCATTGTTTAATGCTGAGGTTCCCGAAAGAGAAATCTTCTTGAAGAGAACCTCTCAGATCAATAGCGGCAATCTCCTCAAATGGTTTCAATTCGCAGAAATTGTTTTTATTAATTCTACTGTCGCCGGCAGGGCGTCCGTTCTTGGTTCTGTAGACAACGAAGAAATCGCGACCATGGCCGTCATCTTTCAGGAGTTTAAGATCTTTCTTGAGTGTACTTTTCAAGGTACATTCTTCGGCGGAAACAGCAGGCTGTGCCAGCGAAAGAAAACAGATGATGATCGCCGGGCAAATAACATCATTTCTCATTAATTCCGACCTCTTACTTAACGAGTCTGTAGAAAAAATCGATTTTCGAATAAATCTCTATTCCCCCGCGGCAGCTTTTTATCGGGGAGCTTGTTTATTCCAAGTTTCAGGGGCATTCAATCGGTCTTCATCGATCCCGCTACCGACTTCCCCTTCCGCTTGCCCTTGCCTCAACTTTCCGCGAACCCATACCCGTACCGGTGAACCTTCAGCATGTTGTGAACAATGCAGTACAGCCGCCACTGGGTACTCACCTTCTTTTTCCCTCTGAGACTGAAGCGGTCGAGGCCCAGACTCGATCGGATGTCGGCAAAGACCGGCTCGACCGTGGCCATCCTCCGCGCGTACTCGAATTTCCCTTTGACCGTGTCGATCTTCTCCCGCATCTTCTGTGTAAAAGTTTTTTCTTTCTTGTTGGTCCTGCCCGTGAAATGGGAGAACTGACGTGTCTCGGTCACGTCGGGATGCTTCAGGCATTGCGCGCGCTGTGTGCACGGGATGCAATCCCGCTTGGTTCCGTGGTACTTGATGGCATGGAGCCCATGATGGTTCGCGTTGCCGCATTTATACATCCGCTTGCCGGCCGGACAGATGCAGAAGCTTTTGTCCGGGCTGACTGTGAAGTCTCTCGGCTGAAAAAGGATCGGTCGGTCGAATTTCCTGGACATCTCCTTGTTGAACCGCTCTTTATGCCTGTCCGCGTCTTTGAATCGGGGATCGCGATGGCGAAACTTGTTGTCGGCGATGTATGCGTCGATCCCGTTCTCGATGATGAACTCCATGTTTTTCTCGGAGTGGAAGCCGGTGTCTCCTGACAGCTTGGTCTTCTCGAAGACGTTTTCTTCCTTCCCGATCTCCTGAAAGTTCTCACGGGTTCCTTCGACCATGGGTTTCAGTGTTGCGGGTTCCGACTCTCCGGTCGCTTCTGCGTGGACCACGACCTGATGCTTACTGTCAACCATGGCCACGCCGTTGTAGCCCTGGACAACGCCGTGGGAGGTCTTCATCGTGGCGCTTTCGTTGTCAGTAATGTTGCTCTTCCGGGGGCCGTTCCTACTGCTGCCGGGCTTGTCGTCGTTTTCAGCAAGCCAGGTTCTGATCTTTTTGACCTTGGCCCGGAGGGTTTCGGCGTATTGTTCTTCCTTTTCTATAACGGTTTTGTCCGTTTCGGTCTTGTCCATCTCGCGGTGACGGGTGATGATCTGGCGGATGGCTTTTTCCATCTTCTCTTTCTTATGCTTCAGCTCTTTCTTGGTCCCGCTCCACTCCTTGGAGGCGTTCGAGGGCAGCTTGCAGCCGTCCACCGCGAACATTTCCTTGCCGATCAGGCCCATTTCGTCACAGATCAGAAGCACTTCGAGGAAAAGCTTGATCGTTTCCTGGTCATTCGAGGAGATGAAGTCAGCTATGGTGGTGAAGTGCGGCCGGGTGTCTGCGGAGAGGGCCATGAAGACAACATTATCGTTGCAGCATTCGGCGATCTTCCGGCTGGAGGTTATTCCCTTGGAATAGGCGTAGAGGACGATCTTTAAAAGAACGCGGGGATCATAGGCCGGTGCGCCAAGCTCGTCGTTCTGGTAACGGAGATCAAAGATGGAAAGGTCGAGGTCGTTATCGATGATGTAGTGGAGAGTGTGCTCGAAAGTGCCGGGGAGGATCTGTTTGTCGAAGCTGATCGGGATGAATTTGCCTTGCGAATAGTCGTAATGTTTGTATCTCGCCATACGCCTCCCGTGGGTGAGGGGTTTTGATGATTCAGAAGTGCGTTTCGATGGCGTCATTATAGCACAAAATGACT
>MHDZ01000084.1 GCA_001805055.1 Nitrospirae bacterium GWC2_57_13
CCGCTAAACTCAATGATGTCCATGAGATGACTTATGTCTATGACTCCGCAAGAAGCCGAATATGAAGAGTTCATGGATCGGCTTTATGAAGAACACAAGGTACAAGCTATCGAAGAGTTTACGGCAGAATTGTTGCAGTCCTATTATCGCAACAATAGACTGCTCGCTAAGCCTGCATACGACGCTCTCATGGAAGCCAGGCACCTCATGAAGGTAAGCGCAACTGCGGCTTTTGTATTCTCCGCTATTGCCACTGAGGTCGCGCTAAAGGAAACTTTATTGAAACCAATTGTTCATGGCTTGGTCCACGCTGAATCAGTTGCTACGTTGGTCACCGATCTAGTCATGGGTCATCAAAGCATGGATCGTTACAAAGATCTGCTTCTGCAAATCCTACTCGAACATGGGGGAGTAGATCTATTATCATATAAGCGGACCGGATCGGGGAGAAACATTTGGGAGGAGATCAAGACAATCCGAACAAAAAGGAACCACATTGTGCATGCGGCTCAAGTAGCGTCAAAAGAAGAAACGGCTTTGGCCCTGGATGTGGCATCCAACGTTATCGAAACGTTGTTCCCGTCTGTTATTGCAAAGATGGGCTTTCACCTCCATGATGGGTATAAAATATGCGCGGATTGGAAATGCCAATATGATGGGACCCCTTTCGAGAATATAATAAAGGACACATAACCTTTGCTTTCACTGCGATGGCAAAAAGCCGCCGCACGCGAAGCATGCGTTGGGCTGAATTGCGTCTTCGCAATACAAGGTCACAGAGATAAGAATGAAACCAGCTTGCATTGCCGGGACGTAGTGACCGAACCGGACTAATTTACAAGACCACCGAACGCTTGGATCCTGCATGCTTCAACTGTTAATTGAGAGGTGCTTAGCTATAGTCCGAGTACGCACTTGTAGGTGTTATCAGCAGGTCGTCAAACTAATAGCTCCCTAATCAACCGGCCTTTTTTATTTCACCGTAAGTGCGTCGATAGCCAATATCGCCCTTCAAGTCCAATCTCTATGCGTCGTAATAAACGGGTTCACGCCGCAGCTCGCTGATCAGCTCTGCACCATTCACCACGCCGCCCCACTATTCGAAAATCGAATACCTCCGACTTCGATAATCGGATATAGTCCTGCATTGTTCTGTCTTGCGCCCATCGATCCACTGCTCCCATCTCGTTCATAACCCCTTGAACTGTTGAGCTCTTTCACGTCTCGTTACTTGTCTCTCGCCCTCCTGCCTGTTCTGGCACGGGCAATGCACTATACCCCCCAAGAACTACGAAACACCTGCAAGAGCTTCCTCATAAAGGAGCATGCAATGGCTCACAGCTGGTGGCAATGTATGAAAAGCATATTCGGCATGAATAACGGCATTGGGCGGCGCTCATTGCGTCCTGCCATCCGGAAGCGGCCGCTGGTGACGGAGCGGCAGGACAACAGGACGCGCAAGCTTACGCCGCTTCTGACGATTCGGTTGAGCCCGGAAAGTCTGGCCGGCGACCTGCAGCGTACCACAGGCGGCCGTTCGGGTCCGGCAAAGACGGTTGAACAAGTCCGGCTTGAATGGTACGGCATGACCGACGTGGGCAGCGTGCGGGACCATAACGAGGACTCCTTCTTTTGCACCGGCATCGAGGACACGGGTTTGTTCATCGTTGCCGACGGCATGGGCGGACATGATGGCGGCGAGGTCGCGAGCAGGCTGGCCGTCGAGACGGTTTGCAATGAGCTGCGCGAGACCGCGAAGCGGGAAAAGGACCCCATCGCACTGATCGAGAAGGCCGTGATCGCGGCGAACAAGGCGGTGATACGGGAAGGAAACAGCAAGGGCTCGAACATGGGCACCACGCTGGGCGTCGCGCTGCTGTCCGAAGGCGGCGCATACATCGCCAACGTGGGCGACAGCAGGGCCTACTGGATCAAGAACGGTTCGATCAGCCAGGTGACGGAGGACCACTCCCTTGTGGCGAAGCTCGTGGCTGCGGGAAAGATCACGAAGGAAGAGGCGCGGACCCACCCCAAATCGAACCTGCTCTATCGCACCATCGGGTCCGACGAGAACGTCAAGGTCGACACCTATCATCTCGACCTGGAGAAGGGCGGCGCCTTGCTGCTGTGCTCAGACGGGCTCTGGGGTGAGGTGCGGGACGAGGATATTCACCGGGCCTGCATGGCCGAAAAGGACTTGAAGGCGGTCTGCGGCCGGCTCGTGAAGATGGCGAATGACAGCGGCGGCAAGGACAATATCACCGTGGTGGCAGTGAGGATCATGTGAGGTGAGTGCTGAATTTGAATGCGGAATGCGGAATGCGGAATGCGGAATGAGGGCTGAGAAGAGAAGTGTAGGGAGCAAGCCGATCTAACGGCGACACGGTCGCCTTGGTCCAAAAAAAGGAGGTACGGATCTCATGAAAAGCGAATTGAACATACGATGCGCGTTGAACAAGGACGCAGCGCCGGTGACGGGCGCGGAGCAGGCGGTCTATGCGCTCGTGGACATCACGTCCGGCGGCGGCAAGGTTTTCGGAACCATGCCCGCGAATTTCGGGCTCGTGCTCGACCGGAGCGGGTCCATGGACGGCGAAAAGATGGACAACCTGAAGGAGGCCGTGGGCTACGTGGCCGACCACCTGAGCGACAATGATCTCGTATCGGTCACGATCTTCGACGATCAGGTGGAAACGGTGATCCCGAGCCAGGCGGCAAAGAACCGCAGCGACATCAAGGGAAAGGTCGCGAAGGTCATCCCCCGGGGCGGCACGCAGATCTCCGACGGCCTCCGGGCCGGTCTTGCAGAAGTGAAGAAGGGCCATTCAGCGGGCCGGGTGAACCGGGTGCTGCTGCTGACCGACGGCCAGACCTGGGACGATGAGGACGCCTGTCTCAGACTCGCCGAGGAGGCGGGCAAACAGAACGTGGCCATCACGACCATCGGCATCGGCGACGAATGGAACGAGAAGCTGCTGCTCCAGATCGCCGAGAAGTCGCAGGGCAATTCCCACTGGATACAGAACCCCATCGCCATCCTGGACGCCTTCCGCCAGGAAGTGGAAGGCATGCAGGCAGTGGCAGCGGTGAACCTTAAGCTCACGGCCAGGCTCAGCCCTGGCGTGAAGCCGGTGAAGGTCTACTCAACGGTGCCCATGATATCGGACATCAGCGCCAAGGCCGTGAACGGACAGGGTGTGACAGCGGGACTGGGCTCCCTGGACGGCAAGCAGGGCCAGAAGGTGCTGATCGAGATGCGCGTACCGGCCCACGCAGCAGGCACGTTCCGCCTGGGCCAGGTGGAGATCACCTACGATGTGCCCTCCAACGGGGCGAAAGCGCAGAGCGTCAAGACGGACCTCTCCATTATGTTCACCGACGATGCGGCGAAGGCGGCAAAGGTGAACGCGAAGGTCATGAACCTGGTGGAGAAGGTCAGCGCCTTCAAGCTGCAGACGCGGGCGCTCACCGAGGCCGAGGCAGGCAATATCGCAGGCGCGACCCAGAAGCTCCAGGCAGCGGCAACGATCCTGCTGGACCTGGGAGAGAACGAGCTCGCCAAGGCAGCGCAAACGGAGATCATGACGCTCAAGAAGACGGGCGTTCTGACCGCGGCAGGCACTAAGAAGCTGGAGTACGGCACGCGGAAGCTTACGATGGCGCTGACAGAGGCTATGAAGTAAGTAACAAAGAGCATAGAGCATAGGGCATAGGGCATAGAGCATAGGGCATAGGGCATAGGGCATAGGGCATAGAGCAGAGGGCATAGAGCATAGGGCATAGGGCATAGGGCATAGGGAAGAGACCTGAACGCCATGCACTCTGCACTATGCGCCATGCAAATTGAAAGGAGGACAAAGTCATGATGTGCAAAGAATGTCAAATGGAGAACATCGATGGTGCGCTCTTTTGTGAAGAGTGCGGTGCAAAGCTGGAGGCATTGGAACCCATGGAAGAGTCGGCTTTTGGCGGCAATGACGACGGGCAGCTGATCCTCACGTCCAAGAGCGGCGAGACCTTCGACGTCTCGAGCAAGGACGAAGTGGTGATCGGCCGAGAAGACCCCGTGAGCGAGGTCTTCCCTGATGTGGACCTTACCATCCTCGGCGGCATGGACAGCGGAGTGTCGCGCAAGCACGCGGTCATCCACCGGTCCAACGGCGCGTACACCATCGAGGACCTGGGCTCCACGAACGGCACCTACGTCAACAAGAAGCGAATCCAGCCCAATCAGCCGCAGAGCATCAGGTCCGGCGACGAACTCCGGTTCGGCAAGCTGGCCCTGTCGGTCCAGGCGGCGTAGTATGACGGACGGGGAGACATGGTGATGGGGAGAAACGGAGACGGGAACCTGACAGAGCATCTGTCACCCCCTCTCCGCGTCCCCCAGTCACCGTGTCCGCGTTTCTACAGGAGACGGTCATGTCAAAGCTGATGAACATATTGCACCCGGCCCTGGCAGGCGCCCTTGGCGGGGCCGCGGCCTGGGTATTCATACTTGCACTGTCCTCATCAACGAGCGGCGGCCTGCTCGTCGAGCTGATGCTCGGCGCGCTGACAGGCTTCTGCATCGGAGGATTCATCTGGAGCCGCGAGTCCGTAACAGGCAGGCAGTTCTCTGCCGCACTGAAGAAGGCGGCACTCGGGGCTGCAGCGGGATTTCTGGGCGGCGCAGCCGGAGCGATAGCAGGAACGACGCTCTTTATTGCCATGGGCAGGTTTATCGTGGAGTCCGGCGGCTTACCCCCCTCTTTGGGGATCGCGCTGGCCGTATCGCTCGGGTGGAGCCTGCTCGGTGCTGCTGTCGGCGCGAGCGGCGGCCTGATGATCCGGTCGCGGGAGCGGACCCTTTATGGACTTGCCGGCGGGTCCCTGGGCGGGTTTCTCGGCGGGCTGCTGTTCTTTGCGATCTCATCAACGAGCAACTGGTCGGTCCTTGTGGGGCTGTCCCTGCTCGGGATGTGCATAGGGGCCTTCATCAGCCTTGTGGAAGAGGCCTTTGTATCGGCCAGAGTAAAAGTGATCAAGGGTCGGCACGTGGGCCGGGAGTTCCCGCTGCTGAAGGAAAAGAGCGTGATCGGCAGGGACGACCGTTCCGATGTCTGCCTCTCGGGCGCCGAGGGCGTGGGCATGGAGCATGCGGTGATCAAACGCATGAAGGGCCGCTTCTCCATCGAGAGCAACCGGCAGGGCACGGGAGTCTACGTGAACCATGCATTGACGGACCACAGCAAGCTGGCCGACGGGGACGTGATCCGCGTGGGCAGCGTGCTGCTGATGTTCAATGCGGCGAAGAAGGCCGCGTCACTGGCGGCGATCACCCTGCTGGCCGTGGTCTCGTTTTTGAACGGCGGTGCGTCCTGGGCAGGAGAGGCAACGCAGGCACGGATCACCCAGTTCGATGTGAGCTCATTCCCCGCGGTCACGGCCTATGTGTCCGTGCTCGACAGGGAAGGCAAACCCCTGCGCGGACTGACCAAGGCCGATGTCACGGTGACGGAGAATGGCAAGCCCGTTACCCTGCGCGACATGAGCATGTCGGGTTCGACGGGGAAGCGTGAACCGCTGGCCCTCGCCATTGTGGTGGACCGCAGCGGGTCCATGGCCGGCGCCAAGATCACCCATGCCAGGGAATCGGTCCTGCGTTTTATTTCCCTGATGGAAAAGGGGGACCGGGCGTCCCTCTATGCTTTCAGCGATGACGTGAGCGAGGTCCAGTCGCTCAGCGGGGACCAGGAGAAATTGAAATCATCGGTCCGCACTATCGCACCAGGCGGCAACACAGCGCTCTATGACGCCATCGCGCGGGGTGTGGATTCCGTGAACGGCCTGAGCGGCAGAAAGGCCGTGGTCGTGCTGTCCGACGGCATTGCGAACCGGGGAACACTCAGCATCGACCAGGCCATCGAGGGCGCTGTAAAGAGCTATGTTTCGGTCTATGTGATCGGACTGGGCGAGGACGTGCGCGCGGCGCGGCTCGAGCGGATAGCGAACGAGACGGGCGGGTCCTATTTCTTCACGCCCTCGTCGGAAGGGCTCGCATCGATCTACGAGGCCATCAGCAGACGGATCCGGAACGAATATGTACTGCGCTTTACGACAGAACGGCGCGGTGAATATCTCCGGAACGTATCGGTCACGCTGCGGCCGGGCCTGATTGCGAAGCGGACCTATTTCCAGCCTCGCTCCTCGCTGTTCGGGGCCGGCAGCAAACCGGCGGGATGGGCTTACGTGGTCCCGTTCCTGAGCATCATCGGACTGCTGGCAGTATCCTTGCGGGCACTGGAGCGCTTTCACCGGACCGGCCACTTGAGCGTTGTGGCGGGAAAGGCATCGAAGAAGGAGCTCGATATCATCTCAGCGGTGACAATAGGCAGGGACGAACGGAACACTCTCGGCCTGTTCCGGGACGACAACGTGGAGCAGACCCATGCCGAGGTCAGAAAGGACAACGGGCGCTATGTCGTCCAGGACCGGAGCACCGCATCAGGCACCTACGTGAACCAGAAGAAGATAGCAGGCGTGCAGGCCTTGACGGACGGTGACATTATCAGCATCGGTGCAGCGAGGATCGTGTTCAGCCAGGGAAGCCGACCGGCATGCCCTGCCTGCGGCGGTGCGATGCGGAACCATGCGAAGTTCTGTCCAAAGTGCGGCGTGCGGACAACGGAAGGGGAGAAGGTGAAGATGTGAGGATGGGAAGAAGAACCGCCTAACTTCTTATCTTCTTAACTTCCTGACTTCGCCTTATTGTCTGACCGACGCGTCTCGGTGAAAGTGACATGAACAGGGTCCTGAAAAACAGATACGAAGTTCACAGCGTCCTCGGCAGGGGCGGGATGGGCTGCGTTTACAAGGTGGCTGACCGCCATCAGCGCGGCGCGATCCGCGCAGCCAAGGAGCTGCAGGCAGGCGGCATTCCTGACGAACGGAAGGCCGAGTCCCTTGTTCAGTTCCAGACCGAGGCGCGGATCCTGGCGCGTCTCACTCATCCCAACCTTCCGAAGGTCTATGACTACTTCAGCCTGGCCGGCAAACATTACATCATCATGGAATACGTCAAGGGCAGGACCCTGGAGCAGATCCTGAATGCGCGGCAGGGCAAGCCGATCGAGGAGCGCGTGGTGCTCTCCTGGGCGCTCCAGATCTCCCGGACCATGCACTTTCTGAGCGTCCAGAAGCCCCTGCCCATCGTGTTCCGGGACCTGAAGCCGTCGAACATCATGATCGACCGGAGCGGCAGGGTAAAGTTGATCGATTTCGGCATTGCCCGGTTTTTCAAGGAAGACAAAAGCGAAGACACCTATGTCTACGGAACGCCGGGCTATGCGGCGCCGGAGCAGTACGGCACAGGCCAGACGGACGTGCGTTCGGACATATTCTCCCTGGGCGCAACAATGCATCACTGTCTCACGGGGAAGAACCCTTCGGACAATCCCCTGGATTTCGACGATCCGCATAAGTTGAATCGCCGCATCAGCCGCGCTGCCGCGGTCATCGTCATGCGCGCCTTGGCGCAGGACCGGGAAAAGCGGTTCCGGAGCGCGCTCGAAATGAAACAGGCAGTGCAGCGTGCTCTCTTCGAGTCGGCAGGCAAGCCCAAGGGAGGCGGGCAGGTCATCGAGGCCCGGGCCGGCAAGCCGATCACGCTGCCGCCGTTCCGCAAGACCTGCTGGGTCAGCGTGCCCGTCACCGCGCTGGGATGCAGCGGCCAGACCGGCGTGCTGTCCACGGATGATCTCTGGATCCAGCCGCGGCCGCGTGCCTTCGGGCCTGATGCTGCCCGGCTCCTGTTCCGCGTTGAGAGCGGCATGCTCAAGGCAGGCAGGGACTATCGGCCCAATATCACCATCACTACAGACGGCGGCATCTTCAAGCCCGTGCTGTTGATCAGGAAATCCTGGCCCTGGGTGGTGGCGCAGGCCGCTGCATTGATCGGATTGGTCGCTTACGGGATGCACGTGGCCGGAAGGTGGTAGGTTTCTTCATGGCGGGAAGGGAAGAGGGTGAGATGGGAAGAAGTGAAGAAAGTTCGCATGCCGGAGACAAGATGCAGTTGTTTCCTCGTACCTTCTTACCCTCGTAACTTCATAACTTCTTATATTATCAAAACTCCAGCCCCTTCTTCCGCGCATAACGCCGGAAGACCTCCTCTATATCACTTTCATCCAGTCCATTCAGAAGCGCTTCTGCCACAAGGTCTTCCACGGGAAGATCGCTTTGCGGGTCTACGTCGAAGACGCGCGACACGATCTGCTTGTTCAGGTTTCCGTTCAATAATCCCTTGAAGGCTGACGACACGAGATGGAAGGTGCTTGAGTTCCTGCGAAGGAGCCGCAGGATGCAGCGGATAATGATCCGTCTCTTGTCGGTTTCGATAGGCATATGGCTGTCAAGCACCAACTCCCAATGATCTGCTCCGAAATAAGCCCCAATGCTCAGATATGAAGTCGAAACGTTTGATGCGCTATCGTATATAGGCCTCGGTCACATAGCGCCGCATCATGCGGTGGCTGTTGAAGTAGTACGCGTTCTTGCTGATGGCGCTCTTCATCATACGGGCCCAGGCGCTTTTGTCGGGATTATAGTATTTGGGAAGGATGATGTTCTCGAGCTTGTCGTAGAGGTCGGCCGCATCCTCGTTATCAGCGTTTGCGGAGGTGACGTTCGAGGTCGCTGCCGCGCCGATGGACCAGCCCGTGAAACCTTCGATGTGGCCCTCGATCCACCATCCGTCGAGGACGCTGAAGTTCACCACGCCGTTGTGGGCCGCCTTCATGCCGCTCGTGCCCGAGGCCTCAAGGGGCCGCAGCGGCGTGTTCAGCCAGACGTCTACGCCCGAAACGAGCTTCAGGGCGATGTCCATATTGTACCCCGGCAGAAATGCGATATCGATCTTTCCCGGGAGCCGGTCGCGGAACCCGTAGAGCCCCTGGATAAGCCGCTTGCCGTTCTCATCATGAGGGTGGGCCTTGCCGGCGAAGATGATCTGGAGCTTCCCTTTCTCAGTGATCCGCGCGATCCTGTCAACGTCATGGAACAGCAGGTGCATGCGTTTGTAGGCCGTTGCCCGGCGCGCAAAGCCGAAGGTCAAGACATTCGGGTCCATTTCATGGCCCGTGGCTGTTCGCACATACGCCAGCAGCTTCTTTTTTGCCTCGCGATGAGCTTCCCACAGTTCCAGTTCAGGAATGTTCCCCGAGCGTACGAAGAGCTCCGGTTCGTTGGCCCAGCCCGGGATGTACTTGTCGAAGATCTTCGCCATGTCTTCGCAGGTCCAGGTGAAGGTGTGGACGCCATTGGTGATGGCGTGGATCTGGTAGCCGGGAAACATCATCTGCGAAACCTCGCCGTGCTTCTTTGCCACGCCGTTGATGTATTTGCTCAGGTTCAGGGCCAGCATCGTCATGTTCAGGTGGTCTTTTCCGGCCAGGTCCTTCAGCACGTCGAAGGGAATGATCTCGCCGAGCACCTGTTGCACGAGGGGATAGGGAAATTTATCATGTCCCGCCTCGACAGGAGTGTGCGTCGTGAAAACGCAAAGGTCCCGCACCCGCGCAATATCCCAGACTGACCGTTCATCCCAGACGCTTTCAATGTCCCGTTTGAATCGCAGCAGCAGGTCCAGGACCAGAAAGCTCGCATGACCTTCGTTCATGTGGTATTTTTTGATATGGAAGCCCAGGGCGCTCAGCATGCGCACACCGCCCATGCCGAGAACGACCTCCTGCTTGATACGGTAGGCCTGGTCGCCGCCGTAGAGATAGTCCGTAATGCCCCGGTCCTGTAGTTGATTTTCCGGAACGTCGGTGTCGAGGTACAGGACCGGCACTTTCCCGCCTGTGGGGCTCTCGACCAGGTAGATCCAGGCCTGGATGGTCACGTCCCGTTCCTCGATCCGCACCTTTACTTTCTCCGGCAGGAGGGCCATGAATTTGGCCGGGTCCCAGGCAACAGGCTTTTCCGTCTGCCAGCCGCTCGTGTCAATCTCCTGCGTGAAATATCCCTTGCGGCTGATGAGCGTGACAGCGACAAAGGGAAGCTTGAGGTCTGCGGCGGATTTGATGGTGTCGCCGGCCAGCACTCCCAGGCCGCCGCTGTAGGTGGGGATGTCGTTCCTGATGCCCGTCTCCATGGAGAAATAGGCGATCATGGGCTCTGCGGTGAATTGATGAAGGCTGTTCATTGGACTCCCCGGACTGTGATGGTGCGAGCAGGAATAAATGCAGTGCGGCTACAGTTCCAAAGATAGCAGAAGAGCAGCAGGATTTCAATAGGCATGTGTCTGACGCTGCTGCATGTCGATCTGCGAGCCCGGCGCGTTGCGGAGCGGGAGGCAACGACGACGGTCGCCCGGCAGAGCTGGAAAAAGAAGCTTGACAGAAAATAAACTATGTAGTATAAATAACTACATGATAATGATTACAGACTAAATAACTTATGGAGCACTATCGGGACATAGGGTTCAAACTTACACCGCAACGGATCGCCATCCTTGATTTTCTGGAAGGGCATAAGGGGCATCCCACGGCCGAGGACGTGTATAAGGCAGTGGTCAAAAGATTTCCGACCATGTCCTTTGCTACGGTGTACAACACACTACAGGCCCTGAAAGAGCGGGGCAGGGTGGCGGAGCTTTCCATCGATCCCGGGAAAAGACGGTTCGATCCCGGCAGGGAGCCCCATCACCATCTGGTATGCACCGGGTGCCGGCGCATAGTGGACATTCACCGGTCCTACAAGCTGCCTGTTTCGGAGAAAGAGCGGGCCGGCTTTGATATCACCGGAAACCATGTTGAGTTCCACGGGCGATGCCCGTCGTGCAAAAAAAAGTTATTATCTGCAGTATAAGGAGGCGTCTATGTGTGTAGCTCATGTGCAGCATTGTTCCTGCGGTGCCAGGTCGGTGAGTTTACAGTTCAGGGATAATATTCTTTCCGAGCAGGTTGTCGCGGAGCTTTACTGCCCCTCATGCTCGCAGAAGCCTGTGATCGATCAGAATACCATGCTCTCTGACAACGGCTGGATCATCGTCTATAATATGGATATAGCCAAATTCGCCGGTTCCAAGTCTATCGAGCATCCTATTACGCCAGCAGTACTGTTTGATGAAGGGTACTGCACCTGGAACGGCATCTATCCTGGTGATACTATTGACAGTGTGGCTGAACGGGCGAAGATCACTTCCCTGGCAAAGACTGATCCACGCGAGTATGTCAAAAGGCTTACCTCGTGGGGTGTTGACAGGATGGAACGGCTCGCCGGCGAAGGATGGCGGAAAGCGCGAGAGGGCGCCGTCGAAAAAACAGCCTTGTAACGCATTGCTCCGGTACAGTGGATTATTTTGATTTTTAAGCCAGGTTTTTCAGGTCACGTGTAAACCACCCCGCACCTAACCCGCATAAAGCGGAATTGTAAATTGGAAATTGCAAATTTGCGGAAAACGGCGGTTCAAAAACAGCCGTTTCATCCTTTATTTACAGGCCATTTATGATCTTATTGAAAATATTCAACCCATTTTGAGAAGCTTTTAATTCCTTAGTTACTACGTGTCGGCCGGGACTTCGCCCGGCAGACATGGCCCCTTCGGGGCAGCACAAACCACGACAGAACGAAAGGCGTCTCTCGCAAAGCTCGCAAAGTACGCAAAGGGTTTAATCCTTGAATCTCGTTTTTCTTTGCGACCTTGGCGCCTTGGCGAGAGAACATCCTGTTTTTTCTGGTTTTTGATTTATTCAGAACAGCGACAATCTTTTGTCGATGTTATAGGCGTAAGCGCCTAAACCGGATAAGCGGAATTGAAAGCTGGAAATTGTAAATTTACAGAAAAGCAGCATCTTGACCTCAACCTCAACTTACCCGCATGCGTGTACACACAGGCACGTGTGGCTTTGATGACTTCCGGCATGACTCGCCGGCGTGAGGCAGTGCCTCATAAATCGTTCTAGGAATAACAAGCGATCATTCTGAGCGCAATCTCAACAACAAGAGGAGGATACTATGGCAAGCAAGGAATTATTGGAAAAATTGAATGACGGGATCGCACGGGAGATACAAGTGAGCGTGCAGTATATGTGGCAGCATGTGATGGCCAAGGGAATGTCCGGGGAGACGGTGCGCGGTATTTTCAAGAAGGCGGCCATCACGGAGATGAAGCACGCCGAGGAGATCGCCGAGCGGCTCGACTATCTCGGCGGTGTTCCGACCACCAAGCCAACGCCCATCGAGATCGGGAAGAACGCCAAGGAGATGCTCCAGCTGAACAAGAAGGCCGAGGAAGGGGCCATCACGCTCTATAAGGAGATCATCGCCCTTGCGGAGAAGGAGGGTGATGTGGTGACGGCAGCGCTCTTTGCGGACATCCTTGCCGATGAAGAAGAGCACCACAACCAGTTCACGAGCCTGCTGGAGGACTGATGGACGTTCAGATCGGGAAGATTCCGGGCGGCCTGAGCGTGGACGGGTTGGAGCTGAAGAACGGCAAATGCGGCTGCACCACAGTGCTGCCCTGCTGCCATACCTGGTCCAAAGTGAAGCGGAGCGGAAACACCTTCTCCTTTGTCGCAAAGATCACCGACCTTGAGACGAGGGACAACTTTGAGTGGGGCTATACGGTCAAGAAAGGCGATCTCATCATAGAGGTGAAGGTGGAAGACGCGCGGGACAAGGTCAGGTTCTCAGGCTATTACCCGCCGCGGCTGGAAGCGTGGATCGAGAAAGGCTGGGACGTGGTCTCGAAAACAGGGGAGCGCGAGGATTTCGACGTTTGGCGCTGCGCAGCCTGCAAGTGGCTGTACAAGGAGCAGAAGGAAAAGACAAGATTCGAGGAGCTGCCTGACGACTGGAAGTGCCCGGTCTGCAATGCAGGCAAGGACGTGTTCGAGCGTATTGCCTGAACGGGAGAGATCGTTTTATTCAAGACATCGGCACGAGGTACAGCGGCTTCCCGCATCACCTGGTGGGACCTGATGCTCGGCAGGTACCTGATGATAAATAGGTAAACGTAACGAGGCACTACCTCAGGCCAATGAAAGCAAAGCCACTGCCGTTGAACCGCCAAGGCGCCAAGGACGCAAAGGTTTTATTGCATCACAGAAGCGCCGCGTAAGTTGAAGATGAGACGAAGGAGTGTTCCTGATAAATAAGGAGGACAACATGACTCAGATGGGCGAAAAATATAAATGCAATATCTGCGGCAATGAAGTGGTCGTAGCGCATACCGGCGGCGGCACGCTTGTCTGCTGCGGCGAGGATATGTCCGTGATAGATAAAGGGTATACGTGCGGTAAATAAAAGGAGCGAAAGGAGCAGGAAGATGACAAGCACCATGAATGGTCGCGCTGTTAGGTCAGGGAGAGCGGTGAAAACTATTTTTTCAACGACCGTGTCTCTTTTCGTTGGTTTCCTGCTTCTTGCAGCAGGGACAGCGGGGCTGTCTTCCCCTGCCTATGGGGGGCCAAGCTACTTCAGCGTTGACCGGGAGTTCTATCCCTATTATCCCTCGCTGATCAAATGGGACAGGTCGGGCGCCGGATTCACCGCTCCTGAGGTCTGCTCCGGGTGCCATCCGAAACAGTACGAAGAATGGACCGGGTCAGTACATGCCCTTGCATTTCAAGACCCGGTCTATCAAGGAGAGTTGAACCTCGCATTCAAGGCTGTGGGCCATGAGATCTCCCGCCAGTGCGAGGGATGCCATTCTCCCGCAGGCGTAGTGACCGGCGAGATCAAGGGGCCCGGCCTTAAAGGGCTGAGCCCCATGGCGCTGGCAGGAGTGTCCTGCGATATCTGTCATTCAATAAGCGGGGTGACCCACGGACAGACGCCTACAGGGGAGCCGGAAAACGGATCATTCATCCTGTCACCCGGCAAGGACACTCCGCAGGGGCCAAAGCTGGTCAAGCGCGGGCCCTATGCGCCCTCTGATGGCTGCGGCATGGGGTTCCATGAGTGCCTGGAGTCGCCGCTTCATCTGAAGGCGGACCTTTGCGCCTCGTGCCATCAGGTCTATCACTATGAGAAGCATTTTCCCATTGAGGCAACGTACTCGGAATGGAAAAAGGGCCCCTATGCCCAGAAGGGCATCCACTGTCAGGACTGCCACATGGTGGAGATAGAAACCTTCATCCGTTCGGCGGACACGTTCACGAAGCCGGAGCGGAAGGAATACCGCCATTACTTTAACGGCGCGAATTATCTTCTGTACTATCTGGCCGAGGCAGCGGCGATAAAGGCCGGTGACAAGGAACTGGCAACGAATCTTAAAGCAAAGTACGACATGGCAGTTAAGCGGCTGCAGTTGGCTGCCGATCTCGAACTTTATCCCGTCTATCGCGCAGGCAGCCTGGCTGAGATCAAGGTCAGGGTCCGAAACATCCGCGCAGGACATAATCTTCCCACATCGCTCACGAACATCAGGGAAATGTGGCTTGAGGTAGCCGCAACGGACGCCTCGGGAAAGAAGGTCATCATCAGCGGCGGGCTGGACAACAAGGGCAGCCTGATGCCGGATACGAGGGTATTCAACTCCGACGGCATGGGCGATAATTTCCATTTTGCCGTTGACCCCTGGGTGATCACGGCCTTCTCGCGCCACGACACCATACCGCCGAAGGGGTACCGGGACGTCTATTTCGGCATTGCCCCGCAGAAAGGCCAGGGTGTTATTACCCTGGAGGCCAGGCTCAGATACCGTCAGGCTGACCAGAAGATCGCGGAAAAGCTGCTTGCATCGGTTCCCGCGGGCATGAACCTTGAAGCCATCTACGGGATCAAAAAAGTGCCAACGCTGCCTGTCATTGATATGGCAAAAAAGAGCGCAAAGATACGCACGCGCAAATAACCAATCCCCTGTCCAGGAGGACGATCATAATGTGGAAATGTTCGGTTTGCGGATATATCTACGACGATGCAAAGGAAGGGACGCCCTTTGAAAAGCTGCCTGATGACTGGACCTGTCCGGTCTGCAATGCACCCAAGGAAGCATTTGAAAAGATCTGAAAGGAGAAGCAATGCCAAAGACTGATAAAGACCTTCAGGATGCCTTCGCCGGGGAATCCCAGGCGAACCGGAAGTACCTGGCCTTTTCAAAGAAGGCCGAGCAGGAGGGCCACAAGCGGGCCGCGAAGATGTTCCGGGCCGCTGCCGCCGCCGAGACCATCCATGCCCACAGCCATCTGCGCGAACTGGGCGGCATTAAGTCCACGCGGGAAAATCTCGATGAGGCGATCAACGGCGAGTCCTACGAGTTCCAGAGCATGTACCCTGCGATGATCGAGGACGCCCGGTCCGAGGGAAGGCAGGGGGCGCTCAGGAGCTTTGAGTATGCCAATGCCGTGGAGAAGATCCATGCGGCGCTCTACCGGAAGGTGCTGGACAGCATCGAGAAGGACAAAGGCCGGGAGTCGGAAGACTTTCATGTCTGCCAGGTCTGCGGGTATACCGTTGAAGGCGAAGCCCCTGACGAGTGCCCGGTCTGCAAGTCAAAAAAGCAGGCCTTCATGAAGGTGGAATGATCATAGGCACGGAGTCCTTTTTCGGCTTGCAAATATCGGCAGAATGGCTATAGTTATTAGCGGTCTCAAGATTGAATAGGCTGGCTCAGCTTAAATCCCTCCTAACCTCCCTTTGCCAAAGGGAGTTCCCCTCTTTGAAAAAGAGGGGCGAGGGGAGATTTACTGCAGCAGGTCCGGTTTAGTATGAGACGATTGATGTTTCATTCCGCCGTTGCTGCTCAGGAGCTCGCCGAATGGTATGTCCCCACTGGCTTTCGTGTATTCTCTATAATCCGCTCAGAAAAACATCAACGGACCGCCTTGCCGTTCTGGAGCAGTCACGCATCGGCAAGAATTCCGTTGTTCTCGAGATCGGAGCCGGGAACGGCTTCTTCACGGAAGTGCTGGCAGAGCGGGCCGCCTTCGTGCATGCCGTGGAGCTGCAGCAAGGCATGGTGAAAAAACTGAGGCAAAGGCTGGGCGCACTCGCGGCGAAGGTGAATATCCTGCAGGAAGATATTTCCCGCCATGATCCGGGGCAGTCGGTCGCTGACGTGGCCTTCCTGTACTATGTCTTCCATGAGGTCGACGACCAGGACGGTGGTTCGCGCCATATTGTGAATGCCGTGAAGCCCGGAGGGTTCGTTGTCCTCTATGAGCCGACCGTGGAAGTGAGCAGGCGGAAGATGGACTTATCGGTCAGGATCTTCGAGCAGCTCGGGATGGTCCTGGAAGAGCGTAAGGACGGACTTTTTACCCGCTTTGCGCGCCTGCGGAAGGTGTCTGCTTGAAAGGAGAGAAACAGCAGTGAAGGTGCTTGCATTCAACGGAAGTCCCCGGAAAGGCGGGAACACCCAGACGCTTCTTGCCGAGGCAGTGCGGGGCGCGAAGGAGATGGGCGCGGAAGTCACGGTCCATGACCTGAACTGGATGAACATCCGGCCCTGCCAGCACTGCGGAGGCTGTGATAACGAGGCGCGGTGCATTGTGCTTGATGATATGCAGGTGGTCCATCAGGAGATCAGGGAGGCTGACCGGATCATCCTGGCATCGCCGATCTTTTTTTTCGGGCTGAGCGCCCAGACCAAGGCGATGGTCGACCGGTGTCAGGCCTTCTGGGCCGCAAAGTACCTGCACGGGAAGCCCATTCCCGAGGGTCTGCAGGGCCGAAAGGGACTGCTGCTGCTCGTTGGCGGCATGACGAAGGACGAGAAGAACCCGGGCTTCGAATGCTCCGGGGTAACGGCAAAGGCATTCTTTCGGACCGTGAACGTCCCGAAGCACGAGACGCTCGGCTATGGATCGATAGATGAAAAGGGTGCGATCCTGAAGCACCCTACGGCGCTGCAGGAGGCCTATGAGGCAGGGAAAGCGCTGGCTAAGTAAAAGCCGCAGAGGGCATGGCGCAGAGAGCAGAGAGCAGAAGGTAAGAAGATGGGAAGTGCTAGGGCAGAGGGGTTGAACGCTATGCGCCATGCTCTCTGCCCCATGCAGATTTTAGCGTCCCAGTTTCTGTTTCGCCAGTTCCACCAGCCCGTAGACCTTCAGGTCCACGAAGGTCCCTTGCGCCTGCACATCCCGCAGGTATTCCTGCACCCCGTCGAGGGGCACTTCGATCACTTCGATGATCTCGTTGTCATCTCCCCCGGACCTGCCCACATTGACAAGGTCTGTGCAGAGATAGGCGCGCAGGATCTCCGTTGAAGCGCCTGTGGACATGGGGCCTTCCGCCAAAAAGTCAAGATGCCCCGCCTTCCATCCCGTCTCTTCGATCAACTCCCGTTGGGCCGCGTCCTCCATGCTCTCACCAGGATCGACGAGCCCCGCGGGGAGCTCGATCACATCGCGCCCCAGCGGCGGCCTGAACTGTTTTTCCAGCAGGATCGTTCTGCCCGGCGTGACCGCCGCCATCACCACGATGCCGCCGATGCCGACGCGCGCCACCGCTTCCCAGGTGCGCACGGCTCCGTTAGCATCGCGGTAGGTGATCTCCACGGCGCTCATGAACTTTCCCTTCCAGACGGTTTTCGTATTAATTATTTCCATGTGTCGCCTTTATCGAAGGATCAGGCAGAAGGAATCCCGTCCTGCCGGGAGCATGGCGCGGCCTTTGGCCGCAATTGAAAATTGTTAATTTTAACGTGAAATGTGCGGCATGGCCTGAGGCCATGACGTCATATAGTTGCGCAATCAGGTCAATTTTTTAAAAGGAATGGCATGCATCTGATTCGTCGAAGAAGTACGCAGACGAGGCTATTTCTTTACTTTTTTACATGCCCGTTCCGGGCACCGTTAGTGCTGAACAGCCACTTGCTGAGGTCCATAGTCAGGGCCGCGGGGATGATCGTATCCAGGTCGATGAGGCGGACGCGGCCGGCCTTGCGGAACATTTTCCGGAGCAGCACCTCTTCATCGGCGTAATTGTCGAGGACGGGAAAGTCCGCGGCGGGGATGTCTTTCTTGAAGTATCCGCAGCCCTCGAGGTGCACGGCGCGGCGCGCACCCCGGATGGTGGGGCCGAAGATGCGGCAGATGTGGGGCCGGTGTTCGTAGATCGTGCAGCCCCCATTTTCAAGGGCGGGACAGGACACACGGGCAGACCGGAGGGAAACGCGGTCGATGTCTTTCTCCGTCCGGAGCAGGGGATTGCGCCGCGAAAAGGCCTTCTTTTTTTCGAGCACATCGAGCTGCTCCTCGGCCCGCGCCAGGATGCGCGAGCGCAGCGGGTCGGGCACCTGACGCATCGCCGCGCGCAGATGGAGCGCGTCGAGGAGCGTGATGTCGAAAAATCCCGCTGAGCAGCACTCGAAGCAGCCGCGCTTGCAGTTCGCGTTGTTCTTCTCAGCGGCGGAACGGTAGAGGGTGCTCGTGTTCCGGAGAAAGTTTCCGTAGGACGTGATTATCTTTTTCATGTAGGAACTCTTTTCTTTCGAGGGGATGCGGGGATTATACGGGGGAAGCCGCGGTTGAGTCAATCGAAAAGGGAGTTGCCGCGGCAGATTGGCGCGCTCGGTGCGGATTTGCGATCAGTAGGGTCTCGGGAAATAGAGGTAATTAAAGCCGGTCCAGCGGAGCGCCGTCAGGGATCGTCAGGGGGCGCGAAGGAACGGAAGGGACAAGTCGTCGTTAACTGAACTTGGCCAGGAAAGCCTCTTTTTGTTCTTCGGGGAGATTATCGCCCAACTGTGAGATGATCTGGCGCATCTGCGGCTCCGGCACGGGCTGGCCTTTTTTGATGCGGAGGGCATCGAAGACCTGTTCGAGAAGCATTGGAGCAATGGGGCCGACAACGTTGATGAGTTCCTGCTCAATGGCCTCAAGACTGGCCTTGCCTGCAGCGCCCGCCGTCTTCTGGGCCGGCTTGTCTGCATCAGTGGCCGCCCCGGCTCCCGGGGCGGACCACTTCACTTTTTTATCAGCGCTCTTGATCCTGGTGATGATCTCTTCGGTGGTGGGCATGGAGGTGCTTGCTTTGTCGACGGTGGCGCCGAGGTGCATAAAGCCTGTATCCAGATCGAGCCGCGTCAGGTTCGAGACGCATTCCATGTCCTTGCACGTTCCGTACGTGAGGTGATAGACGGCGCCGTCACGGAAGAATATCTTGAACAAGCTGGAGTCGTTCTTTACGCTGAGAGAAAGGATCCCCGTTTGTTTGGCCCTGGCGATCTCCGCCACGATCTCCGAGAGAGATTTTTCCATGAGCTATTTTTTCTCCGCCGGTTTTTTTACCATCTTCATCAGCATTTCGAAGCTGGTCTTCAGCCGTGTGAACGAGTCGGCGAGCGTTTTGAGCTCGTCTTCGGTCTTGACCTCGAACTTGTTGTCGAACTGGCCCTTGCTCACCTGGTCGGCAACTTTCGCAAAATTTTCGATGGGCTGGATGATGCTTCTGCGGATGAGCGTGTTGATAATGAAGAACAGGACGAAAAAGAGCGCCGTAAAGACGATGGCCACCATAATGGTCGAGCGCGTGGCAATGGCGATAGGCACCGAAGCGGGCACATAGATGATATTAGCGCCCACCACCGAGTCCATCACGTAATTATATCCCAGCGTGGTGCCGTACTTCTCGACCTGTTCCGGCGGTGCGATCGCGGGGTCGCCGTGGCAGGTCATGCATTCTGCGCGGTCCACTCTTACGGCCCGGGCGATGTAGTAAAGCGGTTCCTTTCCCTCTTCTTCCCGGAAGCCTGTGTACTCCTTGACGTTGGGATTCTGGCTGAAGAGGCCGAGCAGTTTTGCTTCGAAGAAGTCGGCCCGGTTCTCCGGCGCCAGCGGGTTGGAAGACGCCTGTTTGTAGAGATAGTTCGGCTGAACTTCCGTCAGGTTTTGCGCAACTTTACGCAATATGTAGAAGCCCGACATTCCCTCAAGATGGAATTTTTTATCCGGGAGTTCCTTCTTGATGGAAGGCCGGAGTTCTTTTCCAACGTATTTCCTGACCGACTCCATGGAGTTCATGGTCAGCAGCGCCTTGTCGGCGATCTCGCGGGCGGCGTTTTCCTGGAAGAACAGGTACATGACACCCGTGATGACAGGAAGCGTGATGATAAAGATGACGAACAGGATCAGGGTAAACCGCTTCGCGATCGACATCCTTCTGAGCATCTCGTCCTCCTGTGGTCCTTCCGTATCTGGAACGGCCGCTCTTCGGTAATGAACGCGCACTTCGCCCCTTGAAACCTTTCTAGAAAGTAGCAAAGAATTAAAGGGTTGTCAAACTTTATAAAGCTATATCTACTAAGTATTACGGCAGAGGTTAGTTTCGAATATTCGAATATATAGGCTGTGCAACTATAGAGGGCCTCGTAAAAAGCCACCAGTGCTGTCATCGCGAGCAATCCCGCCTTGGAAGGACCGCAGAGATCTTAAATTCTGTCCGTTTTTAAAGGTTTTTGGGTCAGTGGAGCAGAAAATTTATCAGTCCCACGGACAGCACGATCAGCACAGGCGCGTAGAGCAGGCGGTAGGTCTGGGCCATGTCGGCCTTGAAATAGCGGACCGTCAGGACGAGGCAAAGGTGGGTGGGGGAAAGCATCACGCCGGCGAAGCCGCAGGCAAAAGCAAAGGTGACCGCCTCGGGCGGAGGAGCGCCTACGTACAGGGCCGTGATGATCGGGAAGGCAGCGCCAACGAAGCCCACGGTGAGCCCGGTGAGCAGTCCCACCAGGAAGGGGAGCAGGGCAAGAATGACCGCGGGAGGCAGCCCGCTCCGCTCGAAGAAGGGCGGCAGGGCGCTGATGGCGCCGCTTGACTCGATCATGCCCTTGAAGACCATGATGCCGATCACCATCAGCAGGATGTTGAGCGACAGGCTTTCGCGAAGGGTGGTCAGGATCCGGCGCGGGGAGTAACGGTACAGGGCGAACATGACGACGCAGATGCCGGCCATGGCAAGCGAGAGGCGGACCTTGAACCCGACCACCAGCACGAGCGAGGCGATGATGGGAAGGAGAGACACGAATAGGGTGCGCACTGCCGCCCAGTCACGCCTGGTCCTGTCAGCCCCGTTGTTGGTCATGCCGCGGAAACCGAGCAGCACTCCTGCAACAACGACGGCAACAGGCAGGGGGAGCTGCGAGTGAATCAGCGTTGTAAGCGGCGTTGCGGTAATTGCTGCGGCGAGCACAATGCCGGGGTACAGCGGTGAGATGTATTCCCAGATGTGGCGGAACCAGTAGTTAATGAAGGCCATCCGTGCCGGCGGGATGTCCGCCCTGGCCGAGGCGGACTGGACCAGGGGGGCTGAGAAAGCCGCCCCGCCCGCCGAAGGCAGGAGGCCGATCACGCCGGGCAGGACCGCCATGGCGATGCGGCGATCGCCGGAGACCTGTACGAGCGAATCGGTCATGCGCGCGAGCAGGCCTGTTTTCCTGATAATGTTCTCGAGTACCATGATGAGCGCCAACGCCGCGATGAGCGATACCGTCACCGGGTCCATGGCGGCGGCCAGGAATATTTTCCCCTGGCTGAGCGGGCCGATCCCGTAGAGCGCTCCGAGCAGGACCGCTGCAGATGCCATGGTGGCGCCCAGGTTCAACCGCAGCCGGAGGAGCAGGACGATCAGCCCGAAGGCGGCGCTTATTTTGAGAAGATCGATCATCGGACGTAGATGGCGTTTAGATAGAAGAGCACGGCGGCCCGAATGGGATAGCTGTCCATGTTCCATTCCACGGGAAGGGGCTGGAACGGCGCTGAATCGCGGATGGCGCGGAGGGCCTCATCATCCAGGATCTTGTATCCTGATGATTTCAGTACTTCCAGCGCGCCGACCGCTCCGTCCCGCAGGATGTCGAACCGTATATACACCACGCCCTGGAGCCCCGATTCGGCGGCAAGGGGGGGATAGCGCAGAATGCTCTCGACCTTCAGCTTGAGCCACCGGTTATAGGAGATGAACTTGAATTCGCTCGTATCGAGCGTGACAGAGTCGTCGCCGGGCCTGCGCGGCGGCATGCCTTTGCGCGCCAGGTCATCGATGTCCCGCTGGGTAAGAAAGGGAAGCGGACCTTTTTCAGCCGGCGGCTTCTGCTGCTCCCGTGGCCGGCCTTCCTCCCGTTCCGGCGGCAGGGAAGCGGTCTTCGGGAGGCGGACCTCCTCGCTGGTCCCGAACTTTTCAGGTGCGGGAACCGTTCGCTGAGGCGTTGGTCGTTCCAGAGGAGGCAGTTTTCTCAGGACCTCAGGCGGGAGGTTCACGATCTGTACAGGCGTTTCCTCGGCCCCGGGTGCTGCCGGGCCGATCAACAGCATCGCTGACGCTGCCAGGAGCAGATGGAGCGCCAGAGAGATGAGGAGAAATATCCAGAGATGTGAAGAGCGGGGCATGGGTTCAGCGCGGCCCGGAATGAACGCATTTCAGCACGGCAGCAGCACGCGCGGCATTCATCTTCGACCTGTCAGGGTTTTTTTCATCGACTCCGATACCTGGCCGAGCAGTTTCAGGATTGCCACAGCCTGCTCGGGCGTGAGGCTGCCCATGCCGCAGGAGGGTGTGAGAATGCATTGGCGCAAAATCGTTCTTTTCTCAACGCCGTGGTCTTCCAGCCGTTTCATGCCGGCCTCGAGCCTGGCGATCAACTCTGCGGCCGTCTCCTGGCCTGTAAAGGCGCCGGTGGGGACAATGCCCCAGGCAAGCGTTCCGCCCCTCACGTAGAAGGCCCGGATGTCGTCGGGGTAGAGCAGGACCTTGTCCAGGTAGCCGAAGGCGTCGAAGTTCACGATGTCGATCCTGGTCTTGAAGAGCATGGGCCAGTCGGCATTTCCGCAGCAGTGGATGCCTGCAATGCCTCCGGCCTCGTGGATGCTGTCGATGATCTCGTTCAGCTTCTCGGAGACGACGTCGGCGGAAACGGCCGAGAATGCCGAGCCCAGGGATTCCATGGCCGGCTCGTCGATGAAAATGATGACCGGCAGGCCGAACTGTTTCAGCGTCTCGATCTGCCAGGCAGCCTTCATGGCAAGGCCCTTTACTACGGCGTCAAAGAGCAGGTCGTGGTGGATGATGTCCCTGCCCTTTTCGTCCTTGAGGGAGGTGCCCAGGGTGAGCGGCCCGGTGATATGACCTTTCACGAAACGGGCAGCCGGCGGCAGGCCCTGCTTGAGCACGCGCAGCAGACTGTAGAACCCCGCAGCATAGTCCTCGGTCATCCGGAAGTAGGCAGCGTCCTTCTCCAGATAGCGTTCGAAGAACCGCTCGAGCTCCGGGGTAAGGTCCCTTGAGGCGTTGAAGAAGAAGCGCTGTTTTTTTTCGTCAAGCTCGAGCCCGGGCAGGGCCTCATTGTACTGGCCATCCATCTGCTCCCGAAAATCTTTTTTCGGAAGCTGGGGCCAGATGGGCGCTTCGGGGAGCCAGCGCAGCGAAAGGGCCGTTGCCTCGTCGGCGTTCAGGAGCGGCAGGCTGCCGATGCCCGTAGCCATGCAGTTGAAATCAAGGGTCATGAAGAGTTCCTTTCAATCTAAATAAAGCAGCCGGACGCAGATTTTCGCAGATAAAACCAGGCATTCAGGCGGAAAGAAGCTTTACCCCAAAGGCACTCTTTTTCAGCATCAAAAAAGTTTCTTTGTCTGTCTTTATCCGCAGTTCAGATTTTATCCGCGTCCAAACGTTCTTTTCGGGTTCATCGGGCGCAGGGTGATTATATAATCACCGACCGCAAAACACAACTAAAATTCAGAACGAGCGGTCAGGGGCATCTTTTTGAACTTTACTTGCGGGTTGAAATTCGTTAGTATTATTTTACCATGACAGAAAAGTACGGTGCCAAGGCCATCAAAAAAGCAAAGCTCGAGCTCTGGGACAATCCCTCGACGGACCGGGACTACGTCATCGACATCACCTTCCCCGAGTTCACCTGTCTCTGCCCCCGTTCGGGCTATCCTGATTTTGCCACGATCAGAGTCACCTATGTTCCCGACAGGAAGGTGGTGGAGCTGAAGGCCCTGAAGCTCTGGCTCAACAGTTTTCGCGACCAGTCGATCTCCCATGAGGCGGTCACGAACCTGATCTTCGACACACTGAAGAAGGACCTGAAGCCGCGCAAGCTTGATGTGGTTGGTGACTTCAATGCCCGCGGGAACGTCAAGACGGTCATCCGGGTATCGCTGTAGCAGTTTTTCCTTTCAGCAACTTTTCTGAAGTGCCTGACCTCATCAATTCCTTTCCGGGCAAGGAAGGAGACGGATACTCACCTCCCCTTGCCAAGGGGAGGCCGGGTGGGGTACAACATGCTAACATAGGTAACAAATTAACCTGCGCACAT
>MHDZ01000085.1:0-655 GCA_001805055.1 Nitrospirae bacterium GWC2_57_13
TATGTTCACCGGCAACCAGCATCGGGTCTATCAGGGCCGACAACGATGCCGGGGCTTCGGCGGCAGACTTTACTGCCGTCTTGGCTTTCCCTTTGGCCTCAGGAAGAGCCTTGGACTCTTTGGCCACCTCCTTGATGACGATGGGCTTCAGCTCGTAATCGCCGTTAACCGCCACCGTGGTCTTGGTGGTCTCTAGCCTGATGAGGACCTTGCCAGCCTTTGAACCAGTAACCGTGACCGGAATGCCTGCCCTGGACAGATACTTAACACCTGCCTTCGCTTCTCTTGCTTTCATAATACCTCCTTTATAGCTGCACTTCAAAAACGACTTCTTCCCCCACCCAGACCCTGCCGTTGTAGGATACGTGGGCAACTTTTTTACCCATAGCCACGATGTCACCAGCCCCCCGAGTAAGGTCCGACGCCCCATAGCAGTTACGTGACACCCACTCACGGAATGCGAGTGATGCCTCGGACCAGTTCTTTACTACGACATCGTGATTATCCTTACTCGCCCTTAGTTTCAGAGTCATACGACCCTCCATAGCCCTCACTTTCAAACAAACTTCTATCCATCACGCAGGGAACTGCTCCACCAGCAAGGGCTCCTCGCGATAGGCCTTCAGTAGTTTAACCGCTTTTTTCGCAGCCCGTC
>MHDZ01000085.1:661-1883 GCA_001805055.1 Nitrospirae bacterium GWC2_57_13
GCGCCCGAGTCTGCCAGTCCAGCGTAGAGTGGAAGATGTCGTTGCGCATAATGTCCTCAATGTACTCTGCATCCTTTGTTCCGGCCCCTGTCACCTCGACGATAATCTGCTGGTAGATATTCATAATCGCACCTCACTTTTACGTCGGATGGTTCCGACGCAATGTGAACATAGCATCAGTTCAGCAAGGAATCAAGGGCTTTCTTGCAGAAAAGCAGGAATTGCCGCGAATAGGGCATTTTTGACCGTAGTAATTCTAAATGATAGACTAAAGCTTCGATGGATATTCTGACACCAGTAGAGCGCAGCAAGCGGATGCGCCTGGTTAAATCTGAAGGGACCCAGCCAGAACTAATAGCACGGCGCATCATCAGGGGCTTACACTACAGATTCCGCTCGCACATAAAGGAGCTCCCTGGTTCTCCAGATTTTGTTTTCCCGGATAGAAAGAAAGTTGTATTTGTTCATGGGTGTTTTTGGCATCAGCACTCAGCTTGCAGAGAAGATCATCGGCCTCGTTCCCCGAAGTCGAGAAAGAATTATTGGCGCACAAAGCTTCAAGCCAATCTGCGGCGCGACAGGAAGAATCAGAGGGCACTCAATAGACTAGGATGGAGCTACTTAGTGGTATGGGAGTGCATGTTGCGTAACAAAAGCAAAGTAGCGAAGATACCCGCACGGATAAATTCATTTCTCAAGCACAACCGAGATTAATCTCATAAATTCTGGAGCCATGATGTCCCACACGGAAACCGAAGCGAAACAGATTGAAGAGGTTCTTGATATTCTTTGCAAAGCCCTCACAAGTGAAGGCTGCAAGGGCAAGTTTAAGAATGCCTCTGACTTTGAGAATCGCGCCAGAGAAGTCCTCAAGGATTTACTGGTCCAATATAAAATCCCGGTTGATTTCGCGCCCAAAGCCCAAATCTTTCCCGATATTGTTCTAGGTAAGTTTGGGGTTGAGGTTAAATTTACTACCAATGACACGTGGCGAAGTATAGCCAACAGCGTGTTTGAAGGCACGAGAAGTCAGACCGTCGAGCAGATCTATTTACTCTTCGGGAAAATGGGAGGCACACCAGAGGTTCGCTGGGCGAAATATGACGATTGTGTCATTCATGTCAGGACATCCCATGTCCCACGTTTTGAGGTCGAGATGCTCGCGAAAGAATCTCTTTTCAAGAAAATGGGCACAACCTATGCAGACTTCTCCAAGCTGCCC
>MHDZ01000085.1:1976-12444 GCA_001805055.1 Nitrospirae bacterium GWC2_57_13
AGTGCTGTTCAGCGACGGGTCGAAGAAGACCCTTGGCGTCATGCTGCCCGGCGAGTACGAGTTCACTACGGGTGAGAAGGAGATCATGGAGATCCTGGCCGGAGAGCTGGATGTGCTGCTGCCGGGCGAGAAGGCCTGGAAGACCGTGAAGGGCGGGGAGTCCTTTGAGGTCCCGGCAAAGGCGAAGTTCAAGCTCAAGGTGAAGACCCTGGCTGATTACGTCTGCTCTTTTATCGCTTCCTGAGAAAGGGACAGTCACCATACCTTTTGCCCTGATCCCTCGACTCCGGCCTCCGCTTTAATTGCTTTTCTTTGCGATCTTCGCGCCTTTGCGAGAGGCGCCGCTGCCTTTTTGATCTATTTACGCTTCAACGAATTTGCCTTTGGCCTGCCTGGTGTGGTACTATCCTTCGTCGGCAGGGGGAGGAATGATATGGCAGGACCCAAGCGTGACCAGCGCGTTATTGCAGAGTTCAAGCGGCGGATGATGCGGCAGATTTATGCCATCGGCACAACGATCTTCCTGCTCATGATGCTGGTCTGGAAGCAGGGCCATCCCGGCCTGTTCATCGGCGAGCTGTCCCGGTCCACGGTGGTGTCGCTGGAACTCCTGCTGATTGTGGGCTTCATCGCCTTCTCGGCCGTCAACTGGCGCTGCCCGGCCTGCGGCTGCTACCTGGGCGCGGGAATCAATCCGCCCCGGTGCAGGAAATGCCGGGCGCTGTTTCAGTAAAAGGAAGCATGGCCCGTCCCTGTCGGGAAGCGCAGCAGAGCGCGTTCCCGCTATTTTTTCTTCCCTGTGACCACCACGGTATCGCCAAGCCGTTTCTCCGTTATCTTTCCGAACCTTGTCCTTTTCAGCCACTCCTTCATCTCCGGAACGCTATAGGACCGTCCGCCGTCGGTGTTCACGAGCATGTTCACGCTGAACAGGGCGCCCGGGACCGGAGCGGTACGGCTCTTGTCCAGCGCGAACTCGTGGATGGCGACGCGTCCGCCGGGATTCAGCGCTTCCCGGACCTTGCTGATGATCCGCTGGTTGTCCTGGGCCGAGAAGACGTGGAGTACCTGGCTGATGAACGCGAGGTCATAGCCCGCGCCGATAGGGCCTGTCAGAAAGTCGCCTTCCAGGAAGCTGATGCGTTTTGCCTGAACGCGCGGGATCAAATCTTTCGCCACGGCGATCGTCTCGGACAGGTCGAAGAGCGTGACAGCGATGCCGCGTTTCGCGAGCTCCCTGCTGTAGGTACCCGGCCCTCCTCCCAGGTCAAGGGCCCTGCGCACACCCTTGAGGGGGATGACTGCCACGACCTCCTTCGCCCGCAGCACCGCGTTGTTATGCATTGCCTTGATGAAGGAAGCGTGGTTCCGCGCGCGCCGCGCCGGCTTGCCCGTCTTCAGAATCTCATCAAGGCCTGACCAGTTCTGCCAGAGCGAGTCTGCGTGGCGAACCATATCCCCCTGGTACCAGGGTCCGCCGCGAACAAGGAAGTTCTTTGCCAAAGGCGTATTCCGGTACGTGCCCCCCGTTTTTTTGAGCAGCCCCAGGGCCGTGAGAGCGTCGAGCAGAATCTCCGTTGCCCGCAGGTCCGTGCCGGCCTTGCGGGCCAGGTCAGCCGCTGTTGAGGGCCGGATAAGGCGGTCGAATAGCCCGTAATTGTTGGCCGTCAGGATGACCCGGGACAGCCAGAATCCGTTCAGCATCCTGCGGAACTCGGTGAACTGCTTCATCATGGTCGCGTTCATGGAAATCCCCTTTCTCTTTTGACGAGAAGATATTATAATAGCCCCTGCAAAGTCAACAGGTTTTAGGGGGATTGCCCCGTGGCCACGCTGCAAGGGGGGCCGGGTTTCGCTTTATTAACGTCTCCCGCTATAGCGGGACTGCCGGAGGATTTCCACCATGCCGAAAACGGCCCTGGTACTGAATGGATGCGGCGCGAAAGGCGCTTTCCAGCTCATGGCCGAGAAATACGCCCGGGCGAAGAAGGGGTATACCTGGGACATCATTGCCGGCGTCTCCGTTGGCGCCCTGAACGGCGTGCTGCTGGCCATGGGGAAGCACGAACGGCTTGAGCAGATCTGGCGGGAACTGACGCCCGCCAGGGTCTTCGGCAGGAAGCCCGGATTCTGGACCTACAGCAAGCTGCTCTTCGGCGCCAAGTCCATTTACAGCCGCGGGCCGCTCTGGAGGCTCATTGACCGGGAGATCGATCCCGACGAGGTCCAGATCCCGATCAGGATCTATTCCGTATCGCTCGCCTCAGGCCTCTCCCGGTGTTTCTCGCCCGATGATCCCCACTTCAAGCAGGCGGTCCTTGCTTCGACAGCCATTCCCATCATCTGGCCTCCGGTCAACATCGGGCCGGGCCTCATGTGCATGGTTGACGGCGCAGTGCGGAACATCAGTCCCTTTGGTGATGTGCTCGATTTCGAGCCTGACGAGCTGATCATCATCGACTGCAGTCCTGCTGAACCGCCTGTCCTGCCCTGTCCGGCCAAAAACGTACTCGAGATCGGCAGGCGGTCGCTCGAGCTCGCGGCCCATGAGATTTTTCTGACCGACTGCACGGCGCTGCTCAGGATCAATTCCATGGTGAAAGAGGCCGCAGGCCACGGCGTAACGCTTCATAATGAAAAGGGAAAACCCTTCAAATATTACCGGGCAGTTGTCATCGCCCCTGATGAGCCGCTCGATGATGCCCTGGATTTTTCGCCCCGGGCCATTGCCCGGTCCATGGAGGCCGGCTGGGAGCGGGCAAAGCAGGTGCTGGGATAATGCCGGTTTTTTTTGTCTGTACCTTGATAAAAAGCCGCTCCTGTGCGATAATTTGCTGAATGCATCCCGGCAGGGGCCTTTCAGGCGTCCGGCGGGGGCGCTCCCCGGCAAGGCGGATCAGGGGGAGAGACGATGAGGGAGAAAATAGGATATGGGTAAAGCGAGGATCCTGCTTGTCGAGGATACGAAGGCCCAGGCCACCAAGATCAAGAACTTTCTTGAGGTGGCAGGCTACGACGTTATTTGGGTCGAGGACGGCATGTCGGCCATCAAGGCGGCCAAGTCCGAACAGGTGGACGTGATCCTACTGGACCTGGTCCTTCCCGATATCGACGGCAACGAGGTCTGCCGGTGGCTGCGGTTGAACGAGGAAACACGGGACATCGCGATCATCATGCTGACCGCAAAGGGCGGCACACCGGACAAGGTCGCAGGACTCACTGCCGGCGCCGACGATTACCTGCCCAAACCCTTCGATGATGTGGAGCTGAACGCCCGCATCTACGCCTGCCTCAGGACCAAATCCCTTCAGGACGAACTCAAGAAGAAGAACAAGCAGCTCGAGGACATGCTGACCCAGGTCGAGACGCTGGCCATCACGGACCCCCTGACGGGCCTCTACAACCGTCGGCGGTTCGAGGCCATCCTGACGAAGGAATTCCGGCGCGCGGACCGGTACGGGCATCCGCTGAGCTGCTTCATGATCGACGCGGACCATTTCAAGCTGGTGAACGACAAATTCGGCCATCATACCGGCGATACCGTTCTTAAGGAGATCGCCGCTCTCATCCTGAAGAACGTTCGCGAGGTGGACACCGCCGCGCGCTGGGGCGGAGAAGAGTTCATGGTGCTGATCCCGAGCACGACCAAGGAGGATTCCCTCCAGGCGGCGGCGCGGATCATGAAGGCCGTTACGGGCCATTCCTTTTCGGCAAGTCCGGAGATCAAGGTCACGCTCAGTATCGGTGTTGCCGGCCTCCCGGACAAGGCGATCGATTCGGAAGACAAGCTGATCCAGGCTGTTGACACTGCACTGTACGAGGCCAAGGAAAAAGGGCGGAACCGGGTCGTGATGGGTTAGGAGATTTTACCGATCCAGGATCCAGGATTACCCTGCTGTCAGTTGTCTACTTTGATATATCAGCGATCAGCTAACAGCTTTCAGTTCTATGCCCTCTGCACTATGCGCTATGCAATCTCCATTCCCCCTGTCTGCTGTCTGCTGACTACTGATCGCTATCTTCACGCGTCTCTCGTCCCTCGTCCCTCATCGCTTCTCCCCGTAACATTCACAGCTCCCCATAGAGATCCGCCATTTTCTGCAAAGCCTTTGAAAGCTCCCGGGACCGCCTTGCCGGTGCATCATGCAATGCACTCAATAACGGCTCACAGAAGTACCAGGTGCAGCGAAAGGGTCTGCGCCAGCGCGGCAGGGAGCAGCCCGCTCGGCCCATGAATTGACAGGGTCCGTCAGGAGGGAGCGTCTCGTTCCGGACCGGTACCTCTTTTCCCAGCGCGGTCAGATAGACGATATCCTTTTCACGGAACAGGCAGTGCTTCTGTCTGCAGCAGACGTCGGTACAGTCCGGGCAGGCCACTGCAGTGTACTCTTCGATGAGATGCGAATGCTCGATCAGTAGTCGTTTCAGTTTTTCAGCCGTGGAGTTGCGCATGCTCAGGGGATCCTCTGCAGAACATGGTAATGTCTCAACATGCCGTCAAGGGCAAGGATGAGTGTAACAATCAGCACGAAGCCGTTGATACGCCTGAAGGCCTTTGACTGGGCGCCGGGAAGCACTCTCCGGATATAAGAGCCGATCCCGCTCATGATGATCAACAGGACAACGGCCCCGAGGGGCAGGGAAAGCGCCGGAGAGCGGACAAGCCCGGCCAGGGGCAGCAGAAGGGCGCTCGCCGCGGCAGCAACGGTCCAGACCAGGGTAAGCCGCGCGAGTTGGCCTTCGCGAAAGACCCGGCGCAGAGAGGGCAGACCCGCCGCTTCATATTGCTCGCCGTAGCGGAGCACGAGCAGCCAGAAATGGGGGATCTGCCATAGATAGAAGAAGAGACAGAGCAGGACGAGCTGTCCGTCGAAAAGCGATCCGCCCGCTGCTATCCATCCAATGGCCGGCGGCAGTGCGCCGACCAGGGCGCCGGGGACTGCGGCAAAGGCCGTCCTTCGTTTCAGGAAAGTATAGACGCCGTTATACCAGACGATGGCAGCTACGCCCAGCAGGACGGCGGACGACCCGCCCGCCGGGATGAGCAGCACGAGGCCGCTTGCAAGGAGAGCACAGGAGATGATGAGGGCCCTCGCAGGGGTCATGCTGCCTGAGGGAAGCGGACGATGCCGTGTCCTCTCCATCATGGCGTCCAGTTCCCGCTCCTGGTACTGGTTCAGGCCTGATGCTCCGGCAGCGAGAAGAAAGACGGCTGATGAGGCGACGAGGGCGGGTCCAACTTCTCCGCGAAAATGCAAGAGTGCTCCGGCAGCAGTGGAGAGCGCGGCAAAGAGGGACACTGAGGGCCGAAGCAGCCGAAGCAAGGTGCTCATACGTGAGGCGAGACGTGGGGGAATGGTCATTTCAGGGATTTCAGGTACTCGATGATCGTCTTGATCTCAGCGTCGCTCAGGATTCCCTTCTGAGAGGGCATGATGGGCGGGAAGCCTTTGACCACGTCGGCCTGGGGTTCCAGAAGGGATCTCACGAGATACACCTCGTCGACAATGATCTCCCGGTCCTTTCCGCTGGTGACAACGACAGTCTTCCGGCCGGCGATCCCTTTGAAGGTCGGCCCCACCTTTGCGGTCCCGTCCAGGGAATGACAGAGCAGGCAGCCCTTCACCTGCGCGAGGCGGGCTCCTACCCCGTAGTTCTTTTCCTTCTGCGCTGTTGGGGCATGCTTCGACGTGCCTTCTGATCTCTTTTGCGGCTGTTTCACCTCATACCAGGCGGCAAACGCCTTCTCCGGCATGACCTCTACCTTCGTGATCATGGCGGAATGGCCCACGCCGCAGTACTCGGTGCAGAAAAGGTCATAGGATCCGGGCTCGTGGGGCAGGAACCAGAGGTAGGTCTCCATGCCCGGCACGGCGTCTTCCTTCACGCGGAAGGCGGGTATGAACAGGCCGTGCAGCACGTCTTCAGAGGTAATGATCAGCTTCACCGGCCTGCCTGCCGGGACTTTGAGCGTGCCGCTCTTCCTGCCGTTCTCATACTCGAAGGACCATGACCACATGCGGGCTGAGACCTTTACCGGCATGGCATCGTCCGGCACGGTGCGCATGTACAGAAAGCCCTTCCATCCCGCGTAGAATATGGCCAGGACGAGGATCGTCGGGATGATGGTCCAGACGATCTCGAGCATCGTATTTCCTTCGATGTTCTCGGCGTGGGGGTTCCGCTTCCTGCTGTAGCGGACCACGAAATAGATCATCGTGGCCGTGATCCCCAGGAGCAGGACAAGGGAGATAGCGATGATGAACAGGAACACGTTGTCAACGGTGTTCCATAATGTGGGCCAGCCGGTTACCATTGTTCACCTGAAGAATTGAAAATTGGAAATAGCAAAGTGGAAATTGGAACGTGTACAGCAAAAAAAACGGTGGAAGCCGCTCCTTTTCGATTCTCCGGATCAATCTGCCTGTCAGGCCCTCAGCGGAACCATACATCCACGAAGGTGAGCCCGATGATCGTCGCGAGCGTCACGATCGGCGCGAAGAGCATGATGATGAACAGCGGCTTCTCGTACCGCAGGTGCATGAAGAACAGCAGCACGAGAGTCGTCTTGACCGTGGCAATGGCAAGGGCCGTGATCGTGCTGAGGTTTCCCAGGTGCAGGCCCGCCACCCAGACGGTGATGCCCGTCAGCACGATCAGCGCGGCCCAGATGCCGATGTAGGCGCCCGTGGAGATGTTCTGTTCTTTGTCGTTCATGATGAAGAACCCTTATCTTGATCTAACAGGCTGTTGAAAAAACTTATTGCGGCCCGCCGAGCGGGACGGCTACGAACACCAACGCCTTAATTTTTCACGTGGTAGTCGCACCCTTTAGGGTGCGTTTTTTCCAAAATCGGTCTTTTTCAGCAACCTGCTCAGGTCACGACCAAATTCCGAATTAAGCGCGTCATGTGATCAGGTACAGCAGCGGGAACAGGTAGATCCAGACAATGTCCACCAGGTGCCAGTAGAGCCCGGAGTTCTCGAGCTTCACGAAGTCAGTGTTCGTGATGCGGTCCCGCACCGTCAGGATCAGCATGGTCAGGAGCAGCCCGATGCCGATCAGCACGTGCAGGGCGTGCAGGCCCGTCATCACATAATAGAGGCCGTAGAACAGGATGGTCCCGTGGCTCTGGGCCAGCAGCTCCGGGGAGTTCGGATAGAGGCCATGGCCGATTTTTGCCCCCCATTCGAAATATTTGTTCACAAGAAATATGACGGCGAAGAGGATCGTGAGCGACTGAAATACGATCGAAGCGGTCTTGGCGCTGCGCCGGATCGCGGCGATCGCCAGGGCCATGGTCAAACTGCTGGTGAGCAGGATCATGGTGTTCGCTGCGCCGATGGCGACGCTCAGTTCCGCGGCCGCAGTATGAAAGTCCGCCTGGTGCTTCGTCCGGTAGACGGCGTAGACCAGGAACAGACCTCCGAAGAGCAGGATCTCGGTGAACAGGAAGAGCCACATCCCGATCTTTGCGCCGGTGTAGTCGCGGTGGACCGCTTCTGATGTTTTTGCAAGTTCAGCCATAAGTCTCATCGCATAGTGCAGAGGGCAAAGGGAATCGCATAGCGCATAGCGCAGAGTGCATGGAGCAAAGAAGAAAGGACTTCGGTAAGCTCAGCCGAGTCGCTTGACGCTATGCGCTTAGCGCCATGCTCGTTGCGTAATTCGCTATGCTCCATGCGTCATTTAAACACATACGGTCCTGTCGTAACCGTGGGGATCTCCGCAAAATTATTGTGAGGCGGCGGGGAAGATGTCTTCCACTCCAGCGTTGTCGCGCCCCAGGGGTTGTCGCCGACCTTCTCGCCTTTGGAGATCGACCGGACGAGATTGAAGAGCATCAGGAGCAGGCCCGAGACGAGTATCCAGGACCCTATTGTCGAGATGATGTTGCCTGTCTGGAACTGGGGCAGGTAGTCGTAGTATCGCCTCGGCATGCCCTGCCAGCCCAGGACGAACATGGGGAAGTAAAGCGTGTTGAAGCCGATGAAAATAATGAACCACGCGACCCGGGCCAGACCCTCGCGGTACATTCTGCCGAACATCTTGGGAAACCAGTAATGGAGGGCTGCGAAGAACGCAAAGGCCGTGCCGCCGAACATGGTGTAATGGAAATGGGCCACGATGAAGTGGGTGCCATGGATGTGGATGTTCACGGACAAGGCCCCGTTGATCAGGCCCGTGAGTCCTCCGATGGAGAAGAGGAAGATGAAGCCCAGAGTGAACAGCATTGGCGCGTCGGTCTGGATGGAGCCCCGGTAGAGGCTGGCCACCCAGTTAAAGACCTTCACGCCGCTTGGAATGGCCACGAGGAAGGTGAGGAGCGAGAACACGACCCGCGAGGCGTCGCTCATGCCGCTTGTGAACATGTGGTGGCCCCAGACGAGGTAGCCCACGAGGGCGATGGCGAGGCTTGAATAGGCAATGGCCTTGTATCCGAAGATAGTCCGGCGCGCGAAGGCGGGAATGATCTCGGAGACAGCGCCCATGGCCGGAAGGATCATGATGTACACGGCAGGGTGCGAATAGATCCAGAAGAGGTGCTCGAAGAGCAGCGGGTCGCCTCCTTTGGCCGGATCGAAGAAGCCTACGCCGAAGAACCGCTCGATGATCACGAGCAGCAGCGTGATGCCCAGGATCGGCGTGGCGAGGAGCTGCACCCAGCCCGTGGCGTAGAGGGACCACTGGAACAGGGGCAGGCGGAACCAGGTCATGCCCGGCGCGCGCATGCGGTGGATGGTGGTCACGAAGTTCAGGCCCGTGAGCGTGGATGACAGGCCCAGCAGAAAGACGCCGAAAAGGGCCAGGGACACATTCGTGCCCGTCCGGATGCTGTAAGGCACATAGAAGGTCCAGCCCGTGTCCGGCGGACCGCCGCCCGTGAAGAGCGAGGTAAGGGCGATCAGGCCGCCGGTGATGAAGAACCACCAGGACAGCAGGTTGAGGCGAGGGAAGGCCACGTCGCGGGCGCCGATCTGGAGCGGCAGCATGAAGTTGCCGAGAGCCGCCGGGATGCCGGGAATGATGAAGAGGAATATCATGATCACCCCGTGGAGGGTGAAGACGGCGTTGTAGGTCTGGGCCGTCATGATCGTGGGGCCCGGAGCGATCAGCTCCAGACGCATCAGGATGCCCAGCGTCGCGCCCGCGAGAAAGAAGGTGAACATGGACGAAAGATAGAGCAGCCCTATCCGCTTGTGGTCCGTGGAGAGGATCCAGGCCAGGATGCCGCGGTGTTTGCCGGAATATGTGTAGAAGTTCGTTTCCATAGGCAATGGTTTTGTAGCCGCAGGCTGAAGCCTGCGGTTACCTCGGGAACCTTAAGGGGTCTTTCGCCTCGTCTTGCTCATCAGATACCCGAAGAACGAAAGACCCAGCACGAGCATTACGATGCCCGAGACGCGCAGGATATCGAAGACATAGGTCTTCTCCAGGGGGTCGTAGCTGAAGCAGTAGCTCAGGAGCTTGCGGGTCGAGATGCCGATCTTGCCCTGTTCCGCCTCGGTGATCGCCATGGTCACGTCAAAGGGCAGGAAGCGCGAGCCGTAGAGATACCGGCTGACCTTGCCGCCCGGACCCACAACGACAAGAACGACAGGGTGATCGAACTCCATGCCTGACCGCTGGAACCGGAATCCGATGGACCGGGTGAAGGTCTCGATCTGTTCCTTGCTTCCTGTCAGGAACCGCCATGCCTCTGGGGGGAAGGGGCGGCCAATGGCCTTGAGGTAGTCCTTCTTCTTCTCCGACGCTTTCTTCGGCGTGTCCTGCCCGTCAAAGCTCAGGGCGATGACCTGGAAGTCCTTTCCCGGCGTCACGCTATCGAGGTTGCCGAGGGCTTCCGCAAGACCCATAAGCAACAGGGGGCAGGCATGTTTGCAGGAAAGATAGACAGGCGCGATGATCGTGGGCCGGTCTATGGCGTCGGGCAGCCGGACGGTCTTTCCCGCTTCATCGCGGAATGTCATACCTGCAGGGAGAGACGCGCCGAGTTTTTCATCAACGCCGATGTCCGCCTTGTTCGCACCTCCGTGAGATTCCCCTCCGTGAGAGACCACAGGGCCGCCGAGAACCAGAACAAAGATGCAGAAAAAGGACGCGAAAGGATTCACTGTTTGTCTCCAGACATCAATGATTATCGCGGAAATCCGAGTTGTGCCGGATGCGTGGGACGGAAGGCTTGCTACGTAAGAATAGCCGAAAGAGGGCAGGAATGTCAAGAATGGTCTTGCGCAAAAGGATATCTCCTCCTTCAAACACGAATTGCACAAAGTGGACAAATGGCACGAATAAAAACTCGCCGAAATTTCATTCATGACTTACTCGTGCAGAGTCGTATGGTATAATTTTAACAAGATCAAATAAATCCATAAATAGAGTGGAAGCTGGACGCCGCATGTTGCCGTTCCCTGTTTGTTCCAAAAAACAGCGCGTCGCGCTTGACTTAGATGCCTGTCCCGGTAT
>MHDZ01000086.1 GCA_001805055.1 Nitrospirae bacterium GWC2_57_13
CAGAAGGCTTACCGTCAAGAGGACTACGGCGATGCGAAGGCCGCTTTCCAGCCGATCAAAAAAGGACTGCGGCTGCTCAATGAATCAGCGGTGCACAGTCTTGAAGAAGGCTTTGAGGAGACGCTTACCGTTCACCGCCTGAATATTCACCAGGAACTGCGTCGGAGCTTTACAACCACCAATATGATCGAGTCCATCAACGCTTTGGTCGGACAGCGGACGGACAAGGTTGACTACTGGAAGAACAGCAACCAGAAACAGCGGTGGGTCGCAACGGCGTTACTCGATGTTGAGATACGGCTTAATCGGGTGAATGGGTATCGTCACCTTCAAGAGCTTAGACATGCATTGCAGCGAGAAATAAAACGGAGAACGATGAAGGACGGTCGAGAGGAGACAGTGGCTGCCTGAAGCAGCATAGGAGCCGCTCCTGAATTTCAACTAAGAATGGGCTTGACCCTTCTGTGGAAAAACGAGTAATGTTTGAAATGCACGGAGAAAGACTTGACCCTAGAGTTTCTGTATTGCTTCGGATTCACATAACATGATGGAGGCCATGCCCATCGGTGATGACATCCGGTATCCTGTCGATCTGTGGGAAGGCGCACTTTGGCAGGAGACGCTGAGACCGTTTACCTAATATCTTGTTATGTGTCTTGAACGGATGACAGATATCGAAAGAAACTCGATCCTCGACGCCATCGACGTCCTTAATGATCTGGTCAACGACCTAGTGGCTGGAACCATGGTGTTCGCGAATTATCAGTCGAGATTCGCTATGGGAGAGTTCTCCCAACCCGGAATTGTAGCTGTTCAGAAGATGTGCGTATCGCACCTTATTCTCGGTCTAAACAAGCTATGTGAGTTCTGGGAAGTGTTTCACCGTCTTGTACCAGCTGAGCTAAGACCTGAGATGAAGGCTCTGGTCTCCGAACTCCAAAGGCGGGGTATAAAGGAGTTCAGGAATACGGTAGTGGCCCATGTCTGGGACAGGAAGCGTCGCCGTACTCGAACACAATCCGAGGTTATTGCACAGCTCAACCAGATCTCTGCTGGTAATCCGGCTGATTTTCTTTTGTGGCTAAATAACCCAAACGATAATGCCTATCCAAAGACCGTAGTCAGTATTGTCCAAGCCCTGCGAAATCACTTACGAGAGCAACATGGTGTGAATGCAGACGAAATCTTCCAACGATGACACATGACAAGCGCATGCAGTCGGATCAAAGTGCCCGCTGCGCACGCACTTTAGCCGCTGAAGCGAGGCGTTATACGGCAAAGGAAAAGAAGAAATAAAAAATGGAAAAATATAAAGAATATTATCGGTTTCATGAAATCAGCCAGTTTAAGTGTCCAAGGTGTGATACTGGAACATTGGTTGGGGATGAAAAGAATCTATCAAAGAAGAATACCGCCGAGTATGAAAATTACCAACGAGCTCACGGTCCAGATCCTGAATTTGCTTCCAGCCGAATTTCAGGTGTTTTTGATTGCAGTAATTCGCGCTGTAGTGAATCGATCAGCTTTGTGGCTGAAAGCCGGGTAAGTGAAGAGTATGAACCAGACTCTCGCGGCTCTTACGATGTGGATTATGTGAGCATGTATCGACCGTTGCTATTTGATCCACCCATCCATATTATAGGCTTATCCGAAAACTATCCCAAATTTGTGAAAAAATGTTTGAACGATTGTTTCAAAGTATTTTGGATCGACCCCAGCTCTTGCGGAAACAGAATCAGAGTAGCATTAGAAGGTTTGTTGACTCATTTCAAAGTTCCGCGGATTAACGTAAAGAAGAAAACACCTAAATCACTTCACGAAAGAATAGAATATTTTAAAAAGAAATACCCAAAATACAATAAATATGCAGACAATCTTCTTGCTATTAAATGGTTAGGCAATACCGCTTCACATAGAGAGCTTAGCCACAATGATGTCTTTAAGGCATTTCAGATTCTTGACTATGTGTTAGAAGAAATATTCAATAACAGAACTGAGAAAATAAAGGAGCTTTCAAAGATAATTGTCGATAGCAAAGGCAAAAGAACGACTAAATCCCATGGCAAACCCCCATTCTAACGTGCGGGAAATCGGGCACAGGTTTAAAGCAAAGGTCGAAAACATCAATTCACGCATTGCAGTGACACGCAATGGCGCGGCATGCGGTGCTTGAGCCCCAACAAGTGCTTGACGTATAGCAACTCCGTCGAGAGAAACGCTGAGAAACCGCGTTCCTCGCGTCGTCGTTGAACTAGAGAAAAAAGCAAGCTGCCTCGACTTAAACAGAAAGGCAGACCTGTCGTCACATAGGGAATGATTGTGCATGGTCTAACGTTTTAGAGATGGGAGGATGGTATATGAAAGGGTTTTTTGCGTCTCTTTTCCGAACTAATAGCAAAGAACGCCAGGGGCCGATACCGCTGCGGTCAATAGCATCGAAAGAGCAGATGTCGATTGACGACATCCTATCTTACGCAGCGTCGAGCGAACCAAAAACGTATCCAGAATGCTCATCACTCCTTCAGAAACTTTATACCATTGCGCTATATGATAACAATGTTCACGAGCAGCACCGGGAAATCGCGCTACGTCTCGCGGAAGCACTCACCGCAGACATGGAAAAGGCACTATCGGGGAACTCGGATAGTTTGGCCGCCTTTCGAATGGCAAACAACTACATGATAGAAAATGTACGGCTGTGGGGCGTTGGTTCGCTATCCTGGAAGATCACAGAGGAGTCCGTTTCGGCTGCCGACACGTTTTCATATGTCATGCGACCAGACTTCAGACATTTGGTGCCTGCCTACCTTGAAGCAATCGGGAATGAGGCCGTCACGAAAAGTAAGAAAGACCTTGTGCGGCAACTAATTCTCTCAGGGCAGTATGAGGCTTATAATGCAGTGCTAATTCTGCACGGCCTTATAACAAAAGGAGATGAGGCGGCCACAGCACTTTTCACGGGCGAAGAGTATGCGGCCTTGCTCGTCGTACCGAACGACTATGATGCTGGTCGACGTGTCCTGGTTAACCGTGGTCTTCTCCCTAACATAAGCGGCGCTCGGCCTTTCAAGCAAATACCGGAAATCCAGTCGGTCTTAGCGCTTGTGTTAAAGGAAAGGAGCAACGAGGCCGAAGCAGACAGTCGTTTGGCTGGACTCTCGGAAGACCAAAGGCAGGCACTGTTGCTTGCACTTACTTCACTACGTTTTTGGTTGTCATACGACAATATCAAACAAATTTATGGCGAAGAGACTTCCAATCCGATGATGGATATTTTTACCGAGCGGACCACAAAAGAGGCAATAGAACAGTTTGGAAGGACAATACATGCTCTCTATGAGATGCCGCCGGAAAAACCTAAGGATCTACTATTCCTCGATTCGGTTATGGCATTTGGTGGCATTGCGGCACAGTCGGAAGACGACTGGAATCGAAATCGGCCCTTCTTAGACTTGGGAGCGAGTTGGTTGAATCGCGAGCGAGTAGAATTTCAATGTTATTTACGCTTCATATTGCGGGCGATCTCTGGCCCAGTACCACAAATCAAATCGGCAGCTGATGAACAGGTTGTGGCTTTTCTCAAAGAGACCTATCGGCGAGAGGGTGGCCGGGCAGCCATAGCCGAAGATGCGACTTACGGTGAAGATTGGATTGGGACGAACGGATAGCAGCAAAGAGCTTCAGATACTATTTATATGACACGATGATTCCAACCAGCGCGTCCACAGCGACGCGCCAAAAGGCGGCGCGTGACGCGCGTGTTCCTCCCCCGAAAACCCTCTCAACTCTCTCTGCCCAAATGATGTGCAAATGCCTTTCTTCTCATCCACGGTAACGGAAATCCGCAGCGCCAACGCCTTGTTTGTATAGAAGAACGCCTCTGGCAACAGTATTGCTATATGGATATGCAGGAAGTGCTGTCCAAGGAGGCGACCATGAGCGCGAAGAGCGGAAACCGCAAAGACCTGCTGCTGACCCATCCCTGCTTCTCCCTCGAAGCACATGATAAATTCGGCAGGGTGCATCTGCCGGTAGCCCCGGCCTGCAACATCCAGTGCCGGTACTGCGTGCGCAAGTACGACTGCGCCCATGAGTCCCGGCCGGGCATCACGAGCAGGGTGCTCACGCCTGATGAGGCCTTTGAACGCGTTGCCGTGCTGGTGGAGCGGAACGACAAGCTGAGCGTAGTGGGCATTGCGGGGCCCGGCGACCCGCTGGCGAACGCGGCGACCTACGTGGTGATGCGCCGGATCAACTGGAACTTCCCGGACCTGACGCTTTGCGTGTCCACGAACGGCCTGCTGCTGCCTGACCGCCTGGAGGAGCTGGTCGCAGCGGGGGTGCGGAGCCTCACGGTCACGATCAACGCCGTGACCGCCGAGACCGCCGAAAAGATCTACGCCTGGGCGGTCTACCGGGGCCGGCGTTATACAGGCAAGGACGCGGCGGACCTGCTGATGGCCAACCAGTGGCGGGGGCTTGCGAACGCCATCGAGGCAGGGCTGATCGTGAAGGTGAACTCTGTCCTTGTTCCTGGCGTGAACGAGGCTGATATCCCCGTGATCGCCGAGCGGGCTGGCAGGCTCGGCGCGGAGCTGCAGAACATCCTGCCGCTCATCCCCCAGGCCGAGTATGCGCACCTGAAACGGCCTGACCATGCAACGATCTCAAGGATGCGCGAGCTTTGCAGGCCGCGGCTGCGCCAGATGACCCACTGCAAACAGTGCCGGGCTGATGCCTGCGGAGTGCTGGGCGAGGACAAGGACATGGAGCTGGAGGTGCTGAACGCGCGCATCGGCGAGGAGTATATGGATTCGGTGATGTAATGAGAATTTCATTATGTGTTACCTATGTCCCTGAACTACTCTGTTACCTATGAGTATGAGTCATACAAGCAAGTATTTTTTTGCCACCTTTCTTGCTTGCCCGAAGAAAGGTGGCGCCAAAGAAGGGCCCCCCGGCGACCATTCTGATCCGTCATGCTCGGTCGTCCTCGGTACATTTCAGAAACTCGGGCTTCGCCCTCAGACAGTCTGAAATGTTTAACCCTCGGCCTCGGTCGCATGACGGGAATGGTCGCATGGGGTAAGGGAATGGTCCAAGGCGCAAACCGTTACCTAAGTCCTCGTGATCCACGAGAGATGCCATATTAGGCAGTGTTACCTATGTCCCTGAACTATTCTGTTGCCTAACCCGCATAAAGCGGAATTGGAAAGTGCAAATTGGAAAGTGCAAATTTGCGGAAAACGGCTGTTCAAAAACAGCCGTTTCATGATTTATCTATAGGACCTTTATGATTTTAAAAGAAATCAACCCATTTTGAGAAGCTTTTGATTTCTTAGTTATAAGAGGATGAGTCATACACGCACCGCAGCAGCGGGAGGTCGTGTTGTTAAAAGGGCTAGAGGGACTCCACACCCATAAATTTTCGCAGGGGATTTCTTTTTGGGGCCTGACCCTGCAATTTGAACTATCCGTGTTGATCCGGGTAAATCCGCATCTTCTGTGTTAAAGCTTTTCATCGAGCTTTTCTCTGCGAACTCTGCGTCTCCGCGAGAAATATTCGTTTCTGTTTTACTTTGCGAACTTTGCGCCTGCGAGAGACGCATTTGTTTTTTGCGTATTTTCTATCCCCCGACTCCTGACTATAATTTAGGCATATGCTTAAAAAGATGACCTGGTGAAGAGTGAGCATCACGTGAGCAAGCGTGCATCATTCGCGCAAAATATCCATAAAAACAGCATATTCCGCACCTTGAGAGTGTGTTTGGCCTTATGGCACGGGCCTTGCTAAATAGTGCATCAGAAGGCTGATGCGATGCAACGTTAGAAGGACTCCGGAGGTCTTTCAGAAATCTCACGCAGCGCCTGTCCACTGAGGTGGCAGGCAATTCATTCCCGCAAAGGGAACTATTTGGAGGATGACATGAAGAAGATCGCAATGATTCTCGGTTTGGTGCTGCTCTTCGGCAGCACGGCGCTCGCTACACCCTCGACCCAGATCTGGATCCCGTCGACGGATGTGCAGGCGTTCAAGAAAGTGCATTTCGGCTTTGACACCTACATCAAGACAGAAAGCAATCCGACCCTGGGCGCCCATGAGTCTACGGTCAACAACCTCGGCCTCACCGTGGGCGTGCTGCCCTACGAGAAGGTCCAGCTGGAGGTCGGCATCGACTACCGCGATCTCGGAGCAGCGCACGACTACCCCATGTATTACAACGCAAAGCTCGGCACGCCCGAAGGCTCGCTCTTCGAGGGTTCTCCGGCGATCGCCCTTGGCGCCTATGAATTCGGCACCAAGAGCGACGTGACGGACTACAACATCGTATACGCGCTTGCGGCAAAGACCTTCGGCAAGCTCGGCCGGATCTCCCTGGGCTATTTCACAGGCAGCGACAAACTGCTCCTGGACGCGAGCGGGAATCCTGATGAGGCCGGCGTCCTGGCGTCCTACGACCGGACAATGTCCGAGATCTCCGACAAGCTGTGGTTCGCTGTTGATTACATGGGAACGGACAGCAGCTACGGCGCCCTGAGCTTTGGATTGGCCTGGAAGGCGGCGGACAACGTGGGCCTCATCGTGGGCTATGACATCTTCAACAATAGCGACGCCTACAAGCCCACGGCGACCGTACAGGTGGATATTGATTTCTAATTGAATGCAGAAACCTTTTGCAGGGCAACGCTTCAGAGTTGCTTCGCAGCAAGGCTAACGCCTTGCCCTGCAGAATTCCTTAATGGAGGTATGTCATGAAGAAGTTTATTCTGTTCTCACTGGTTTTGGGGCTCATGGTCTTCGGCAACATCGCCATGGCCCAGGATGCTGCGGCCCCCGCGATTGCTCCTGTAGCAGCGGCGGCGCCCACGCTTGACACGGGCGACACCGCCTGGATCATCGTGGCAACGGCATTGGTGATGCTCATGTCCATTCCGGGTCTGGCCCTGTTCTACGGCGGCCTTGCCAAGCGCAAGGACTCGCTGAACACCATGGCCATGACCTTTGTGACCTTCTGCATCGTGAGCCTGCTGTGGGTCGTCTATGGCTACACCATGACCTTTGGCGCCGACATCGGCGGGTTCGTCGGCGGGCTGGAGAAATCGTTCCTCAAGGGCGTACTGCCGTCGAGCCTGTCCGGAACGATACCTGAGTATGTCTTCATCGTGTTCCAGCTCACCTTCGCGGCCATCACCGTGTCCCTGGCGAGCGGCGCCTATATCGAGCGCATGAAGTTCTCGGCATGGGTGCTCTTCTCCGTGCTCTGGATGACTGCGGTCTACGTTCCCGTGGCCCACTGGGTCTGGGGCGGCGGGTTCCTGATGAAGATGGGCGCCCTTGACTTCGCGGGCGGCACCGTGGTGCATATCAACGCAGGCATTGCGGCGCTGGTAGGCGCGCTGGTACTCGGCAAGCGGAAGGAGAAGACCCTCATCCCCGGCAACCTGACCCTGGTCGTTGCCGGTACAGGACTGCTGTGGTTCGGCTGGTTCGGGTTCAACGCGGGCTCTGCCCTCGGCGCCAACGGGCTGGCGGGCGTGGCCTTCATCAATACCAATACAGCGGCTGCCGCGGCGGCCCTGGCATGGATGATCACTGAATGGATCCACTCGGGCAAGCCGACGGTGCTGGGCCTTGCATCAGGCGCCGTTGCCGGGCTGGTGACCATCACGCCGGCAGCGGGATTCGTGAACGTGGGCGGCGCGATCATCATGGGCATTCTTGCAGGTGTCATTCCCTTCCTGGCCGTGGCCTGGTTGAAGCCGAAGCTCGGCTATGACGACACCCTCGACGCCTTCGGCATCCACGGCGTGGGCGGACTGCTCGGCGCGATCCTGACCGGCGTCTTCGCTGATCCCGCGATCAACGAGGCGGGCAGGGGGCTGCTCTACGGCAATGCGGGCCAGCTCTGGACGCAGATCGTGGCATCAGCGGCGACAATCGCCTACAGCGGGATCGTAACGCTGATCATCTTCTTTGCATTGAAAATGACCATCGGCATCCGGGTGTCAGCGGAAGAGGAAACAGAAGGGCTCGATGAGATCTCGCACGGCGAGCGGGCGTATAACCTGTAGCAAAATGCTCGAAGATAAGAAGGTGGGAAGGTAAGAAGAAGCGATTTCTCAACCTCACAACTTCCCATCCTCCCAACTTCAGCTTTACACAAGGAGGAACCATGAAAAAGATAGAAGCGATCATCAAGCCTTTCAAACTCGATGAGGTCAAGGATGCGCTGAATGCCATAGGCATCCAGGGCATGACCGTGACCGAGGTGAAGGGATTCGGCCGGCAGAAAGGCCATGTGGAGCTCTACCGCGGCGCGGAATACGACATCGCCTTTGTTCCGAAGATCAAGATCGAGATCGTCGTGGCAGAGAAGGTCGTTGACCAGGTGGTGGCGACCATCATCGAGAAAGCCAAGACCGGCAAGATCGGCGACGGCAAGATATTCATCTCGAAGCTCGAGGAGATCGTCCGGATCAGGACCGGCGAGCGGGGTGAAACAGCGATCTAGTCAGTGCACTGGTAAGCGCATCGAAGAAGCCCGGCAGGAATCTCTGCCGGGCTTTTCTTATGGCGCAGAGGAACGACTGTTCTCGCAGACTTTGCTGCGTCCTGCGTTTCCAGCTGCCCGCATGCTCATTTCTTGCGCAGATGCCTAAAAGAGCATCATGCGAGTACGCTCATTCACGTATCGTTGTTCGCCATATTCACGCGAGACATCAGCCAAATCAAGCAGTTTCCGCTTTGTATCGTCATTTCCTTCAGATGGCACGGGCTTTGCTTACTTTTCAGCTCAGTGTTGAAATTATATACAATTTTATTCTGGAGGAAGACATGATCAGTACTGGAAAATTATCTCGCGCCGCATTCGCACTCGTTGCTTTGGGACTGGCGCCGAGTCCTGCTTTTGCGGCCGAGGCTGTCACCGTTGCTGTTTCGAAGATCGATTCGGGAGATACAGCATGGATCCTGATCTCCACAGCGCTGGTGATGCTCATGACTCCGGGGCTTGCCTTGTTCTACGGCGGTATGGTGCGAAGAAAGAACGTACTCGGCACCCTTATGCACAGTTTTATCGCCATTGCGCTTGTCAGCGTACAGTGGATCCTGTTCGGATACTCGCTCGCCTTCGGGCCCGATGTCAGGGGTTTCATCGGCAACCTCGACTGGGCTGGTCTGGCGGGAGTGGGGCTCACACCGAATCCCGATTACGCGGCTACGGTCCCTCATCTCGCCTTCATGGCCTATCAGATGATGTTCGCCGTGATCACCCCGGCGCTCATCAGCGGCGCCTTTGCCGAGCGGATGAAGTTTTCCGCGTATCTGGTATTCGCGCTGGTCTGGACGACTGTTGTTTATGACCCCGTCGCCCATTGGGTCTGGGGTGCGGGCGGCTGGATGAAGCAGACGGGTGTGCTCGACTTTGCGGGCGGCATTGTAGTCCACGCCACTTCGGGGTTTTCAGCATTGGCTGCCGCGCTCTATATAGGAAAGCGCAAGGGATTTTTGCACGAACCCATGCCGCCCCACGATCTGCCGATGACGGTGCTTGGCGCGGGAATACTGTGGTTCGGCTGGTTCGGCTTTAACGCGGGAAGCGCTCTCGCATCAGGTGAACTGGCCGCACTGGCCTTTGTGACCACCCATACGGCGGCAGTAGCGGGCACGCTCACCTGGACCTTTGCCGAGTGGCTGCATCGCGGCAAACCCACCATGTTCGGCGCGGCAACAGGCGCGATCGCGGGGCTTGCTACCATTACGCCCGCAGCGGGGTTTGTGGGGCCCATGCCGGCCCTTGCCATCGGCATGGCGGCAGGTCTTCTTTGCTACACTGCATTGAACGCCAAAACGCGATTCGGGTACGACGACTCGCTCGACGCATTCGGCGTGCATGGCGTTGGCGGAACACTGGGGACGGTGATGGCCGGAATCTTTGCCACCGTCGCGATCAATCCAGGCGGGGCGAACGGATTTCTGTTCGGGAATCCGCATCAACTGGTGGTGCAGATCCAGTCGGTTTTCGTGGTAGCACTGTATTCTTTTGTCGTGAGCCTGGTCCTGTTCAAGGTCATTGACGCCGTGATCGGGCTCCGGGTAAGCAGCGATGACGAGACCGAGGGGCTGGACATAACCCAGCACGGCGAAGCAGGGTATACGCATTGACGAATTCGGAGTGAGGGAAAACTTGAGATCTCGGCAGTACGATGCTCATGAATTGAGCACATGTATACTTTTTAGCTAGAGAGACGGGTCCAGGACGATTATAGTGTAGTGGCAATTCTTACCAGTAATCCGGGAAACGGCCAGGTTAGCGCTCCAAGAGAAATGGCATGGGGATTGCTTTATAATATGGTAAGCAATTTGTCTGTCTGGTGATCACCTGTTCGGCCTCTTCTGGACGATGGCAACGCCGAAGAGTACGGACAGGCCGCCGATGATCTGGGCAAGGGTTATGCGTTCTTCGAGGAAAAGAGCGGCAACCAGGACGGCGAAGAACGGCATGAGGTAATGGTAGACAATGGTACGGGTAACGCCGATGCGCTTCACCCCCTGGTACCACAGGCTGTGAGCGATGCCGCCGGCGATCAGGGCTGCGAAGAGAAAGGCAGACCACGATCCGGGAGATATCTGAGACCACGGGACCTGCGTGATCTCCTTTGCAGCAAAGGGCGCCAGCATGATCGATCCGACGGCCATGCTGTAGGCAGTAACTGTTATGGCCGGGTATTTTTCCAGCAAGGGCCGAGCCTTGATCGTGTACAGGGCCCAGGCGATCGTTGCGCAGAGCGTCAGAAGATCGCCGATGACCATGGAGGAGGAGAAGGTGATCGCCCCATGGTGGCTCCTGATGATCAGGATCACGCCGACCGTTGCCAGGGCAAGCCCGGCGAATGAACGCGCTCCCAGCCGCTCCCTGCCCGAGACGGTCTGCAGGACGGCGGCGACGAGGGGCGACAGGGAAATGAGCAGGGCGGAGTGTGAGGCGGTTGTATAGCTCAGCCCCACCATGAAGAAGATGTTGTACAGTGTGACGCCGATGAGTCCGAGTATGATGAGCGCCGGGCGGTCTCCGCGGGCGATCGCGAACGACGTGCCGGTGGCGCGCATCAGGCCGAAAAGGAACAGAGCGGCAAGGGAAAACCGGGCCACGGTAAAGACAAGGGGAAGAAAGTCGGTCAGGGCGAACTTGATGACCGAAAAATTCACACCCCATATGGCGGCAACGAAGAGGAGACGAAGGTCCATGGAGTTCAGCGTTCGGAGTTCAGAGTGTGAAGGGCATCTTGTCGCGTGTTCGCGGCGAAATGGGGAGGATGGTTCTTTCATTCCGCACTCCGAATTCCGCATTCCGCAGTCAAGGGCCACTATACACAATATTTCTTGAATACTCAAATGTATTGTGCTATCAATAGCCTATGTCGGGCGCACCGCAGATAAAAGACCTAACCGCCGATATCCTTTCAGGCATCGTTGACGGCGTGGCAGTTACCGATGCAACGGGACAGCTGCTCATCTGGAACCGC
>MHDZ01000087.1 GCA_001805055.1 Nitrospirae bacterium GWC2_57_13
TGACGAGCGGCTCGATCATCATCCTCGATCCCGTCAATATGAATGTGATCAAGGACGGCATCTCCAAGGGCGTCAAGAACTATATCGGCGGCAACTGCACGGTGTCGCTCATGCTGATGGCGCTGGGAGGGCTCTACGAGAAGGGGCTTGTCGAATGGATGAGCGCCATGACCTACCAGGCTGCCTCGGGTGCGGGCGCGAACAACATGCGCGAGCTGATCAAGCAGATGGGCTCGGTCCACGGCCATGTCAAGACGCTCCTTGACGACCCGGCGAGCGCCATCCTGGACATCGACAAGAAGGTCTCGGACCATATCCGGTCCGACGCTTATCCCAAGGAATTCTTCGGCGCGCCGCTGGCAGGGTCCCTCATCCCCTGGATCGACAAGCAGCTCGAGAGCGGCCAGAGCAAGGAAGAGTGGAAGGGTCAGGCCGAGACGAACAAGATCCTTGGCCGCGAGAAGAACCCGATCCCCATAGACGGCACCTGCGTGCGCATCGGCGCCATGCGCTGCCACAGCCAGGCGCTCACGATCAAGATGACCAAGGACGTTCCGCTCGATGAGATCACGGACATGATTGGCAACCACAACAAGTGGGTGAAGGTCGTCCCGAACGTGCGCGAGATCACGGTAATGGAACTGACGCCTGCGGCCATTACCGGTACGCTGACCGTGCCGATCGGAAGACTGCGCAAGATGAACATGGGGCCAACATTCCTGAATGCCTTTACCTGCGGAGACCAGCTCCTCTGGGGCGCGGCGGAGCCGCTCAGACGCATGCTGAGAATTGTCGTCGAGAAGTAAAGGCGCAACACCCAAATACGTGAACCGCGAGGGAGCCAAGACCGCGAAGGTTTAAGGATTTTAAACAGGAGTCATGTTTTCCTTTGCGTCCTTTGCGCCATAGCGGTGAAAGTTTTTTCAGGTCTATAAAAAAAATGCTTAAGAAAAAAAACAAATACGTCGTAGCCGTTGCAGGCGCCACCGGGATCGTCGGCAGGGAGCTGGTGGAGATCCTGGAGGAGCGTGATTTCCCGGTATCTGATCTGGTGCTGTTGGCATCAGAGCGTACTGAGGGCGAACGGCTCGATTTCCGGGGGAAAAAGTGGACGGTCAGGCGGCTTACTAAGGATTCCTTCAAAGGCGTGGACATCGCCCTGTTCTGCGCAGGCAGTGAGCGGAGCCTCGAATTCGCTCCGGCAGCGGCAGCCTCAGGCGCCGTGGTGATCGATAATTCCAGCGCCTTCCGCATGGACCCGAAGGTGCCCCTGGTCGTACCGGAAGTGAACGGTGATGCTGTTGAACAGCACAGTGGGATCATCGCCAATCCCAACTGTTCGACGATCGCCCTGGTCCTGGCGCTCAAGCCGATCCATGATGCGGCGAAGATCAAGCGCGTCGTGGTCACGACCTTTCAGTCCGTGTCCGGGACGGGCAAGAAGGCGATGGATGAACTGGCCGGCCAGACCGTGGCGCTGTTGAACTTCGCGGACGTGAAGACGGAGGTCTACCCGCACCAGATCGCCTTCAACTGTATTCCGCACATCGATTCCTTCCTGGAGAACGGATCTACAAAGGAAGAGATGAAGATGGCGAACGAGACCAGGAAGATACTGGGAGACGATTCGATCGGCGTGACCGCCACGGCGGTGCGCGTGCCCGTGTTCCGCTGCCACGCTGAATCGGTCAATATTGAGACGGAGAAAAAGCTTCCCGTGAACGAGGTCCGGGCGCTGCTTGCTGCTGCGCCGGGCGTCGTGGTCTTTGATGATCCGTCCAGGAACATCTATCCCCTGCAGATCGACATGACAGGGAAGGATGATATCTACGTGGGCAGGATACGGGAGGACGTGACGGTCTCGAACGGGATCAACCTGTGGCTGGTGTCGGACAATCTCCGCAAGGGAGCTGGCCTGAACGCCGTCCAGATCGCTGAACATCTGGTCCGGTAGCAGGGCGCAGCCATTTCAAGGATGTATAAATTCATTTACAAGATAATCGACCGCCTTGACCGGGGGCTCAGCCCGCGGGACAAGATGGTGATCGTCGCGATGATGCTCGTCATCTCCGTGCTCGGGATCGTGCTTGCTGTCCGCTACTATGACTACATCCAGAAGAATCCGGACTTCTGCAGCAGTTGCCACTTGATGGAAGAGGCCCACAGGGCATGGAAGCTGAGCGGCCACAGTCATATTGTCTGCCAGGACTGCCATCAGCTCGGCCTGATAGAGCAGAACAGGCTGCTGGTGAAGTTCGTCTTCACTACGGACCGGAGAACACCTGAACCGCACGGTCTGGAAACGCCCTGGAAGCTCTGCACCAAGTGCCACTGGGACGAGGCTGCGCAGGGCTCGATCACGGTGAACAAGTCCATCGGGCATGCGCGGCATATTTTCATGGAAAAGATGGCTTGTCTGGACTGTCACAGCCGGACCGTCCATGCCTTCCGGCCTGATGAGACGGCATGCATTCGCTGCCATGAGGGCTATAAGATCCACGGGATAGGAAAGGAAGGGGCAACCTGTCTCGTATGCCATCCCTTTTCAGCCAATCAGGAAGGATTTATTCCGGACCGCGAGAAATGCCTCTCGTGCCACCGCAAATCAGCGCGGGCAGTCTTTTCAGAGAAGGCGCCGATGGCGCGACTGAACTGCTATGAGTGCCACACTCCCCATGATAAATGCGCAAAGCCCGGCAATAAGGATTGCCTTCGCTGCCATACGCGGGAGGTACTATCCAGGAAGGCCGTGCATCAGAAGGAGGGGCGCTGCACCGGCTGTCATAAGGCCCATATCTGGATCGGATCCTGAGCAGGGGAACGCCTTAGAACGGGATCAGCTTCTTTTCTTCCGGCCGGAAAGCATGAGATCGTTGGGTTCGACGGAATAGATCCTGCATAGCGAAAGGATCTTCTGCATGCTGGGGTTCGTCTCTTTGGCTGATTCAAGCCGCGAAATGTAGCCCTGCGTTATCCTTCCCCGTGGATCAGCGGAGAGCGTTGAAAGGCGCGCAACCTGGCTCATGGACATTTTGTTCTTTTCCCGCAATTGTTTGAGTTTTTTCGCTAGATTCATAATGAAAACTATATACCCTTCTTTTAAGCATATGTCAACATAAAGTTGCAAAAAAAATATGGGGATTATCCTCCTCCTGTTAGTTTATGTGCTATACTTGATACTTATAATTATGGATTAACTCCATCTACGCAGATAGAAGCGCAGCTATGAAAAGGGAGGAAGTACCATGAGCGACGCAAAGTCATCTTATCGAATTGATATTCTGGAGAAAAAAAGGCTGGAAAAGGGGCTGAGCTACACAGAGATAGCGCAGGATCTCGGCATGCACAAGGTGACGGTGTCGCGGACGCTGAAGGGCATCACGTTAAAGCCCAGGACCGTAAAACTGCTGGCTGATTATCTAGGAGTAGAGATGGGGCGGATCGTGCAGTAGCGTCAGGCAGCAGCGTCCGCTTGTCGGACGCAAAAAAAATGAGGCAGCAGAAGGGCAGGACTCAATGTTCTGCCCTTTTTCTTTGCCCGGGACCAAGACCTGTGGTAACATTCCCTGCCGGTTTCTGAGTTCGGGCTTCGCTCTGCAGCGGATGATCCTGAAAAAAGCATTTGGACGCGGATCAAGTCTGATAAAATCGGATCAAGGCTGATAAAAACATAAATTATCTCGGTAAAATCTTCGCCCTGATGGTTTATCGTCTTTCAATAAAAAGTTCTGTTTTATCCGCGCTCATCCGCGAAAATCAGCGTCCAACTGCCGTTTTTAGGATGATACGCTGAGTCTGCATCCATGTGAATGGCAGTAGATTAACAAAAGCAGGAGATTGCATGAAGGATTTTATGGCAGCGGCTCGCGACGCTTCGATCAAGGCAGGCAGACTCCTGAAGGACAACCTGTCCGGCACCCGCGAGGTTTCGTACAAGGGGGAGATCAACCTGGTGACCGAGATGGACCGGCGTTCAGAGCAGGTGATCGTCGAGACCCTTCTCGCGGCCTTTCCCGACCACGGCATCATGGCGGAAGAGGATACGACGATCGAGAACGGCTCGGAATTTATCTGGATCATAGATCCCCTGGACGGCACGACCAACTATACCCACGGCTATCCCTGCTTTTCCGTGTCGATCGCGCTGATGCGTTCTCAGGAGATCGTGCTGGGCGTTGTGTATGATCCGATGCGGGGCGAGCTGTTCAGCGCGGAAAAGGGCGCTGGCGCCTTCCTGAACGGGAAGGCGGTCAGGGTCTCACCCACGGACCGGCTGATAAGGAGCCTTCTTGCCACGGGATTTCCCTATGACCGCGTTGTGAGCCGGGAAAACAATCTGAACCACTTCAATGCTCTGCTCATGGCGTCTCAGGAGGTGCGGCGGGACGGTTCTGCAGCGCTCGATCTGTGCTACGTGGCTTCAGGAAGGTTCGATGGCTTCTGGGAATTGAAGCTGAAGCCCTGGGACGTTGCAGCCGGGAGTCTCATCGTGCGTGAGGCCGGAGGCACCGTTTCGAATCTATCGGGCCGCGGGTTCAGCATCCATGACGCTGCGATCGTGTCCAGCAACGGAAAGATCCATGCTGCCATGCTGGAGCTCATGAACGCTTCCTGAGCACGTTCAGCCCGGTGTCGGGTGCTGCCCGGGGCGATCACTCGGCAATCCCTTCAGCGTTTTCTTCATCAGTGATCTCATAAAGTGTCTCTTCACCGAAGAGGGCTTCCTCGGGCTGTTCCCCCCTGCTCAGAAGCTCCTGGTGAAGATAGGGCCTGACCATGGTCGGCACCGAAGGATCGCCAAAGAGATTCCTGAGGTCTATGGTCCTGAGGTCAGGGAAAAAATCCACACAGCGGGCCAGCGGCGTGTGTGGGTTCCTTACGAGCGCCAGGCGCACGGTGTACCGGCTCGACCAATTCGGGTGCCCGGCGATCTTTTGTATCGTGTCTGCGCGAGTGCTTTTTCGGCTGATGAGCTTATAGAGAAGGGCTTCAGTGAGGCGGGGGTTGGTCAGGCAGGCGGTGATGATGTCGCTGTCGTTCTCCTTCATCAGCGCCAGCAGTACGCCGCCGGAGACGGTCTTTGCCAGGGAACGTTTGAGGCCGAGGGCCACGGTCGGGATCTTCTCTGTCAGGACCGCTTCTATCTTATGACGGAAGACCATCGGGAGCAGCGGACTGCCTGCAAGCTCGGCCAGATCGAAGAGGCGCAGCCCCCGCGCGTTCGAGAGCGCTGCAATGAGAGGTGTCTTGGGATTCCGGGCAAGGGCAAGGCGAATGGGATAAATCTCGGACCATCGCTTGTCCCGGGCAAGCGCATCCAGGACGTCGCCGGGCAGGTTCTTTCTGCGCGCGATGATGAGCGCGTCCTGGTCGGTCAAACGGTTGTTGGCAAGCAGCGCTTTGATCACGGCAGGGGAAGGATCGTGCAGATATCGGCCGATCTCGTCCTCGTCCGCACCGGCAGCCTGCCGGATCCGATCTTCCTCCTCTTTCTGCATGGCATCCAGTATACCTGCTTTCGTCGCTATTGACAAATCCCAAAGTTTTATGTATTTTTATATTTACAAAATCAAAATTCTACTGGTTTTCTCGCCGCTTGGAGAGCCGTCTCGTTTCCCCGGCCTCAAGGGGATCGGATCCGGACGGGCCAGGTGGCGGAGATTGGGAATTTATTACAGCCTATTAAACACAGCCGGAAGCAACAAAATCGACACCTTGTGAGCAGACATTGATTCTCAACCGTTTGCTCATGAGGGGTGACGGGATCAAGGCATGGACCGAACGCTTCTATTGAACGCATCGTTTGAGCCTTTGAAGGTCATTTCCTGGCAGCGGGCGATCACATTGCTGACGCAGGGAAAGGTCGAAGTGATCGAGAGCTACGAGCGGGAGATCCGCGGCGTAACGATCACCTTCCGGCTTCCCTCTGTTCTGCGCCTGCTCAAGCTTGTCAAGATCAGACGGGCCAGCCCGGAAGTGCGGTTCTCCCGGGCCAACATCTATCAGCGGGATCAGTACACTTGTCAGTACTGCGGGGCCAGATATGCCGCTGAGGAGCTTACCTTTGATCATGTTATCCCCCTCGTCCAGGGCGGCGACACATCCTGGGAGAACATCGTCACCGCCTGCCTTGCCTGCAACAACCGGAAAGGCGGGAGGACTCCCCGGCAGGCGGACCTGCGGCTGGTCCGAGCTCCCATGAAACCGAAATGGATGCCTGTAGTGACCGTCACCATCGGGATCAAGAGCGCACCGCTGAGCTGGCGCGACTATCTGTACTGGAACATCGAGCTGGACAAGGACGGATGAGTTTCCCGGTCCGGAGAGGCCTTTTTCTGTCCTCGCCGGCTTATCCCTTCAGAACGACCCCATCCCCACAGGCGCGCGCTGCGTCCCTCTTTTTTCCTTGTCAAAATAGCTGTTTGATGATATAGTTGCCCGGATTTTGCGCCTGACGCGCACACATTCGTTCTGCAGGGAGGCTGTAATCCCCATGAAAAAGATATCTCTGATACTTTGTGCAGTTTTTTTTACGGCCATGACCGCCGGCAGCGCAGCCGCATTTACCCAGAATGAGTTCACCACCGCCGAAAGTCTTGAAGCGGGCATGACCCAGACAGGGATACATTTTACCCTCGGCGAATTGTCCAATATGGACTACAAAAGCTATTATCCCGCTTTCCGGTATGGCATGGGTGCGTTCTTTGAAGTGGGGCTGAAGTTCGGTGCCACGAGCCTGGACATCGGATCTGAGGACAAGCTGGGAGCCCTGTTCGGCGTGGACATGAAATACCAGCTTATCAAAGAGGACGACGGCATTCCCCTTGATATGGCCATAAGCCTCGGATTCGACAATACGCTCATCAGCGGCAGGAACGTGAGCGAAGTCACCTTTGCCACCATCCTGAGCAAGGGATTTCCCCTGGCGGACCGCGGCTACAAGCTGACGCCCTACGGCGGGCTAGAGATGTCGTCCCTGAACGGGTCGTCCCCGTACGTGCCGCTGGACGACACGAATGTGTATATCTTCGGCGGTCTTGAGTGGAAGGTGAGTCAGAAGTTCATGATGGTCTTCGAGGTCAAGGCAGGCGAGGACACCCTGGGCGGCTTCGGCATCAAGTTCGAGTATTGATCGTTCCATTTCAGCACCAGCAGGCGGCCGGCAGGGTGTAACAGAGAATGTCATTTCCCCCATCAGGCGACCTTCGTGATGCTCCGCTTCCGGAGCTGTTCGAGGGTCTGCATCGACAGCGGTTTACGGGCGTATTGTCCATCTCGGCCGGCGCCATCGAGAAATCCGTGTTCCTGAAGGACGGCGAGATCGTCTTTGCCCGGTCCACGGACGGCCAGGACCGGATCGGTGAGATCCTGATCAGGGACAAGAAACTCACCCGCGCTAACCTGGAGACGGCTCTCCAACTCGTGCACCGGGCAGGAGGGTTCAAGAAGCTTGGGGCGGTTCTGGTCGAGAACGGTTTTGTGGTTCCGAAGGACCTTTTTACAGGCCTCAAAACGCAGGTTAAGGAGATCATTTACAGCCTTTTTCTCCTGGAAGACGGCCGGTATCGCGTCGATCAGACGCTGCCCGTCGACATCATCCACCTCCAGATAAATATCGAAGAGCTCATCCTCGAAATCATTCAGCGGATCAGGCAGGAAGCATAGGCCCGACAAGCCCTGTTCCGCTCCACTCCCGGGAAAAGGCCCCTTTTTTTCTTGTCCTGTGGCATAATTGCAGGTATAATCCCGGCCCTAGAAAAACGGAAAGTGAGACGCCTGTGAAGGCCCTGGAGACCGCATCCTTCCCGGAAATAGCAGACCGTGTCAGCGCCCTCTATAATGAGGAGGAGGACGCCATGATGCTCGGCATGCTTGGGAAGGACTACGTGATCAGGCATAGCGGCATATATCTCCACGGGCAGGCCGCGCCCGTGGGCCACGCCGCCGTGATCGTTGATTACCTGTTCTCGGCCGGCGATACCTTCATCGCTGCGCCCTGGAGGTCGATCGGGGACCTTTCAGGCGCGTCCGTGCCCGAGTTCAGGAAAAAGGTTGAACTGCCGCTGGCGCACTATGTTTCCGAGATCATTACCCGCGCCAGGACACTGCTGCCGCATCTCGACGCGAAACCTGCCGACAGCATGATCAGCAGCGACATGGCCATGAGGGTCAGGGCGCTTCCCAAGGTATCGCTGCACGTGGAAATGTCGCAGGAGACCCAGGACTTTCCTGCCGAAGTCTGGGTGCTCTATTCGAACAATGCCCTTGAGTTCCTGAAGCCTTCGAGCCTGCAGGAGCTGGGTGAGCTTTTTAAAGAGCGGCTCGTCAGCCTGCTCAGGATATATTGAACCTCTACGTGCGGAATGCGGAATGCGGAATGCGGAATTGAAGGCTGTTGACCGCCTTATTGTCGCCCTCGACCTCGACAGCGACAAGGAGGCGCTCCGGGTCGTTTCCGAGCTCGGAAGTTCCGTCGGCATGTTCAAAGTCGGTCATCAGCTCTTTACCGCCTTTGGCCCGGACATTGTCCGGCGGATCATCGGCGAAGGCGGTCGGGTCTTTCTTGACCTTAAGTATCACGACATCCCCGCCACAGTCGCGAAGGCGTCGGCCGAAGCGGTAAAGCTCGGCGTCAGCATTTTTAACATGCATGCCCTCGGCGGTCTTGAGATGATGAAACGGGCTGCAGAGGCTGCCCGCGAAGCAGCTGCGCAGCGGAGCCTTCCCATGCCGGTGATGCTCGCCGTGTCTATCCTGACAAGCATGGACCAGAAGGCGCTGAAGAAGGAGCTGAAGATCAACCGGTCCCTCAGGCGCGAAGTGGTCCATCTCGCAAGGCTGGCGAAGCGGGCGGGGTTGGACGGCGTCGTAGCCTCGCCGCAGGAGATCAAACCGCTCCGGCGGGCCATGGCGGAGGAATTCGTCATCCTTACGCCGGGGGTCAGGCCGATCTGGGCCGCGAAGGACGATCAGAAGCGGATCATGACGCCGGCCGAGGCGGTTGCAGCGGGAGCCGATTATATCGTGATTGGACGTCCCGTGTTGCGGGCGGCGGACCGGAAGGCGGCTGTGGTAAAGGTCCTGCAAGAGATAGAAGGACGGCAATCCTGACCCGCATAAAGCCATGCCTGCGGCTTGGCCGGCGGAATTGAAAATTGGAAATTGTATATTGGAAAGTCCAAATTAGTTTTAAGAAAACGGCAGCTCGAAAACCGAAATATTGTCCTGTAAGTGTATTCGGTTCTTGTGACTTTCCAGGAAATGATCTACCCCAGGTTCGGCAGAGTTTGACACATAAGTGAATAAAAAGGAGTGGAAAGGGTTTGATGACCTCGGAAGAAGTACTGGAAATCTATAAAAAGACAGGCGCGCTGCTGACCGGACATTTTTTACTCTCCTCAGGACTTCATAGCGAGCAGTATCTGCAGAGCGCTCTGGTGCTGCAGCAGCCGGAGGCGGCAACGAAGCTGTGTGCGGCGCTGGCCGATCGTTTTCTCGACATCAAGATCGATGCAGTGATAGCACCGGCGCTGGGGGGGATCCTGGTGGCGCATGAAACGGCGCGGGCGCTTGGAGTGCGTGGCATCTTTGCCGAGCGCCAGTCAGGCGAACTCATGCTCAGGCGGGGTTTCTCGCTCCGGGCCGGTGAGAGGGTTCTGGTGGTCGAGGACGTGATTACCACGGGAAAGTCAACAAAGGAGACAATGGAGGTCGTGAAGAAGGCGGGCGGACTCGTCGTGGCGGCGGGAGCACTTGTTGATCGTTCAGGAGGGAAGGCCGATTTCGGCGTGCCGGCACGTTTTCTGGTCATGCTTTCGGTGCCGACCTATGCAGCTGACGCATGCCCCTTGTGCAAGGCGGGGAGCGCTCCGGTAAAGCCTGGAAGCAGGGGGCTGGCGTAGCCGAAGACGCAAGGGCGGGCAAGGCAGAGGGTCATGAGAAAAACTGGGTAATGTAGCGAAGCGCCACAAAGAGGATCATGCCTCCGAGCATGGTCTTGATGGCGCTTTGAGGGAAGTATTTTTGCAGCCGGGCGCCGACGTACATGCCCGCAAACCCGCCGATGCCGAAGAGAAACCCCAGTGCCCAATCGGGCGCGGTGGACATGCCGTTCATTGTAGGCAGGACACTGTAAAAGATCACCCCGATAATCGATGTGAGGAAGGTTCCGAGCAGGGCAGCTCCTGCGACAATGTATACGGGCATGTGGAACACGGCCACGCAGAACGGGGCTATGATGGCGCCTCCTCCGATCCCGTACGTTCCGCCAATGATCCCTACGGCAAGGGAAAGGGAGAACATGGCCGGGACGCTGAACCGGAACCGCTCACCCCAGAACTCGTACTCTACCCGTGACAGGCTGAACGAATGGGTCTTCACCACGGCGTCGGAAGGCAATGCCTCTTTTTTTCCGGGACTGCGGCTCCCGTTGCTCGGCATGGGTATGTCGGCGCGGCGTCGCCATATCCGGCTGATCACGTCGGCAATAAGTCTCCCCCCGACGTACAGGAGTACGACACCAACGAAGACCTTGAACAGGCGGGGTTCGGGGAGGTAAAGGATCCGAAGATAGTAGCCGAGGAAAACGCCGGGAAGCGTGCCTGCGATGACCACCCAGGCGAGGGGCCAGAACATGCGGCCTTCTCTGAAATAGCGGTATACACCGCTCGGGACGGCGACCACGTTATAGACGAAGTTCGTCGAACTGACGGCAGGGCTCGTGAAGCTGAGAAAGCTCATCTGGAAGGGCAGCAGGATAAAAGCGCCGGAAACGCCGGCCATGGCCGTGAATGATGATATGATGAAGGAGACGAGCGGGGGGATGAATATCCAGGTTTCGACTCCCGAGACCGGAAAGACTGTATTGAACGAATCCATGACAATCTGCAGTATAGCATAGCTCGCAGCAAAGAGTAAAGAAAACAGGTAGTGCCCGGGGGGCAGAGGAAGTGGGCAGGCAGGGTCCGAGGATCCCTTGCCATTTTAAAATTACTGTTTGACCCGCCGGGCGTTTTTGCTATAATTAGATTAGAAAGGCAGGACAGTATGGACAGGACGACCTTTACAGAGGAGAAAGCCTCTTCGCTGGAAGAGTTGCAGGACGATGTGATGAACGACGACGAAGACTATCAGGACGAGGAAGAGGCCGGTCCCAGTCAAGCTCAGGAGGCCGTTGAGGAGCCGACGAGCGCCGACCTGGTGGACACCTACCTGAAATCAGTCGGCAGATTTCCCATGCTTGTCATCGAGGAAGAGCACAAGTATGTCGGGATTCTCGAAGAGGGGAAGGCTGCGCTCAAAGAGGTCGCCCTCAGATCGCCGCTGGCCATACCTCGTATCATGAACCTGGGCGCCGGGATCAAGCAGGGACTCATTAAGGCCCAGGACGCTCTCCGCTATCCCGGAGAGTGGAACGAGGTCTATGAAACGGATTTTATGCGGCTCTACAACCGTCTGAAGCGGCAGCTTGCCCGCGGAGACGACTCGCGAGTGGCGGCGACGATCCGGGAGATGAGCCTTTCCTTCCGGGTCATCGAGAAGATCATCAAGCGGTTGGTCGTCACCGGCAAGCAGGTGGAGCGCGGTGTCCACGCAGAACGGATAAAGATCGGGATCGAGGAGGCTGAACTCCAGAAGCTGATCAGGGACATCGAGCGGGAGGATGAAAGTATCAAGTTGGCCAAGGATGAGCTGGTCAAGGCCAATTTACGGCTGGTGGTCTCGATCGCCAAGAAATATGTGAACCGGGGGCTGACGCTTCTGGACCTGATTCAGGAAGGCAATATCGGCCTGATGAAGGCTGCGGACCGCTACGAAACGGGCAAGGGGACCAAGTTCAGCACCTATTCCACCTGGTGGATCCGGCAGCGGATCACGCGTGCCATTCTGGACCAGGCGAGGACCATACGCCTGCCGGTGCATCTCATCGAGGAGAGCACGAGGATCAACAGGATCTATGCGAAGTTCATGCGCGAGAAGGGCCGGGAGCCGGCGCCTGAGGAGGTTGCGCGGCTGATGGGCCTTTCCGTCGTGCGGGTGACCGAGATTCTGCGCGCCATCCAGGAGCCGGTGTCGCTCGAAACGCCTATCCTCTCGGAGGAGAAGGAGCTGAAGGACGTAATTATCGACGAGAAAGCGGTCTCGCCCTTCAAGATGCTCGAAAATAACGAGGCGTCGATGCGCATCGAGGAGGTCTTGTCGTCATTGACGGAGCGGGAGGAAAAGATCATCAGGATGAGGTTCGGCATCGGCGGAGGGGGAGAGCACACGCTGGAGGAGGTGGGAAAGTTCTTCAGCCTCACCCGGGAACGGATCAGGCAGATCGAGATCAAGGCGCTGAAGAAGCTGCGTCACCCCGCTCGCAGCAGGCTGCTTCGGGAATACGCGTCGAGCGGGTAGGCGCTTCTGCTACAGAAACTCAATATCGGCGATGATGCGGGAAGCCTCGGTGAGAGCCGGGTCGTCCAGCTTCGGATCGCACACATAAGCCGCCATGAGCGAGCGCGTTTTGTCTACGAGGAACCAGATACGCCAGTGTATCGGCTCCTCTTTTTCTTTATAGGCGTAGTCGACCGACGCTATCCCCACGGTCCCGCTCGTCTCGACCTTGACCGCTTCACGCGGAAAGGGGATGTCGCGCTCCTCAAGCGTGTCCTCGAGCATGACCAGGGCGGCCTTGTCGGAAGGCGTAGTCGTTTCCTCCCGTTCAATGAAGGAGAGCTGGAGCATACCCGGCCAGTTCTCTTTTTCCAGGAAAATGAACCCCATTTCCTCCCGCTCGCTCCAGCCGTCAGGCAGATAGAGGTTGATCCAACGTTCGTACGTAATTTTTTTTGCCATAATGTGGCGATATTGTAACGGAGCGGGCCGGAGCAGTCAAATGAGTTTCCCAAATAGGAACAAGAAAATTGTTTATATGTACTGCAACTCTTTGAGTATTTTGAGGATGGCCTGTGCGTTCTCGCCAGGCGAGATCTTGCAGTCAAGCAGGACCTCGGGCTCGGCCGGAGGCTCATAGGTTGTCTGTAGGCCGGGTACTGTGGCGGCTTTGCCGGCTGCAGCACGGGCGTAGATGCCCTTGGGGTCCCGGTCTCTGCAGATTTCGATGGGGCATTTCACGTGCGCTTCCAGAAACCGGGGAATATGAGTCCTCGCCCTTTCTCTATAGGACCGCCTGTTGGCCGTGGCATCAAAGATCACGTTCAGTCCCTGCCTTGTGATCAGCGTTCCCAGTTCGGCCACCTTGCGGTAAAACCCATCGCGCTCCGCGTCGCTGTACGATGGCTCGGGAGTCAGGATCAGGCGCAGCGCATCCGATTCCAGGACCGCTGCTGCAACGCCCTGTTCCTTCAGCATACGCACCAGTTCCCTGGTGATCGAGCTTTTGCCTGATGCAGGCATGCCCGTGATCCAGATGGCGAAGCCCTGGCTGCTCTTCATCGCAGATACTCCATCACCTGCCGCGGATCAAAGCGTTCAGACCTCAGTACATTCAGAATGAAGCGGAAGATGGTCTTGCGGACCTCAGTCGGAAGGGTAGGGTACCAGACTGGGCTTGCGATCACCAGCCCCCGCCATGCATAGAAGGGCGCGATCACTTCGAGCATCTCCCCGTCTCCTGTTCTCTCCAGATAGCGCTCCCAGAAAAGCGTGAACATCTCCCCGAGATCCCCCTCAAGCGTTGCCGACCGCTGGAGTGAAAAGAAGAGATAATTTATGGTCATGGTGGCGACATCATCCGCCGGCTCGCCCCATTCACCGCGCGAGCGGTCAAGGACCGAGAAGTCTGCGCCGCTCCGAAACAGGATGTTCCAGGGATGGAAATCGCCGTGCACGCGACAGAGGCGGTGGGACCGGGATTTGATGCGCCACCGCCATTCGAGGCATCCCTTCTCGACCTGCTTTAAAAGGTCCTGGTCGATGTGCTCGAATCGGTCAGGGTAATTGTCGATGAGCCCCATAATGCACTCCCCGTGGCCCAGCAGGTCGCGGATGCGGCGGGTATAGAGAGAAGGGGCCGCGTTTTTTTCAGCATGCATCTCGGCAAGATAGTCGGCAAGAGCGTGGACGCGGTCAAAGTCCCGCTCCGTTGCTGTTCCCTCGTCGCGGATCCGCTCCAGGTCCTTGAAATACCCCGAGCCCACGACGAATTCGGTCAGGAGAAAGAACTCCTCTGCATTGCCCGTGGATATGATCCGTCCGGAACTGAGAAAGGCGCCGCTGTCGAGGGAGCGCACGTGGCGTGGCAGCCGGTTGAAGGCCCCGTGCTCCCACAGAATGGCCTGGGCTCGGTCGGAGAAATGGTCGTGCCCGTAAGCGGAGGGGGACATGGTCTCGAGGACGGCTTTTTTGCCCTGGCCGTCAACCTCGTATTCAATGAAGAGCGGGGAACCGTACCCAAAGCCCTTCAGGTCATCACCGGCCTCCTGTCTTCCTTCCTCGGTCATGGACAGGACGCGGACGGGTTTTTCATAGAGGGTTGAGAGGTAGTCCGTAATGGTCTGGAGCGTGATGTTCGGCATGGCTCCCCCGATGGAAAAAACTTCTTTGACACTGATTTACGCTGATTGAGTTATGAAGAATCCTGATTTTCAGAGGTGCCAATCCGCCGCTATCCGTGTCAAAGGCTTTGACTTTTTTGGTTCCCTGCACCCGCCTGCCTCGTCTTGAGTGAGACTTGTCCGCGTTAGGATGGGCCTGATCCTACTTTGGTGAGCAGTTCTTCCTCCGCGCGCTCCGCAGACGAGGGGATGAAAACGTCCTTACCGCACCGGATTGCCCGCTGAAGCCCGGCAGGTGATTTGCTGTATTTCAGGATCAGGCGACCAACAGCCTGTTTCGCTTCTTCCGTTGCATCGCCGGCGAGCAGCGCCACCGGGCCAGGGAACCCCGAGGGGGTGAAGAGATGGTATCCTGGTCCGCTCAGCGAGAGGATAAGGGTGTTTTCCTGTTTATCCCTGCCAAGCACCACCTTGGCGCCCGAGGAGAGCCGGTAATGCCGCCCCACGGTGATCAGCCTAATGTCCGTCGGTGTGACCAGCGACGAGTGGGAGAAAAGGTCGCGCAGTCGTTCGGCGAAATGTTCGTCCGTCAGCAGGCACCCGCCGGCAGGAGCGGAGAAGCCGGTGATGCCGTAGCGATCGGCGAGCTGCATCTGGACGGTCCGCGACCTTCCGCTGATGTCGAGCAGCCGCTCCCGGTCGATGATGCCTTCTTCCTCGGCCCTGGTCGGTGGAAGATGTTTTGCCGACAGGGGGCGAAGGATGTAGCCCGAGAGGCCGGAGTCCCGCTCAATGACCCGCAGCGTGTCGCGGCGCTGCGACATGGGGCGCTGGCCGAGCACCTCTCCCGTAATGATGAAAGGGGCGCTCAGTTCCGCCATCACTGCCTTTGCCTTCGAGAGCATGAATATCTTGCAATCGATGCAGGGATTCACATTTCTGCCGTAGCCGTGCTTGGGATTCCGGATGAGATCAATATATTCCTGGCCCATGTCGATGACGCGCAGTTCGATGCCGATGGACTTGGCCACAGAGGCAGCAGGCGTCGCTTCTTCTTTACCAAAGCTCTTCGAAACAGCGGAAGAGAAGTACAGGCCGACCACCTCGAATCCCTGGTCCATGACGACCCGCGCCGCCAGCACGCTGTCGAGGCCGCCTGAAATGAGTGCAACTGTTTTTCTGGTCACTTCAGGACCTCCTGATGCAACACTGCCGTCCGGCTCATCACGGAATTTGGTGAACGAGCCGGCATCCCCATCGCCTGGACGCCTGTCTGTGAGTGCGTCTTTGTTGACGCACATCCCGAAGGTTTGGGGAAATCCGGACTTGCTGTATACTATAATCCGTCCCCTGCGCTTTGGCAAGAGAGAAGGGGCGACCCTGCGAAGGCCCGTCGAAATGCCCGATAGAAAAGCGGGACATTGTCGCTGGAAATACTAGCCGTTGCTCCTGTTCCTTCACGCCGGGTCCATTATCTGCGCATAACGCTGTTTCTTGGCATTCTTACTAATATTCAAGGCGAGTTCTCAATTCTGCAAAGGGCTTCACGCCCTCATTTCCTGTAAAAGCATGCTGTTACGTTTTGGCACGCTGCCTGCAATGTATAAGGGCAAGAACGCGCAAGGGAGGTGGCAAAGATGAAAACCACAATCGCAAAAAAGGCTTCACTGATCGGAGCAGGCGCCGGAATGGTGACCTTCGCTCTCTTCGGACTTCTTCCGGGAAGCATTCTGGGAGGCGCAGCAGGCATCAATGTAGCGGGATGGCTTTTCGGTCTTCCGCTGGAGCCGGGCCTGATCTCGCGGGCGATAGTGTTCCTTTCCATGCTCGCCGGCGTACTGGTGTCGGGCGTGGCTATCGTGACGGCAGCCGCGTCAGCAGGCTGGATCGCAGGCAAGGCAGTTGAGACCGTGGTTCATGCCGCCGTATATTCCGAGAAGACGGCGAATTAAATAAACTACTATCAGGAAACGAAAGGAGAACGTCATGAAGAACGAAACGGTAAAAGCAGGAACAAAGATAGGTGCAGCAATCGGGGGTCTCGTATTCCTGGTCTTCGGGATCGTCCCCGGGTTCTACTTCGGCAGCTACGGAACGCTGATCCTGCTCCAGAAATTGATGGGCGGCACGGTGGAGCCTACGCTCTTTGTTAGGGCCGCGGTGGTCATGGGCATCATGGTCGGCATCCTCTGCGTGGCAGCGGTGAGCATCGTGGTCGGCGGACTTGTCGGAACAGCTCTGGGCTATGCGGTGTCGGCCCCGGCAGCGCTTCGCGAAAAGAAGGCCGAGGCGGCCTAACAGGCAGCATTCAACAGGAGCTGCAAACAGTCAGCATGGTCAGAGGCGGTGAGCAATCACCGCCTCTTTTGTTATGCTTTTTGCCGCAGGGAAGGTGCAGAGGTCCCGCCCGCTCCCCGGAAGGTGTGGTGGAACAGAACAGCCGCGATCGCGATGGAGCAGGCAAGCAGCAAAAAGAGGTTGCTGTAGGGCCCCGCGATCTCCCCCGCGGCAAGGGGGTTGACAGGGGCATGGCCCTTCGTCACATCCAGTACACGGCCGATAAGGGCGGCGCTGAAAGCGCCGGACATGAAGAAGAAGAGGTTGTACATGCCCATGCCCACGCCCATCTGGTTCCGGGGCAGCGTGCCGGATACGGTGTGGGCGAGCGATGACTGCATGAAGGAGAATCCGACATAGCAGACGATCAGCGTCAGGGAGATGATCCATGGCGACCGGCCTGCGACAAGGGAGAGCAGGACAAAGCCTGTCCCGAGCAGGACCAATCCCGTGTAGACCAGAGGAATGCTTCCCTTTCGGTCCACAAGCTTTCCTCCAACCGTGCCGAAAAGCGCAGCGCTCATGGCGCCGGGGAACATGACCAGTCCGATCCTTTCTGTGCCAAGACCATTCAGCGCACGCAGCATGAGGGGCGTCATGAACATCATGCCGAAGATCGTGCCGACGACAAGAAATCCGGTGATGATCATGTTCCGGTAGTGGCGGTTCCGAAACAGGTCGGGGCTGACGAAGGGTGTTTCCCTTTGTCGGATATGAACGAGGAACCAGAGTGCGAAACCGGCCGCGACAGGCAGGACCCACCACAGGCCCAGAGTGATGAAGAGGAGCAGCGAACTTATTGCTGCTGCCATGAGCAGTGCGCCTGCGACATCAAAACTGCCTCCCCGTGCTGTTTCGCTTGGCAGATGGCGGCGCAGGGACGGCAGTGTCAGCAGCGTTATAGTCGAGAGCATGAACAGAAATCGCCAGTGAAAGGTCCCGGTGATGTACCCGCCCAGGACCGGACCGATACCGCCGCCGAAAGCCACGGTGGAGGCGATGATTCCGAGCACGCGGCCCTTTATCTCTGCGGGAAAATACCGCGTCGCGATGAGCATGGCAAGAGCGGGGATCGAACCGCTGCCAGCGGCCTGGATAATGCGGCCTGCGACCAGCATGGGATACCACTGGGAAAGGAAGCCGACGAGAGAGCCCGTGTTGAAAAGAACGAGGCCCAGGGCAATGAGGTTGCGAACAGGATAGCTATCCGCAAGCCGGCCGTAGGTCACGGAGCCGATGGCGAAGATGACGATGTATCCGCTCACCACCCAGCTCACCTGCGACGGCAGGAGGTGGAACTGCCGGGCAATGTCAGGAAGCGAAACGTTGAACATGGTGCCGTTCAGGACCGAGAAAAAAATACAGACGGAAAGCAGAATGGTGAGCCTGCGCTGCGCCGTCGGGTCGGTTACGGTAGTCGCGTCCATTGCGTGATGAGTGTTGTTCATGTTGTCCTTTTCATGGTCGCGGCAGGTGATGGTCCACCCACTGGACGAGCTCGATCTTTTCCTTCGGGGCGCCGTCCATGCGGGCGACCTGATCGCCTTTCCGGAAAAGGATAAAGGTCGGCGTGGCGTGGACCTTGAATCGTTTTGCCAGTGCCGGTTCAGCGTCGATATCGATCCTGATGATCTTGAGCGTGCCGGCGCGCCAGTCCGCCAGTTCGTTCACCACGGGCTCGACCATGCGGCAATAGCCGCACCATTTTGCCCAGAATTCGACGAGCACGGCCTCGGGCCAGTCGCCAAACTCCCGGTCAAAGGTCGCTCCGGTCCCATCGACGGGCGCATGGGGGACGGAGAGGCCGGCCTTGCACTGGCCGCAGAGGGGTCGGGCCTTCAGCTTCTCTGCGGGTACGTTGTTCAGCGTTCTGCAGGCCGCACAGCGTACGATGATCTTATCCGAGGTCATCCGGCTTTCCTCTGGCATGCCCTGCCAGTTTCCTGCTGGTCAGTTCTGCGGCCATGATATACAATTATACGCATGGCGGCACTGTCTGGCAACAGGCTTGTTCGGATCGATAGTTTCACCAGCGAGATCACGAGCCACCTGCTTACGAACGTCCGGGTAGTGAAGCAATTTTTGGATGTGGGCATCGGGATCGAAGGGAATGAAGGGCGGGAAGGAACGATCACGTTCAGACCATGACAAGGGCAGGGCTCGCCCCGGAGAAAATATCCGCAAGCCCTCTCATCGAAGAGGGCTTGCGGTCTTATGCTACTTCGGCTCCACAGGATAGCCTGCTTTAACCCATTCCTTCCATCCGCCCTTCAGAGCCTGTACGTTCGTGAATCCATATTCGGTGATCAGTATCCGTGCCAGACCGGCACTGGTAGCTTCGTCCGTTCACTCGCAGTATAGAACGAGCTGGCGGTCCTTCGGATATTTCGGCGCCCAGGCCAGGAACTGCCGGGGCTCCTCGCGGACAGCACCTTTGATCTTCTGGCGGCTGTCCGTCCAGTCCTGGTCCACCCGGACATCAAGAATGGTCACCTTTGGGTTGTCGATCAGCCTGGCCAGCTGCTCTTTCGTGATAAGAGGCATGTCAGAGAGCGGAACATAATCGACGAAAGCGCAGGATGCGACCAGCAGGGCGATGACAGAGACGGCGATCATATTTCGTTTCATGCAGCCCCCCCCTTTTGCAGGTTCGTTAGTAAGGAATCCAGGTATTCTTGAAAACGCGAGCAGAGTATTTCTACCACAAAGAACAGGGATAGTCCCCTTTTTGGCTCACGGGGGCGGTCCTTTTTACGCGGCACGATATTTTCAGTATACCAGAACAGGTGCCACCTTGCTATTGCAATCCCTGTCCTGTATGATTTATAATCTGTGCGGCCAGGGGCCGCGGCCTGAATACTGCCGGCGGCAGGGCGGAGGATGAGTGTGGCGAAGACCTATACGGCAAAAGACATCACAGTACTGGAGGGGCTGGAACCGGTCAGGAAGCGGCCGGCCATGTACATCGGGTCAACCGATGTACGCGGGCTGCACCATCTTGCATGGGAAGTGCTGGACAACGCCGTGGACGAGGCGCTGAACGGCTTCTGCACCGATATCAAGATGGTGATCGAGAATGACGGCGGCATCACCGTTACGGACAATGGCCGGGGCATTCCTGTGGATATCCACCCCAAGACCAAGCGGCCGGCCATCGAAACGATCCTGTGCACGCTGCATGCGGGAGGCAAGTTCGATCATGGGGCCTATAAATCCTCGGGAGGACTGCACGGCGTGGGCGCCTCAGTGGTAAACGCTCTGTCGGAGGTTTTCATCGCCACGGTCTGGCGCGACGGGTACGAGTGGGCCCAGGAGTTCTCCCGCGGCAAGCCGAAGGGAAATCTAAAAAAAGGAAAACCTTCGAAGGCCCATGGTACTGAAATATACTTTAAACCCGATTCTGCGATATTCTCAAAGACCCATTACAACTTCAAAACCATCGTCGGCGTTGCCGAGAGCAAGGCGTTTCTGAACAAGGGCCTGAAGATCACCGTAGCAGACAAGCTCGGAGATGAGAAGGCCGTCACCTTCAAGTACGAGAACGGCATCAAGGATTACATCGCCCGGATCGTCCAGGGCGTCAGCCTCGTGAACCCCGAGCCTTTTTATTTTGAAAAAGAGGACGAGTTTAAGGTCGAGTGCGCCATGCACTGGACCACTGCCACGGACACCGAGATACACTCATACGCGAACTCGATCAATACTACCGACGGCGGCACCCATGAACTCGCCGTCAGGTCCGGGCTTACGAAGGCCGTACGGGCATACGCCGAGCGGAAGAACCTCATCCCCAAGAACATCAAGGCCATCGCACCGGAAGACGTGTATGAAGGACTGTACGGCATCGTCAGTGTTCTGATCAAGAACCCCCAGTTCCAGGGCCAGACCAAGGAAAAATTGAACAATCCCGAGATATCCTCGCCCATTGAAAGCTCGGTCAAGAACGGCTGCGAAGCCTACCTTCTTGCGAATCCCACGATGGCTGATGCCGTGGTGAAACGCGTGTTGCTGGCCGCCGAAGCCCGGCTCGCGTCGCGGGCGGCCAAGGACAGCGTGACGCGGAAGCTCTCATCCCTTAAGCTGAACCTGCCGGGCAAGCTTGCCGACTGCTCGTCGAACAAGGTGGAGGACACCGAGCTCTTCATCGTGGAGGGGGACTCGGCAGGCGGTTCCGCCAAGATGGCCCGGGACCGGAAGACCCAAGCCGTGCTGTCGCTCCGCGGCAAGATCCTGAACGTGGAGCAGGTGGCTTCGCTCGAACGGATCCAGGCGAATAACGAGATCAAGAACCTTCTCGCCACCCTCGGCTGCGGCGTGGGCCAACACATGGACGTCAACAAGCTCCGCTACGGCCGTGTGATCCTCATGACCGACGCCGATGTTGACGGCGCCCACATCAGCGTGCTGCTGCTCACGTTTATCTACCGGTACATGCCCGAGCTTATCAATAAGGGCCATGTCTTCCTTGCCATGCCTCCTCTGTACCGCATCGAGGCGGGCAAAGAGGTGTTCTATGCCATGGATGAGATGGAGAAGGAGAAGATCCTTGCGAAGCTGAATGGGAGAAAGTACGATGTGGGCCGCTTCAAGGGACTGGGGGAAATGAACCCTGAGACATTGAAAGAGACCACCATGAATCCCAAGAGCCGCTCGCTCATGAAGGTGCAGGTGCTGGACCATAAGGCCACGAACGATGTCTTCGAACGGTTGATGGGCAAGGACCCCAAGCCGCGGTTCCTGTTCATCAAGGAGCGGGCGGAATTCGCCGAGTTGGATATATGAATGAGGAGTGAGAACTGCGGAGTCCGGACGTTATGAGCAGATCACGTTTGGTTGTCATCCGTTTTTATCCTGGAAAAGTAACTGCTCAGGTCCCTCGATTCGTCGTCCCCGAGTGCCTCTATCGGGGACCCAGTGTTTTTAATGAACCCCTGGATTCCCGATAAAATCGTTCGGGAATGACGGTTTTAAGCGAAACCACCTGAGCAGTTACCTGGAAAAAGCATTTGGATGCGGATACAATCTGGAACATCGGATCAAGGCCGGAAAAAATCCAAATTTCTAGCCATAAAATCTTCACCCTGATGGTGAATCGTCTTTCGATAATAAGCTTCTGTATTTGTCCGCGCTTATCCGCGCAAATCAGCGTCCAATTGTACTTTTCAGGTTCATTCTTTTCCGAGCTCCTCGACTCTTCCATCCTTCATCATGAGAATCCGGTCCGCGAGCCTTTCAGCCTGGGCCCGGTCGTGCGTCGTCATAATGATGGCGGGTCCCTTCTCCTGCTTCATCTTCAGGATGATACTCTCAACGATCAGCCGGTTTTCCTCGTCAACTGACGCTGTGGGCTCGTCCAGGAACAGCACCTCGGGCTCGATTGCCAGTGCCCGGGCTATGCCGAGCCGCTGGGTCTCACCGCTCGACAAGGTCAGGGCGTTCTGGTCCTTCCGGGCGGCCAGGTGGACGAAGTCCAGCATCATTTCGACCCGCGACCTGATCTTATCTTTCTCCATTCTCCGTATCATCAGGCCATAAGCCACGTTGCGAAATACGGTGGTGTTGAACACGCCTGTTTTGGGCAGCAGCAGGGTGATGCGGCGCATGAGCTCAGCGTCCTTTGGGAGAGCGCTCTCGGCTTCGCGATAGACGACCGCGCCTGCGTCGGGCGGTTCAAGCAGGGCGCAGATCCGGAGGAACGTAGACTTGCCGCTGCCGTTCGGTCCCATGAGCACATACACGCCCGCATCGAAGACATAGGAGCAGCCCTGGAGGACCGGTTTTTCGTTGTAGCGCTTGCCGATGCCAGATACGGTCAGGTTCAGCCCCATTGCTTCACCCCCCGAATTCCTTTCCGCTGGAAGACATGCAGTGCCGTGTTGATGCCGAAGGAGATGACGAGCAGGATGATCCCGAGCGCCAGGGCAAGTTCGAAGTTCCCCTTGTCCGTCTCGAGGGCAATGGTCGTGGTCATGACCCGCGTATAGCCTGCGATGTTGCCGCCCACGATCAGGATGGCGCCCACCTCTGCCATGACACGGCCGAAGGCGGCGATAACCGCCGAGAGGATGCCGTACCGGGCCTCCGCGATCACCGTGGCGGTAACCTGCAGCGGTGTCGCGCCCAGGGTCCGGGCGGCCTGACGGATGACGGGCTGGACGTCCACGATGGCCGAGTGGCAGAGGGCCGCCACGATGGGAAGGGCCAGGATGGTCTGGGCGATCACCATGGCTGAAGGCGTGTAGAGTAAGCCCAGGAATCCCATCGGTCCCTTGCGCGACAGGATCAGATAGACGAAGAGCCCTACGACCACGGGAGGCAGACCCATGAAGGTGTTCAGGCCGCTAATTACCAGCGACCTGCCCGGGAATTTTCTGAGCCCGATGAGAGAGCCGAAAGGGATGCCGAAAAGCGTTGCGGTCATGAGGGCGAGGCCCGAGACCTTCAGGGACAGGAGGATGATGCCGAACAGTTCAGCATCGAGATGGAGGATGAGCCTGAAGGCTTGTATGAATCCCTGAGCGATAGATTCCATCAGTTCAGTATTGTGCTCACTTTGCGTTTGGCGTAAAGAGCCGATTTTCGAGTTTGTCCTTGAATGACGCGATAGTTTCCTGCCCCTCTTTCGAGACAAGCCAGTTCACGAACTCCATGGCCTCCCGGTACTTCACATAGGGATGCTTCTCCGGGTTCACGGCCATAACGCCGTACTGATTGAACAGGGCGGGATCGCCCTCAAGCAGGACGGCCATATCCAGGTTGTCCTTCGTGGACAGCCAGGTGCCCCGGTCCGTGAGTGTATAGGCGCGCTTCTCGTCGGCGATCCGCTGGGTCTTTTCCATGCCCTGGCCCACCTCAAGATACCAGTCCTGTCCCGCCGGGACGATGTTCGCCGTCTTCCAGATGGCCAGTTCCTTTGTGTGTGTGCCTGACCTGTCGCCTCGGGACACAAAGGGCTGTGCTGTCTCGGAGATTTTCCGGAGTGCGCCGGAAGCCAGTTTAATTCCCCTGATCTTCGCAGGATCAACAGGAGGGCCGATGACCACGAAGTCGTTGTACATCACATCGCGACGGTTCACGAAGAAACCTTCAGCCAGAGCCTTCAGTTCCTGCTCCTTTGCATGGACCAGGACAACATCTGCGTCGCCCCGCTTACCGATTTCTATGGCTGCGCCGGTGCCCACAGCTACTACGTCCACCTTGATTCCGGTCCTTTTTTCGAAGATCGGAAGGATGTAGTCGAAGAGTCCCGAGTTCTGGGTGCTCGTTGTTGACGCGCAGCGGATGCGGGAGATTTCTCCGTCCGTCGCAGCAAGCGGAGCAATGGGTGCAATAAGAAGGATGAGGGCGGATGTGATGCTGACAGCAAGGGTTCTCATGCAAGCACCTCGGAATGAGGTACAGTATAGCAGGGCCCGATATATTTTCAAAGCCGGAAAGCATATTTATCTGTAAAATGTCAGCGGCGGGTCTCTTTATCTTTTTGCGGTTTCATCTAGCAGTGCGCGAGACGGCGTCCTGAAGGCATAGGCCGGGAACAGGTGCAGGCTTGCTTATCCCAAGGCAAGGAGGGCGTTCCGTCACTGCTTGTCACGTCGGCGCTGCCTGCTTCAGGGTTCCGCAAGCCGTCAGTCCGTGCAATCCTTCATCTGGAGCTAGTGTATATTTGCAGAATTTTATTGGTGAAACTCATCCCGATTTATGGTATATTAAATTGTTTTTCGGCCTCATTCCGTTCCGGAAGGTCGAAGTTCACTGTGGCGGTCCGTAATAAACTATGGGCCAGGCAACACTGAGGAGGCGCGTTGAAATCAGCAGCTCTGAAACCGCTTGTTATCAAAGGTAAAAAAATTTCCGTGCCGATCATACAGGGAGGCATGGGTGTGGGGGTCTCTCTGTATCCGCTTGCCGCAGCAGTGGCGCGGGAAGGCGGCGTAGGCGTCGTATCGAGCGCTGTTCTGGACCGGCTCGTATCGAAGCGGAGCGGGAAAAAGGTTAATTCCTACGAAGCAGCTTATGAAGAGGTCTCGCTTTCCAAGGAGGCTGGAGCAGGCGCAGGCGGCGGTGTCGGCATCAATATCATGATTGCCCTGGTGCGCGATTACGATGCCTCGGTCAGAGGCTCTCTCGACGCAGGGGTGGATTTCATCATCTCCGGCGCCGGGCTTCCGCTCGGACTTCCCGCGATCCAGCCGCCAAAGGACACGGCGCTCATCCCCATCGTCTCCTCAGCGCGGGCACTCGATATCATATGCAAAAAGTGGGAGAAGCTCGGGTACCGGCCTGATGCGGTGGTGCTCGAGGGCCCCCTTGCCGGCGGTCATTTGGGATTCAAATTCGATGAGATCGAAAGCGAGTCGAACAAGCTCGAGAACCTCCTTCCGCCGGTCAAGGACATGGCGAAAAAACACGGCGATTTTCCCGTGATCGTAGCGGGCGGTATATATCTTTACGAGGACATCGTTCGCTTCATGCAGATGGGAGCCGACGGCGTCCAGATGGGAACGCGCTTTCTGGCAACAGAGGAAAGCAGCGCCTCGGAAGCGTATAAGCAGGCGGTCGTCCTGGCGAAGGAAGAGGACATCATGGTCGCTTCCCGGCCGGGCTCTCCTTGCGGGCTTCCCTTCCGGATCATCAAACAGTCTCCCATGTTCGCCTCGACGCTCAAACAGCTCAGAACCCCCAAGTGCGACAAAGGCGCGGTGTTGCTGAAAGACAAGGACGGCAAGTTCAGCGTCTGCCCTGCGAAGGAAGACAACGAAAATTATTTCTGCATCTGCAACGGCCTTTTGAGTTCCGGCGACTATAATCCTGGCGAGGAAGAGCCGCTGTACACCGTCGGCACCAATGCTTCCCGGGTCGACCGCATCGTTTCCGTCAAGACGCTTATGGATGAACTTGTCGGCAAAAAGAAGTGATGAACAGGCGGGAATGGAGCGCGGCTTCGAGCAGCGTCCATTTCCTGCCCGTTGAGATCGCGCGAGATATTCTTTTGGCCATGTTGTGTGTTCCATTGATCGAGTGATGCTTCCCGCACCCCCCGGCGCTTCCGCTTCATCCCCAGGTTTTTTACATTTGACACTTCTTTCGCCCATCTGGTATAGTAGCCAAACCCTCATTTTGCAAGGAGTTTTATGTTCCGGCCCACGCTTGAAGAGTTCCGGGAAAAGGCGAAGCAGGGCAACCTGATCCCCGTCCATCGGGAGATCCTTGCCGACATGGAGACGCCTGTCTCGGCCTTCCGGAAGATCGACGACGGCCGAAATGCTTTTCTGCTCGAGAGTATGGAAGGCGGGGAAAAGTGGGCACGATATTCTTTTCTCGGCAGCGCGCCCTCCATCGTGATTCGGAGCTTCGGTAGGAAGGCCGAGGTCGTCAGGAACGGCAAGGCCGAGTCCGTCTTGTTCACCAACGATCCCCTGGAGGTGGTCCGGCAGGTATTGTCCGAATACCGGCCTGTGCCCGATGCGTCGCTGCCGCGCTTCAATGGCGGAGCTGTCGGGTTCCTTGGATATGATGTGGTCCGGTTCTTCGAGGAACTGCCTGACAAGCCGAAGGAACAGCTCGATATCCCCGACGTCTTCTTCATGGTCACCGACACCATCGTCATCTTCGACAATATCCGGCATATGATCAAGGTGGTGTCCAACGCCCATGTCAATGGCGGGTCTGTTGAATCGGCCTATGAAGAGGCAAAGGCAAAGATCGACGAGATCGTGAAGAAGCTGAAAGACAGGGTCAGGGGCCAGGGGTCAGGGGTCAGGGGAAAAAGGCCAAAGGACCAGCAACTTACGTCCAACTTCACGCAAGCGGCGTACGAGCAGGCAGTGCTGAAGGCGAAGGAGTACATCAAGGCAGGCGATATCTTTCAGGTCGTGCCTTCCCAGCGGTTTCAGGCGCCGATCACTGCCGACCCATTTGAGATATACCGGGCCCTGCGGCTCATCAATCCTTCGCCCTATATGTATTTCCTGCGCTGCGGAGACACGGTCGTGGCGGGCGCATCGCCAGAGGTGATGGTGCGGCTCGAAGGCGGGAAGATCGACCTCCGGCCTATTGCTGGCACGCGCCGGCGAGGTGCCTCGGAGGACGAGGACCGTGCCCTGGCAGCGGAGTTGCTGGCCGACCCCAAGGAGCGGGCCGAGCACATCATGCTCGTGGACCTGGGCCGGAACGATGTGGGCCGGGTGAGCCTTCCTGGCAGCGTGAACGTGAGCGAACTCATGGTCGTCGAGCGGTATTCCCATGTGATGCACATTGTCTCGAACGTGCGCGGTGACCTCTCGGACGGAAAGGACGCCTACGACGTTGTCCGGGCATGTTTTCCGGCGGGTACGGTCACGGGGGCGCCCAAGGTTCGGGCCATGGCGATCATCGACGAACTGGAGCCCACGCGGCGCGGGCCCTATGCGGGGGCAGTGGGGTATTTCGGGTTCTCAGGATCCATGGACACCTGCATCACGATCCGCACCCTGGTCATCAGGGACGGGACGGCATACATCCAGGCCGGCGGCGGTGTGGTCGCTGACAGCGATCCCGCGGCGGAATATCAGGAAACGGTGAACAAGGCAAAGGCCATGATGCGCGCCGTGGAGATGGCGGAAGAGGGGCTGGACTAAATACAAAAAAGCCAAGACGGTTTTCTCGCAAAGACGCAAAGGACGCAAAGAAAAGCAGGTCAAAAACGAGACAGGTAATTATTTGAAGATGAGGGCTTGAATAAAAATCCTCACGCCCTGGTTTTAGAGTTCTAAAGATTTCCTTTGCGCCTGCGAGAGACGATTTTTAGGGGTACTGTATGCTTTTAATGATCGACAATTACGATTCCTTCACCTACAACCTGGTCCAGTACTTCGGAGAGCTGGGGCAGGAGATGAAGGTCTTTCGGAACAACAAGATCGCGATCTCCGAGATCGAGGCGATGAAGCCTGAGCGGATCGTCGTATCGCCGGGCCCCTGCACGCCGAAAGAGGCGGGGATATCCATCGAGGTGATAAAGCACTTCGCAGGCAAAGTGCCGGTCCTGGGCGTCTGTCTGGGCCACCAGTCCATCGGCGAGGCCTTCGGCGGCGACGTGATCCGGGCTCCCTATCTGATGCACGGCAAGACCTCCATGATCCATCACGACAACCGGACCCTTTTTGCGGGTCTGCCGAACCCCTTCGAAGCCACCCGATACCATTCGCTCATCATCAAACGCGAGACCCTGCCTGATGCGCTCGAGATTTCGGCATGGACCGAGGACGGCATGATCATGGGCGTCCGGCACAAACAGTTCAAGGTCGAAGGTGTGCAGTTCCATCCTGAATCGATCCTCACCGGCGCGGGTAAGGACCTGCTCAGGAATTTTTTAAAGCTTTAAACCAATTACGGCCGCAAAGGCACAAAGGCATGAAGAAGTCTTACCTGGTTCGTTTTTCTTCGAGTCTTCGTGACTTCGTGGCGAGGGGTGGGTTGATGATCAAAGAAGCCATCACAAAGGTCGTTGCAGGCACGAGCCTGTCGGAACAGGAAGCCGAGGCGGTGATGCGGGAGATCATGCAGGGCGAGGCCACGGACGCCCAGATCGCCTGCTACATCACCGCACTCCGGTTAAAGGGCGAGACGGTGGAAGAGATCACGGGCTCCGCGCGGCTCATGCGCGAGAAGGCGGTCCCCATCAGGCTTGACGCGCCCTTTCAGGTGGACACCTGCGGCACAGGCGGGGACATGGCCCATACCTTCAACATCTCGACCACTGCCGCTTTCGTTGCCGCCGGCGCAGGCGTGACCGTGGCAAAGCACGGCAACCGGTCCGTGTCCAGCAAGAGCGGCAGCGCCGACGTGCTTCAGGCCCTGGGCGTGAACCTGGAGATCCCGTCCCTTCGGGTGGAAGAATGCCTGCGCGAGGTGGGCATCGGCTTTCTTTTCGCGCCCATGATGCACCTGGCCATGAAGTACGCAATCGGGCCGCGGCGTGAGATCGGGATCCGTACGATCTTCAATCTTCTCGGTCCGCTTACGAACCCTGCCGGCGTGAAGTCCCAGATCATGGGCGTGTACTCCGCGGAACTTACCGGCATGCTGGCCCAGGCCCTTGGCAACCTGGGGCTTTCCCGGGCCTTCGTGGTTCATGGCATGGACGGCCTCGATGAGATCACGATCACGGACAAAACAAAGGTTTCGGAGTATCGGGACGGCCAAGTGAGGGATTTCTTCGTCCATCCTTCGGATTTCGGGCTCAAGACCGGGAAACGCGAGGACCTGAAGGGCGGCGACGCTACGGAGAACGCTAAGATCACCTTGGAAGTGCTGAAGGGCGAAAAAGGAGCGCGGCGGGACATTGTACTTTTGAATGCCTCTGCCGCGCTGACGGCCTCGGGAAAAGCAAAGGACTTCAAGGAGGGCATCGCGCTCGCAGTGCGATCCCTCGATTCGGGAGCGGCACTGAAAAAACTGGAAGAACTGAAAGACTTTACAAATAAACCATAATACCAATGAGCATTTCGGAATGCGGAATGCGGAATAAAGATTGGAGCCAAGGCTTTCTATCCGTGTTCATCCGTGGCAAAATAGTCATTCAATGATTTTAGACGATATCATCGCATACAAACGAACAGAGCTGGCAGAGACAAAACGGCGCGTCCCCTTGGCGGAGATCCGCTCTCGCGCAAAGGACGCCGGTGCCGTGCGGGGTTTTGAAAAGGCGCTCACAGGCAATGATATCCGGTTGATTGCCGAGGCAAAGAAAGCGTCGCCATCCAAGGGCGTGATCTGCGAGGATTTCGACCCCGTGAAGATCGCACAGTCCTATGAAGGGTCGGGCGCTGCGTGCATTTCCGTCCTTACGGAAACAAAGTACTTTCAGGGGAGCCTCGATTACCTCGGCTTGATCCGGAAGGCCGTGAAGATTCCGCTGCTCCGAAAGGACTTCATCATTGACGAGTACCAGATCTTCGAAGCGCGGGCAGCAGGGGCGGATGCATTTCTGCTTATCTCTGCCTGTCTTGAGAAGGCGCAGATGACCGACTTCCTGGGAATCGCGGCTGAGCTGGATCTCGATGTCCTTGTGGAGTCGCATACCCACAAAGAACTGGACAAGGCGCTTTCGGCGGGCGCGACACTCGTGGGCATCAACAACCGGGACCTCAGGACCTTCACGGTGAGCCTCGATACGACCCTTGCTATGCTGAAGGACATCCCCGATGACCGCATTGTGGTGAGCGAAAGCGGTATTATCACGCGCGATGATGTGGAAAAACTTCACCGGGCCGGCGTGGATGCGATTCTGGTGGGCGAGAGCCTGATGCGGGAGAAGGACATCGGGAAGAAGGTCAAAGAACTATTGGGGGCAAGCTCTAAATCCTAATATCGAAATTCTACACAATATTGAATGACCAAATTTATAATTTTACCGTGGGAGATTTGAGATTGTTTAGAGTTTTGGATTTTGAATTTCCTATTTGAGGTTCCATTATGATCAAAATCAAGATCTGCGGCATAACGAACCGAGACGATGCGCTGGAAGCGTCGGATCTGGGCGCTGATGCCCTTGGATTCAACTTCTACACCGCGAGCCCCCGTTTCATCTCACCGGAAAAAGCAGCGGAGATCATCTTCCAACTGCCCCCCTTTGTCGTCCCCGTCGGCATTTTTGTGAACGAAACCGAGGAGCGCGTCCGCGAGATCCAGGCGAAATCAGGAATCCAGGTCCTCCAGTTCCACGGCGATGAAAGCCCTGAGTTTTGCGAACGCTTTGAGAGCCGCGTCATCAAGGCCATCCGGGTGAAGGATTTGGAGAGCCTGCACAGCATCGTGCACTACAAGGTGACGGCCATGCTGCTCGACAGCCACGTAGACGGGCTGCAGGGCGGGACCGGTACTACCTTCGATTGGGACCTTGCCAAGAATGCGGCCATCCTCCGGCGCATCATTCTGGCAGGCGGGCTGACGCCCGAGAACGTGGCGGCAGCGGTAAAGAAGGTGAAACCCTACGGCGTGGATGTGGCCGGCGGTGTCGAGAAGGAGAAGGGTCTCAAGGAGTTCACGAAAATGAAAAAGTTCATTACCGAGGTCCGGAAGGCGGCGAAGAAATGACAGCGATCCCCGACAAAAAAGGGCACTTCGGGATCTACGGCGGCAAGTTTGCTCCCGAGACCCTTATGCCCGCGCTCACCGAACTTGAGGCCGCTTATCTGGATGCAAAGAAGGACAAGGCCTTTCTGGCGGATATTGATTATTATTTCCGGGAGTTCATCGGGCGGCCTACGCCGCTCTATTTCGCAAAGCGGCTGACCGAGCACCAGAGCGGCGCGAAGATATATCTCAAGCGGGAAGACCTCTGCCACACAGGCGCCCATAAGATCAACAACTCTCTGGCCCAGGTGCTGCTCGCAAAGCGCATGGGCAAGACGCGGGTGGTGGCCGAGACCGGTGCGGGCCAGCACGGCGTGGCCACGGCCACGGCAGCGGCCATGTTCGGCCTGGATTGCGAGATCTATATGGGCACTGATGACGTGGCCCGCCAGTCCCTGAACGTCTTCCGCATGAAGCTGCTGGGCGCAACGGTCCGTCCAGTGGACATCGGGAGCAAGACCCTCAAGGACGCCATCAACGAGGCCATGCGCGACTGGATCACGAACGTGGGCCATACGCACTACGTTCTCGGCACGGTCTTCGGTCCCCATCCCTTTCCCATGATGGTGCGTGATTTTCAGTCCGTTATCGGCCGTGAAGCAAGGAAGCAGATCATGAAGCTCGAAGGCCGGCTGCCTGACGCGCTCGTGGCTTGCGTGGGCGGCGGGTCGAACGCCATGGGCCTTTTTTACGAGTTTCTGAAAGAGGAATTCATCAAGATGTACGGCGTTGAGGCCGGCGGTCTGGGCATCGAGCGCGGGAAGCACGCGGCACGGTTCGCGGGCGGATCGCTGGGCGTGCTGCAGGGCTCCAAGACCTACGTGCTCCAGGATGAGCAGGGCCAGATCGAGCTGACCCACTCCGTTTCCGCGGGATTGGACTATGCAGCTGTAGGTCCCGAGCATGCATTCTACCACGATACGGGCCGTATCGAGTATACTTATGCTATTGACGAAGAGGCCATGGAGGCATTTGATCTCCTGTCGCGCCTCGAAGGCATCATCCCGGCGCTCGAAAGCGCCCATGCGATCGCCTATTGCCTGAAGCTGGCGCCGACCCTGGGCAAGGAAAAGGTCATCATCGCGAACCTGTCAGGCAGGGGAGACAAGGACGTGATGCAGGTGGCGAAGATCAGGGGAGTGGAGCTGTAATGTGGAGCCAGCCGACCGTGTCGGCGTATTCGTATGGAGTGCGGAATGATGCTGGATTATCTCGGAATATTCAAGAGATTCAATGAAGAGGGCATCCGCTACATCGTTGTCGGAGGCATGGCGGTCAACCTGCACGGCATTCCACGGATGACCTATGATATTGATCTATTGTTGGATATGGATGACCGGAATATCGAATCGTTCATCCAGTTGCTTACAGGGTGGGGGTTCAAGCCAAAGGTGCCCGTGGACATTGCAGAGTTTGCCGATAGCGCAAAACGGAATGACTGGATAAAAAACAAGAACATGAAAGCATTCAACCTGATGAATCCAGAATGGGCCATCAGGGAGATAGATATATTGATCGATGCTCCCGTTGATTTTGCGAAGGCGGATAGGGGCAAGAAGGTCGTTCTGATACAGAATGTTCAGGTCCCGGTAATAGGCATTGACGATCTTATCGTGATGAAGGAAAAAGCGGATCGGCAGCAGGATGCAGCAGATGTCAGAAGCCTGAAGGAACTTCGTGATGAGTGAGCATCAGCACAAAAAGGGTTTTGATTATTTCCTTGCAAAGGAGACGATCGAGGAATATGGCAGAATACCGCTTGAGCTGCGGCTCCAATGGTTGTATATGGGCAATCTCCTTCGTATGGGGTATGATAAGAAGACCATCGAGATCCAGGACCGGTTCCGGGAAGGGAAGAATTGAGCCGGAAGGGACAAAGACGTGATGCAGGTAGCGAAGATATGGGGAGTGGAGCTGTACAGGTGCGGAGGCGGGCTATGACTGGAAAAGAGCCCATAATGAAAGCGCAAAGCACTTTCAGCATCAACATCACGGTCCCGGCGTCAGGATGCGGAGGTATGAAAATGAAGGGTAATTTAATTTCTTTAACCGGTATGATCTTTATCCTGCTTGCAAGCATGGCGATGACAGGATGTGCAATTACTGGTACGCCCTTAGCGACAGCCGCGTACAAAGGACGGACCGATGTCGTCAAAGAGCTGCTGGATAAGGGTGCTGATGCGAATGAGAGAAGTGGCTGTGGACTTGGCTGGGATCCAAACGTGACTGCCTTGACGTGTGCGGCACATGGCGGCCACATGGAATCCGTAAAGGTCTTGGTTGGCAGGGGCGCTGATGTGAATGCACGTTCCCGCGACGGCTGGACACCTCTTATATCTGCTGCATATGCGGGTAATGCCGACATCGCGAAACTCCTTATTGAGAAGGGCGCTGACATAGATTCCGCTATGGCATTTCTTGAAAAGTGGGGTCTAGGTAAGGATGGTTTTAGGTTACTGGAGAAACTTGCAAAGAAGCAGCAGCCAGCAATGCAGCCTGAAACACTAGCTTCCAAACCCTTTCAAGAAGTATCTCCAGCCATCAAATCCGATGTTAACGAACTTCCTGCGATAAAAGCAAAACCCGACAAAAACGCCTACGCCATTGTCGTCGGCATTGAGCAATACCGTCAGAAGCTTCCGAAGGCTGACTTTGCCGTAGCTGATGCGAAGAGCGTGAGCGACTACCTCACCAGGGTCATGGGATATCCTGAGGAAAATGTCGTTACGCTGCTTAACGATCGCGCTGCATTGGGCGATTTTGTTAAGTATTTTGAGAAGTGGCTGCCCAACAATGTAGAGAAAGACGGCACCGTTTTTGTTTACTATTCCGGCCATGGCGCTCCGGATTCCAAGACGGGAGGGGCTTACCTCGTTCCCTATGACGGCGATCCGACCTTCATCGCCGAGACCGGCTATTCTCTTAAGCGCATGTACGATGCTCTCGGCAAGCTTCCGGCGAAGGAAATTATCGTCGCCCTCGATTCCTGTTTCTCCGGTGCCGGGGGCAGGTCCGTCATCGCCAAGGGCGCACGGCCCCTGGTCATGAACCTTCAGACAGCCATAGCTCCTGCTAAGAATATGACCGTGCTGGCCGCCTCCTCAGGCGAGCAGACCAGCTCGACGTATGATGAGAAGGGGCATGGGTTGTTCACCTACTTCATGCTGAATGGCATCAAGAACGAGGACATAGTGAAGCCGGACGGAAGTCTGGAAATCAGAGACCTCTATAACTACATAAAGCCCCAGGTGGAGAACATAGCCCGGAGGAAATACAATAACGAGCAGACGCCGCAGTTGATCGAGGGGAAGGGAAATTAGTGCGCTATATCAAATGAAGGTCAGGTTTGATGCTTAATGCCTTCATTTAGGTGGGGTGGTGTATGAAAAGAATATCAGTATTTGTTTCTATTTTCTTCCTGTGCATCGGACTTTCAGCCTGTGCAACAACGGGCGGCCCCCTGCATATTGCTTCCGGGCAGGGCGATTTAACGGCAATAAAGAATGCATTGCATGCTGGAGCTGACCCCAATGAGCACAAGGGCAAGATGACCAATATCGTCGATGGGTGGAGTCCTGCGGGGTGGGGTGGGCCTCCACTGCACCACGCAGCGTACTATTGTCGTGCAGAGGCGGCAAGAGTCCTTATAGAAAAGGGCGCCGATGTGAACGCGAAGGGCGGGATCGGGCTTACGGCCCTGCACAGGGCGGCAGTTAAAGACTGTGTGGAGGTCATAAAGATACTCCTTGAAAAAGGCGCGGACATTAATGCACGCGATACCGGGTTTCAATACTCGCCGCTTGAGTGGGCCGCTCTCTCCGGCTCCTCAAATGCCGTCAGGCTGTTGATCGAAAAGGGCGCAGACCCGGAAGAAGCGATGTTCAAGCTCCAAACAACGAATAAGGGCAAACTCCCTTCAACAATGAATCCTGAGGCAGGCGTACAGCTTTTAAGTGCTGTTGTCCGGCGGGATAAGAAGGCAGGGCAGCCTGCGGGTTTCAAAGACATGTTTGAAGGTGGCAGGCCTGAGGCCAGATCCGATGTGGATGATATCCCTTCTGCAAAAGCAAAGCTGAACAAGAACGCCTATGCCATAGTTATCGGCATAGAGCAATACCGTCAGAAGCTTCCGAAGGCTGATTTTGCCGTTAGTGACGCGAAGATCATGGTCGAATATCTGACCAGGGTATTGGGCTATCCTGAAGAGAATGTTATAACATTGTTAAACGACCACGCATCAAACGTTGACCTAGTAAAATATTTCGAAAAGTGGCTCCCGAACAATGTCGAGCCCGGAGCATCGGTTTTCATATATTATTCCGGCCACGGCGCTCCGAACCCCAAGACCGGTGATGCCTATCTCGTTCCCTATGACGGCGATCCGTCCTTCATTGATGAGACCGGATATTCCTTGAAGCGCATGTACGCTGCACTCGGCAAACTTCCGGCGAAAAAAATTATCGTAGCGCTTGATTCGTGCTTCTCCGGCGCAGGCGGCAGCTCGGTTATCGCAAAAGGTTCAAGGCCGCTGGTAATGAATCTTCAGACGGCAACGGCTTTAGCGGCGAACATGACTGTCCTGTCCGCGTCGAGCGGTGAGCAGACGAGTTCGACGTATGATGAAAAAGGGCACGGGCTGTTCACCTACTTCATGCTCAAAGGCATCAAGGACGAAAATGTGGTCAAACCGGACGGCTCGATTGCGATCAGCGATCTGTTCGGCTATATTAAACCTCAGGTGGAGCGGATCGCCCGAAAGCAATACAACAATGAGCAGTCGCCTCAGTTGATTGGGGCGAAAAAGAATTGATCAGTTGAAGGCGAAAAGCAAGCGACGCAAGAAGTTGTAAGGTGTATAGAGATAGAATGATGTCATTATGGAATATGGATGGTAACGTGAAGAAATACACTGCACGTGTGATTTTGCTTTTGGTTATACTCAGCATGCTGCTTAGCGCCTGCGCGTCTGTGCCGGTGGCCTCGCCGGAAATGGACATGAAAATGAAGAGTATGGCACCACCGCCGGGCAAGGCACTGCTTTATGTTTATCGAAATGCTGTGTTTGCCGGTAGCAGCGTCCTCTTTAAAATTATTGTAGATGGGAACACCGCAGGCACGCTTGCAGAAAGAACGTATTTGGCGGTACTGCTAGAGCCGGGGAAACATCGCGTTCATGATGGAAATCCCCAAAACTTACTTCCCCTCAATATCGAGGCAGGCAAGACATACTATGTCAAAGTCTCGGCGGTTTCGAATCCGTCCAGTGTCCGCGAGGATAATGCCCGAAAAGCAATGGCCGATTACAAGCTGATTGATGAAAGCGAAGAACCCATACAGATAACGTCTGCAAGCGCAAAACCGACAAATGTTGCACGTGCGTCATCAATTGAACCAATGCCCGCTATGACGGTCCGGTCCGATATTGATGACCTGCCTTTGGCGAAGGTTAAGCAAAACAAAAACTCTTATGCCATTGTTATCGGCATTGAAAGCTATCGTCAGAAGCTGCCCGCAGCTGATTTCGCGGTACAGGATGCCAAACTGGTCACCGAGTACTTGACGAAGGTCATGGGCTATCCAGAGGAGAATATCGTCACCGTATTGAATGACCATGCAACCAAAGGTGATTTTGAAAAGTATTTTGAAAAGTGGCTGCCGAACAACGTGGAGAAGGACAGTACGGTATTTGTTTACTATTCCGGCCATGGTGCACCCAACCCGAAGAGCGGTAGCGCCTATCTCGTACCCTATGACGGCGATCCGTCCTTCATTGATGAGACCGGATACTCTCTGAAGAGAATGTACGCAGCTCTTGGCAAACTGCCTGCCAAGGAGGTCATTGTCGCTCTCGATTCCTGTTTCTCCGGAGCCGGGGGGCGGTCCGTGCTCGCCAAGGGCGCCCGGCCGCTGGTGATGAACCTGAACACTGCGCCGCCGGCGAAGAACATGACCGTGCTTGCGGCGTCCTCAGGCGAGCAGATCAGCTCCACCTATGATGAGAAGGGGCATGGCCTGTTCACGTACTTCATGCTGAAGGGCATCAGAAACGAAGATGTGGTCAAGCAGGACGGCTCGCTTGATATTCCTGCCCTGTTCGACTATGTCAAACCCCAGGTGCAGAGCATTGCCAGAAAGAAATACAACAACGAGCAGACGCCGCAGTTGATCGAGGGGAAGAGTTAGGGCAGCTATGAAAAACCTTTTGAGAGCGGCGATGACAGCGGTAGTGTTGTTGGGCCTTGTTCCGTCCCTGGCGCAGGCAGCCGAAGAGCCGGTCTGGGTCGAAGCTGTCGGCGAAGCGCAGATGGGTGAGTATGACACGCAGAAGGAAGTGAAGGAGCGCGCCAAACGGGATGCTCAACAGAAGGCCGTGGAGAAGGCCGTGGGGGCCTTCATCCGTTCTCATACGTTCGTGTCGAACAACCAGATTGCTGACGATCTCGTCTACGCTTCTGTGCGCGGGAAGGTCGAGAAGGCGGAGATCCTGTCCGAAGGATGGAACCAGAAGGACCGGAACCTCTACCGCGTTGCCCTGAAGGCCCTGGTGACTCCGGTCTATCCTGAGCGAGGCGAGGGTCTTTCGATCAAGGTATCGCTTTCCAGGACGCTTCTTAAAGAAGGGGAAGACGTCAGGATATTCTACCAGGCGAACAGCGACTGCCATGTTTACCTCTTTTCCGTTGCAGCCGACGGATCGGTCACGCTCCTGCTTCCCAACGCCCAGGATCGGGACAATTTCGTCAAGGGCGGCACGGCCGTCGAATTTCCGTCCACGGGCAATCCGCTCCGGCTTGAGGCCCGCTTCCTGCCGGGTTTCATCGGCAAGAGCGCAGAGGAGCGGGTCAAGATCATCGCCACGAAGAATAAGGAAGACATCATCGCCCTGGGGTTCCGCGAGGGGATGTTCGAGGCATTCGACGCCAAGTCCACGGGCATGATCAGCGACCTGGTACGGAGGCTCAATCAGCTTGAGCCTGCTGACTGGGCCGAGGCCACGGCTGTATATCAAATCAACCGGTGAGATTCCGGCGCGGCCTGTGGTTGCGGCAAAGGCAAATTGGAAAATGGAAATTGTAAAATTGCGGCATGGCCGGAGGCCATGTGGTTTTAAACAGGCGCCCGACTTTGACCGGTTTCTAAGAGAAAGAGCATGATAATGTCGAGAATAAAAACTACATTCAATCGTCTTAAAAAAAAGAACGAGAAGGCCCTCATCCCCTATATCATGGCAGGGGACCCGGACCTCGCCGTGACAAAGGACCTCATCTTTGAGATGGAGCAGGCGGGTTGTGATATAATTGAGCTTGGCGCGCCCTTCTCAGACCCCCTGGCCGACGGTCCTACGATCCAGCAGGCCGCGATCCGGTCATTGGCAAAGGGCACGACCGTTGCGTCGGTGCTCGGCCTGGTAGCCGATGTCCGGGCAAAAACGAAGATACCGCTCATTCTCATGACCTACTATAATCTCATCTTCAAATATGGAGAGGAGCGGTTCGTTCATGATGCGGTCTCGGCAGGCCTCGACGGCATCATTCTTCCTGACCTGCCGCCTGACGAGGCGGGGACGCTCATACCCCTGGCCAAGAAGGCCGGTCTTGATACGATCTTTCTCCTGGCGCCGACGAGCACTGATGACCGCGTGAAGCTTGTGAGCAAGGTATCGCAGGGCTTTATCTATTATGTATCGCTTACGGGCGTGACCGGATCTGCGCCGGCGAACCAGCAGGGAATAACGGAGTCCATCAGGAAGATCAAGGCGCAAACTGATAAACCCGTCTGTGTCGGCTTTGGAATCTCCACGCCCGATCAGGCAGCGCAAGTTGCTATGGGGGGCGCAGACGGTGTCATCGTGGGAAGCGCCATCGTGAAGCTGGTGGACCAGAATTCTGGCTCTTCCGATCTCGTTCAAACGTGCGGCAGCTTTGTGAAGGCGCTCAAAGAAGGAATACTGGCTGCGCAGCGCTGATGACTGCGCGCCGGATGCGGCGAGGGACGGTATCGCTCAGCGAACAAAGAATACGACGAGGTCGGTCCGGCAACCAGGCACTTCTCCGGCCCGGACAGGACGCGGCAAAGCGCACGTGGATGCGCTGCGTGCGGAATTGCAGGGGCTGAATAAATTTCTGCACCTTGAGAAGGCCAATCTCGACATTCTGCGCGGCAAGCAGGTAGGTCCCGCCGAGGTTGACGGGCTTCTTGCCTACTATCTTAAGACCATCCTCTCTCTCACCCATACGACCGTCGGTTCAATTCTCATCCGCGACGGCGACCAGTTCGTCTTCAGGGCCGCCCGCGGGCCGGGAGCGCAAAAACTGATCGGAAAGCGCATTCCCGAGAGCGAAGGGATCATTGGAGGGGTTGCCAAAAGCGGTAAGGCCCATCTCAGCGTCAATGTACGTGGGAACCGTCGCAGGAGCAGCATCAACGAGAGTACGGGCAATCGCCCCCGAAACATTCTCGCAGCGCCGATCCGGAATACGAACGGCGTGATCGGCGTGATCGAATTGATCAAAAAGTCCGACGGGAATCCCTTCACTGCTGGCGACAAGGCCATGATCGAATTCCTCGCAGGCCGCCTCTCTCTTGACATGGAGTATGCGGACCTTCTTGCGGGAAGTCAGCGGGAAGCCCGGCACCGCGTGATGCAGATGAAGCTCTCAACGGTCCTGAACTCAACGCTCGACCAGCGCGAGGTTCGAAGGCGAGCCATGGAGGCTGCGACGGCGCTCATGGATGCCGACGTCGGATCGCTCCTGCTTGTCGATGAAAAGACCGGGGACCTCTTTTTCGAGGTGGCGCTGGGCGAGAAAGGGTCGCGGCTCAAGGAGATACGGCTTAAAATGGGCGAAGGCATTGCCGGGTGGGTTGCCGCAAAGGACCAGCCGGCCCTGGTGAACGACGTGGAGAACGACCGCCGTTATTTTCGACAAGCAGGCGTAATCACGAAGTTTGTTACCCGGAACATGGTATGCGTGCCTGTACGCTCCAAGGGTAAGGTGGTCGGCGTGCTCCAGGCCATCAATAAAAAAGGCGGCGGGGCCTTCACCGAAGAAGACCTGGAAAACTTTATGACCTTGTCCCACCAGGTGGCTGTTGCGCTCGAGAACGCGCATCTGTACGGAGAGTTGAAAGAGACCTTCGTGAATACCGCTGCAGCTCTCGCCGCTGCCGTGGAGAAGAAGGACCCTTATACGGGCGGGCACATCAAACGCGTGGTGGAGTACAGCAGTGCCATTGCCCGGTGTATCGAGGGAGACGCGGGAGACCTGGAGCAGCTCAGACTCGCTGCAGTGCTTCATGACATCGGCAAGATCGGCATCAGGGACAGCGTGCTGCTGAAGCAGGCGGGATTCACCCCCGACGAGTTGGAGACTATGCGCTCCCATCCCCTTGTGGGCGCCGATATTCTTGCCCATATCGAGCAGATGGGCGAGGTGCGCAGGATCATGCGGTCGCACCACGAGAAGTGGAACGGCAGCGGTTATCCCGACGGGCTGGCCGGCGAAGCGATACCGCTTCACGCGCGGATCATTTCCGTGGCCGATGCCTTTGATGCCATCACGACCGACCGGCCGTACCGCAAGGCCGCAGGCCTCGATGCCGCGAAGGAGGAGATCCGGCGGCATGGGGGAACGGAGTTTGATCCCCTGGTTGTTGCGGCCTTTGTGGAGGCCTGTGAGACGGGGGATATACTTATCAGCAAGGAATGAGGATGGGAAGGTAAGAAGTTGGGAGGATGAGAAACGGCAGGAACGGTTTTTCTCAACTTCTCAACCTCTCATGTTCCGAACTTCTTTTTCTAAGAGGAGGCATTCATGGCGGCAGATGTGCAAACGCAGCTTTATTCCCGATTCGGCAAGAAGTTCCCGGCTGGAACGACGCTATTTAACGAAGGAGATCGCGGCGAGGAGATGTTCATAATCCAGGCCGGGAAGGTAAAGATCAGCAAGAAGATCAGGGGCGTCGAAAAAACGCTTGCAACGCTCGACAAGGGCGAGTTCTTCGGCGAGATGGCCATTCTGAACGACAAGCCCCGTTCCGCATCGGCCGAGACGCTCGAGGAGAGCGAGATGCTGGTCATCGACCGGAAGACCTTCGAGGACATGCTCCGGGGTAACGTGGAGATAGCCATACGCTTCATCAAGCGGATCGCCGAACGCCTGCGGGAGACGGACGAACAAATGGAGTCCCTTATGATCAGGGACAACACGAGCCGGCTCGTGAATATCCTTGCAAAGCAGGTGAAGGGGAGTAAAATGCCCGGCGGATATTCGATCAATATCGACGACCTTGCCGGGATGGCGGGCATCGAGAAGAACCTGGCGCACACGATCATCGGGAAGCTGGCGAACGTGAAGATCGTCGAGGTGGCCGGCGATGTGCTGAGGATACTGAACCAGGAGCAGGTCGATCGGCTTGTGAAATATCTGGAAATGCGGGAGATCTTCGGGGAACTGCTGTAAGAGCAGAGAGCAGAGAGCAGAGAGCAGAGAGCAGAGAGCAGAGAGATTCGAACCCTATGCGCCATGCCCCATGCGCTATGCTCCATGCGGAGTGTGAAGATGAAAGTAAAGAACATAAAGAAGGTCGGGCTGTACATTTCTCTCGCAGTTGCGCTTGTGCTGTCCTTTATGCATATCACGAACGTCCGGTTGTTCGAAGTGCTGGAGGAAAAGTCCCTGGACCTCCGCTTCGCGGTCCGCGGCGTTGTGGCGCCTGGTCCCGAGACGGTGATCGTGGCCATAGATGAGAAGAGCATCAATAAGCTGGGACGCTGGCCCTGGCCCCGATCGGTATGGGGACGCGTGGTGGAGCGGCTGACCGAGGAGGGA